>JAKJCY010000194.1 GCA_022706235.1 Candidatus Hydrogenedentota bacterium | reverse complement strand
AAAGGGGCAGATGCCCAGAAACATGCTCAACACGAAATTGTTCACGATAAGCGTGTTGATGAAAATCGAAGGCAGGGATTCTGTATTCATAAAATACCTTTCTACGCCTGTGCCGCCGCGGCGGTATGCCTTGCCCGCCGTTTGCGGAGCCAGGCGAACAGCGCAAGTTCAAGCCCCAGTACGAAGAAGCCGCCGGGCGGCAGGATCATGATGGACCACGGGGCAAAATTCGGACCGAACAGGGAAATCTCAAAGGGCGTGTCCATCATGAGTGTGCCGTTGCCCAGCGCTTCACGGATGACGCCCAGGCAGAGCAGCGCGAAGGTGAAGCCCAGGCCCATCCCCACGGCGTCCAGCATAGACTTGACAGGCCCGTTTTTCGACGCAAAGGCTTCGGCTCGGCCCAGGATGATGCAGTTAACGACAATCAGCTGGATGAACGCGCCGAGACTGTCGTACAGGTCGAGGCTGATGGATTGAATGGCATAATCGACGATGGTCACGAAGGTGGCAATGATGATGATGAAACTCGCGATGCGCACCTGCTTGGGAATGAAGGTGCGCAACAACGATATCAGCAGGCCCGACATGACCAGCACGAACATCACGGAAACGCCCATGGCAAAACAATTGATGACCTTGTTGGTCACCGCCAGTGTGGGACAAGTGCCCAGCAGCATGACGAAGACGGGATTCTCCTGCCACAAGCCCCGGAGAAAAACGTCCATGGAGGACGGGGAACCTTGCTGTTCGCTCATGGCCTGTTCTCCTGCATTTCGCTCAGGTGTTTTCGGATTGCCGGAAGCATCAGGCTCGCGCTGCCGTGCATGGCCCGCGCGACCGCCTTGGAAGAGATGGTCGCCCCGGAAATGCCTTCAATCTGGCCGGGGCCGCCGCCCTTGCCGGGTTTGGCATAGGCCAGCGGATGCGCCAATGTGGCGCCGTCGTCGGTGAGGGGTACTTCCAGCGCTTTGAAATTGCTCTGAAAGGCCTCGTCTGATTTTATCCGGTCGCCGAGGCCGGGCGTTTCCTTGCAGAGCAGCACTTTCATGCCGACCACCTGTTGCGTGTCGGGCAGGTAGCCGTACATAAAGCGGATTTCCCCGCCGTAGCCGTTGCCATCGGAGGCTTCCAGCGCCACCCCGACAAGGCGGCCCGTATCGTCATAGCCCGCGTACGCGGTGAAGGGCGTGTCCTTGCCCGTCTCGTCCGGCCCGGAAAATTCAAAGACCTTCTGTTGCGTGGCGCCGGGAAGCAGCTCAAACACGGCGTCGCGTACGCGCGCCTCAAAGTTGCGGGCGATGCGTTCGCTGGTGCCCTGGTATACCAGGGACAGCAGGCAACCCGATAGAAGCGCAAGTCCGCCCAGGGTACGCAGCATCGGGATGCTGCCGCCGGAATCATGGTATGCCGCCGGTGCGGCGGCTGTATGTGCCTGTGTCGTCATATCCGGAAAAGGCCTTTCTTCTTGACGCCGTAGGTTCTGGGCTGGGTCAGTTCGTTGATCAGGGGCGACAGGGCGTTGCCCAGCAGGATGGCGAACATGACCCCTTCGGGCAGGGCGCCCTTGATACGGATTATCACCGTAACCGCACCGATAAACGCCCCATATATCCATACCCCCAGCGACGACATGGGGGAGGCTACCATATCGGAGGCCATAAAGATGGCGCCAAACATCAGTCCGCCGGAAAAGAGCATGAAAACGGGGCTGGGGTAGGCCGCGCGGTTTGAGAGCCAGAACGCGCCGCTCAGCAGGAACGCCGCACCCAGCATCCCCGCCGGGATACGCCAGTTCATCATGTTCCGCCAGATTAGATAAAACCCGGCCAGAAGAATCAGCCACGAGGCTGTTTCGCCCGTGGACCCGGGAATCATGCCCGTAAACAGCCGCAAGGTGGATTCGAACTCGGGCGTATCGGCAAACTTCCACAGGGACAGGGGCGTTGCGCCCGACCAGCCGTCAATGCCGCCTGCGGTCAGCGCCTTTTCGATGTACGCGTTTACCGCACCGGTGTCCATGTTCATGAACGGGGCCGTGAGCGTGGAGGGCAGCAGGCTGGTGAAACGGCCCGGAAGCCCCGGGGGAACCCATGTGGTAATCGCCACCGGAAACGAAATCTGCAGGAAGGCGCGGCCCACCAGCGCCGGGTTGAAGCAGTTGTAGCCGAGGCCGCCAAAGAGCGATTTGGTGATGGTGACGCCGAACACGCCTCCCAGGACCGCCATCCACAAGGGCGTGCCCGGCGGTAGCGTCAGGCCGAGAATCAGCCCGGTGATGGTCACGCTCCAGTCGCGGATGGTGGTCGGCTTGCCGGCAAGCAGGCAGGCGGCATGTTCCGAAGCGATGCAGGTAACCGTCGTTACGGCAAGCAACAGCAGGGCGCTGAGCCCGAAGGACCACACCGCAAAAACAGCGATCGGCAACAGCGCCAGCACCACGTTGAACATGATATCCCGGACACTCTCCGGCGCCTTGAGATGCGGTGAAGTTCCAATTTCGAAGAGCCGTGGTTCGGTGCTCATCTGGCGGCGCTCCTTTCCCTGAGCATGGCCTTGGCGATGCGGAAATACTGGACCAGCGGAATATTGGACGGACAGACATAGGAACAACAGCCGCATTCGAAGCAGTCATTCAGATGATGTTCTTCGGCCATTTCTTCGTAGCGTTTTTTGCGTGCGAGCTGGCCAAGATGGGAGGGATTCAAGAACATTGGGCATGCGTCCATGCAGCGCGCGCAGTGGATGCAGGGATACTCCTCCAGCCGCGAGGTCTGGATCTCATCATCCCGAAGCACCAGCAGTCCCGAGGCGCCCTTGGTCAGCGGCACATCCAGCGAAGCCACGCTGATGCCCATCATGGGACCGCCGTTGATAATCTTGCGCGCGTCCGGCCGTATGCACGCATGTTCCATGATGTGGCGCAGCGGCGTGCCCAGCGGCGCCAGGTAATTGCCGGGCCGTTCCACACCGCCGCCGGTCACGGTGATGATCCGTTCGATAAGGCCCTGACCCCGGGGAAGCAATTCGCCCATCTGGGCCAGGGTCGCTACATTGAAGCAGGCCATCCCTGCATCGCTGGGAAGCCCCCCGGAGGGTATCTGACGGTGTAGAATCACATCGCACAACATTTTTTCAGCGCCCTGGGGATACTTCGTGGCCAGACTGGTTACGGAAATGGGGTCACCGGGCGTTACGGCCCGCATCATGGCGTCAAGGGCTTCCGGTTTGTTGTTTTCAATGGCGATAACCGCCTTCGGCGCGCCCGTTGCCTGCAGTACGATGCGGAGGCCCGCGATGACCTTGTCCGCCTGCTCTACCATGAGCCGGTAGTCCGTGGTGAGGTAGGGCTCGCATTCACAGCCGTTAACGACAACAACCGCAATTTTTTTCCCCTCGGGTACTTTCAGTTTTACATGGGTCGGGAACGCCGCGCCGCCCAGGCCCACCAGGCCGGTATCCTGGATTGCTTTTATCAGGGCGTCCCCGCTAAGGTTACCCAGGTCCCGCGGCGTGCCGTATACCGTTTCCTGGTCGGCTTCGGGATCGCGCTTGATCAGGATCGCCGGCGCCAGTTCGCCCCGGGGATTCAGCGCCAGGTCCACCGCGCTTACCGTGCCCGTGATGGGCGCGTGCATCGGCACCGACACAAAGCCGCCCGCCTCTGCGATGACCTCGCCGCGCATCACCGGCTGTTTTTTCGCGACCAGCGCCTTCGCAGGCGCGCCCGTGTGCTGCGAAAGCAGCACCACCACCTCGTCCGGCCAGGGGATGCGTGTTACGACGGCGTCGGCCGTTGCCTTGCACTCAGGGGGATGTACCCCGTGTCGGAATGTTTTCGCGGAACTACTCATGATGTTGCCGCCTCCAACTGGGTTGTGGGCCGCGTCTGCTGTTCCGGGGCGCCTGCCGCGCCGCGCGCCTCAAGCGCCTTGGCGCCGTAGGTCACCCGGCCACCGGGTTCGAGCCAGCAGATCGCGCCGGACGGGCAGCGGTGTATGGCGTCACGGGAAGCCAGGTCATTTTTCGAATAATCCACCACCGGCAGGTTTTGGTTCATGGTAATGACCTCGGGAAGGGTCCGCGCGCACATGCCGCAGCCGATGCAGGCCGCCTTGCAGGCCTCTTTCGCGTCCTTGCCGCGCATCTGCGTGGAGCAGGCCACGAACAGCTGATGACCCGTGGGGTGAATGGAGTATAAGTGCTTGGGACATTCCGCCACGCAGGCGCCGCAGGCTGTACATTTCGTTTCGTCCACCACCGGCAAATTGTTCTTACTCAGGTGAATGGCGTTGAATTTGCAGGCGCGGGCGCAGTCCCCGTATCCAAGGCACCCATAGGTGCAGGCTTTGCCGCCGGCCGCGACCAGCGCCGCCGCGCGGCAACTTTCCCGGCCTTCATAATGGGCGAAACGGCGCGCAATGTCGTCACCGCCCGCACAGGCGAGGCGGGCGACCCGTTTCACGCCCTCCCCTGCTTCCACCCCCAGGTAGGAAGCGATGGCCGAAACCATGTCCGGCGTGCTGACACTGCAGCGGGCCGGTTGGGCGTTGCCCGCCACCAGCGCTTCGGCAAAGGCGCGGCACCCGGCAAAGCCGCATGCGCCGCAATTGGCCGAAGGCAATAACTCCTCGACCGCATCAATACGCGGATCTTCATATACATGCAATTTCGTATTTGCCAAGGCGAGCAGCCCGGAAAGCAATAAGCCAAGGGCAAGCATAAAACCCCCGGCGATAAGTAGTCCCGTCATATGGTATGAATCTCCCGTATCAGAATGTATGCGAAAAATTGGCGCGACCAATCTCACCGTGCGGGATACTATACAGATTTAAATGCGCATTTTCAATTTCTGTTGACATTTCTGTTGAAATTTCCGTTGAAATGGAGCTTTTGTTGGAATGGAGGTGTTTGTATTCCGGACTGTCAATAACCGGATTGCATGGCATCCACTTCGCGGTCTATCCGCTGGGCATGGGCCCAGTCGGAGCCCCGTTCCCGCCAGAAGGCCAAGGCGCTCTTGGCTTGAGGGGTGGGCGCGCGCATGTCCACCACGGTGGGGGAGACGAAAATCAGCAGGCTGGTGACTTCGGCATCGGACTTGCGGCTGCGGAAAGGAATGCCGATGAGGGGCAGTCGCCCCAATACGGGCACACGCCGTTCCGATTGGCGTACCATACGGCTGGAAAGCCCCCCAATAACCAGCGTGGTGCCATCCGGGACAAAAACAACACCCGCTTGAGAGCGCGATGAAAACACAGGCAGGTCAACGCCCCGGATATTGTCTATCCTCGCCGTATCGGAAACCTCCATCTGGGTGATATTCAGCTGCACATAGTCATTGGGCATGATAGTTGGTGTCAAGTTCAGGTTGACGCCCACATCCCGCCATGCAACCTTTAACGTCGGTGTGGTCCCGGAATAACTGACGTCCTGGAAGGGTACCTGGCCGCCTGCCTTGATAATCGCCGGCATGGTGTTCGCCACCATCAGTTCCGGTTTGGAAATCAAATCCAGTTCAACATGTTTCTCGAGTGATTGGAATACGCCCTCCAGAGTTCCGGAACTGGTTTCTATGATGCTGAACTCGAGTCCAGCCCCTTGGTAGGCCTGCAAGCCGTTTGCCAGGTTGTTGTTCAAGTCAGGGCGCATGGGATCGCCGAACTTGGCTGTATCCGGATAAGGCAGGCTGACGGAGCCAAATTTATCCCCGAAGTTGGTCGTGCTGGATTCCACGCCTTGGACAGAACCGCTTTGTTCCACACCACGAACAAAGCGGGTAAAATTTAAGTTGGCCCCAATGTCCCGCAATCCCGATTCAGTGGTTTCACTGATCCATACCTTGACTTGCACCTGACGAACATCTGTCAGCGGGGCGGCCGGAGGCGGTGGAGGTGCGGCTTCCGCCGGGGGCGGAGGGGGTGGTGCGGCTTCCGCCGGAGGCGGAGGGGGTGGCGCAGCTTCCGCCGGAGGCGGAGGGGGTGGCGCAGCTTCCGCCGGGGGCGGAGGGGGTGGCGCAGCTTCCGCCGGAGGCGGAGGGGGTGGCGCAGCTTCCGCCGGAGGCGGAGGGGGTGGTGCGGCTTCCGCCGGAGCTGGTGCCGCTTCCTGGGCATTACTGAGGCTGGTAATAAAAAAAACAAAAGCGGTTACTGCAAGCAAAGTTATGAATAGTGTGGGACAGTGACGATACATTATTTCAAGCCTCCCAGACTATTGCCGATGGACTGGCCGTCACCGGTGAGGGAGTCCATTATATTCTCGAAGAATCCCGGTCCGGAGCGTGGCTCAACAACATCTTCCTCGGTCTCTCCTTCCGCGGTCGCTTCTTCCGTGCTTTCTTCATATTCTTCCATGCTCTGCGTAACCGTATAAGCCTTGCGCCATAAATCAGCCTTGACCAGAAAGACCAGTTCGCGGCGGGCTTCCATTGTTTCGCGGTTTCCCAGAACTGAACTCAGGGGCATTTCCGGCGTTTCGGAAAGGGGCGATACCCACTCCGCAACGGTATTCAGAATATTTTCTCCCTGCGTCAGCCAGGGCAGCGAAGCGATATTCTTGTTTTTTGTGTTTCTATAAAGGCCCCCAAGAATAAGCACCTGGTCCTGGCGTACCCAGACGGTGGTGTCTATGCTCCGGGAAATAAACTCGGGAACCGTGATTGCATTGGAAGCCTGGGTAAACAACGTTGCCGAGGACGCTTTGTCATCAAGGGCAACCGTGATACGTTCCCCCTCCTCATTGATTTCCGCAGTGAGTTTGAGCTGAATGTATACGTCATTTTGTGTATTTGGGTCTCCATCATCATCCACCACCTGGAGCGCACTGACGGTCAGGGTGACCCCCGTCGCACGGAAAGCCGTTGTTTGTGTGGTGGTTGCACCGACAACCACCGTGTTTTCGTAGGATACGTCCTGGGTGGTTTTAATGACGGTGGGTGTGGCGGAACCGACAGGCACCATGACTTTGGGCTGGGATAGAATAAACGCGCGGTTCTGGTCCACCAAGGCCTGCAAGACCACTTCAAAATCGCCGTAATAGGTGCTGAGCCGGTCCAGGAACAGGGTGATGCCGCCCGATGCGGTATTGGGGAAAGCGAGAGAGGCGGCCGTAATAGCTCCCCGGCCTGTGGATACGATACCGTACGGACGCGGTTCGACCCTGTGCTGGAAATAAGCGCTTAAACCCGTTCCGGTCGCTTTGGAGGTTTGAAACTCAATAATCTTTACAGATACATTGACCTGTGGCGGTTCCTGGGCGTAAGTCCCGACACCTAAGGTCAGAAATACCGCGGCAAAGAGTGGTATATAGCGTGCTGATTTAATCATTATTGCCTTATTCGGCCGTGTTGCTGTCATCATCAAACGAATGCTCTGCCAAGGCGCGCCTTTGCGAGAGCAATTCGTTTTAGCGCCGGAAAGTTCCGGTGCATTCATGGCGCGTTATGTTATATATGTTATCGAAACGCGAGAATTGGGCGTTGAAGGCGCGCACTTCACCCGGCCGCATGGAACCAATCGGCACAGTTTGGGTGTCGTAGACCATTTGCCCAAGTCCGTAAATGGTGACGACGATGCTGACATCGGCCAGAGCCTGCTCGCTTTGATTTACCGCCTGACCCGCAACATTATAATACCGCTCATTGGCCGTGGCCGGCCAGCCCTCGAAACGGCCGCTACGGAATGAGGACACATTATAAATTTTCAGAGGCTCCAATTCCCGGTAGCGTTGTTCCATCTTTGCGGGCGACAAAACCACGAGATTGCCGGATGCGTCCCGCTCCATGCGGCGGCGAATTACTACATCGGTTTCCAGGCGGGGCCAGCGCTGCAGCAATTCGGTATAGACTCTGCCTGCTTCATCGTACTGGTCAAGGGACCAGAGCATTTCAGCAAGTT
>JAKJCY010000193.1 GCA_022706235.1 Candidatus Hydrogenedentota bacterium | reverse complement strand
TTTGAAGATGAACGGATGCAGGTTCTTGCCGGAATACAGGCATTGCTGAAACCGGGCGGCCAGTATTGGATTGAAACGATGGTAGGCCATCCCGCCATGAAATCCTGTCCGGAATGGAATATGGATGCAGACGGAATCACCTGGGCGGACCTGGGTGATGGGGAAACAAAAGAGGGATGCAAAACAGCAGCAGGGAAAAACTGGCTGCCCATTCGCAGGATACGCTTAAACGCACCGATACTGGCCGGGGAAATCCAACAAGCAGGATTTGAAATCTTGTGGCAGGAAACGCTGCCGCCAAAAGATGAAAAGGATACCGGATCGTTTCGGGCAAGATGCGTAAAAAAATAGTCGCAACCATGCTTTGTGATGTAAGCTTAAATCGCCGACGACAGTCTCCTATTCAGTAACAAAATGAATTATAGATGTGCCGTGAAAATCGCAATAATACTTCAATGCAAAACGGTATTATACTTGCTTTCTTTTCTTACTGCTCCTGGTGGGCGCCAACAAGGTCGCATGTTAACCATGAAAGGATGAAGCGGATATGAAGCACACACGTTCTTTACTTTTGGTCTTGGTAAGTTTGGCAATGCAGTGGGCCGGTGCTTTGGACATGACGAACTCAATGGAGCAATGCCCGGTTAGCAGGGAACCGGTGGCGCGAAAGATTTCGTTGAAACTGCCTATACGGCAGGAAGAGTTTCACTGGAAGTTCATGAAAAAAGATGAATTGCTGGCTGGAAAACTCCTGTTGACGATTGAACGCAACGGTAAGAAACAACAAATGACCATCTTTGAGAACGGAACCTTTATGGAGGGTTGGTCATCGCCGGAAGAATCTCAGGCAAATGGTAAACAGGATCCGATGGCGAAACCGGGAGAAATTTATTTTCTTTTCAAGTCCGAACAGCAATACGAAACTGCGCCAGGCGATTCTGTGGAACTGACGTTAACGGCTAAGTCCGATCTGGAGGGAATCGGCCCAATGTGTTCCGGCGTGCTTCCCAAAGGCGAGTACAAGGCCAAAGGAACCTATTCAATGCTGGTGGATGAGTTCAAGGTCTCACCTGAAATAATGAAGGAGGTCTCAAAAGAGCGTCTGGACGCGTTCTGTAAACTAATGAGCGAAACCACGAGTAATACCGCCTTTCTTGAGAATTGGCAGGACCAATGGGATATTAAGGTAACCAGCGACCCCGGATGGTTACAGTTGACACCCGACCAAGTCAAGCAGCGGAAGGACGCGCGCGAGCAGATGAAACAGACCGGAGACATATCGCCATTCATATTTGTGCCATAATCATTAGTTGTCTGTTTAAGGGATGGGCATAAGTGAAATCAGGAAGCAGGTACGTTTTGAAAACGTTTCAAACAAGTTTTGGGCGGCTTGTACTGTTGGGCCGGGTCTGTTCGGTATTACTGGGGTTTGCTTCCGTTTCTCATGGCACGGAACCTTTCTGGACGGTTGTTGAACACGTGCCGCGTTTTGTCGGTGTGAATATGGATGCAGGCATTTATATGCTGGTCAGAGGCCACGCGCTGAACGGCTATGATCTGCGGTCCAAGGGTGAGCGCTGGAGTGTAAAAATCAAGAATGCACGACTTTACCCCAGGTCCGGAAAAACGCTTGTCGCCGTGCCAAAACAAGACGGTACGCTGACGGTGATGCGGATGGATACAGGCGAGGAAGCTTGGCGCTACCGGAATCGCAACTTTGGCATGCCCGACTACATGGAGTTTATCGGTAATACGGACTGGCTGCAATTGATGTTTGTCCGTGAATATGACAACAACCGCGGGATGCCTGTGCGCTTTGTCTGCCTGCTTTATGCACCGGACGGCAACTCCTATTTCCGGCTGCCGGAGGACCACAGTACGAATGTAATTTCTCCTGATGAAAAGACCGCATTTTTAACCTGCGTAAAGAAACAGACACCCGAACTGGGAAAGGTGTCTTCTTTGGCCCTGGACACGGGAACCATCACCCCAAGATTTGAAGTGAATTCCAAGGAGTGCCTTGGCATTGCGGATGTCCTGGATTCCAATGAATCCCTGGTTATGGAGTATCGCCAGATAGAAAGAGAACGCAGTTATTCCCTGGTCAACGCGCAAACGGGGACATTAATCCATCCAATCACCCTGCCGGAAAAGAAATTGGGGGGACTTAAAGTCTATTCAGACCGGAACCAATTGCTTTTCATGAGTGACAAGATGGATACCCTATGGTTGCAGGATACTACAAGTGGGGCAATAACACACGCCCGGCAGAAAGAAGGACACCGTTTTCTTATGCTCGGCGGCGTCAAGATGGACAGCAACGGAAACCTTTGGACAATCTCCCGCGAATCGAACGGCAGTTTATGGCTTTGGCAGGTGGATGCGGATTCCGAACCGCGGCAGTTGCTGGACTCCAGCAATTATATTGGCTGGGGTATAGGCGGGTCTCCTTTTTATTACGGGCACTTTCTACACTCTATTCGCGGGACAGAGGACTCGCTGCTGCTGGCAAAGCGTTTGGACGACCTCACTGTGACCAGCCAGTGGATCCTCCCGGGAATGGATATATCGTGGACCCGGCCCATCCCTTCGGAATCCATGGGTCGCGTCCTACTCTCTATTGATGTTCAATCGAAAGTCTTTGAGTCAGGGCAATCCAAGCCTGTTCTTGAACTGGAAGGGGAACCCCTCGCGTTTTCCCCGGACGGCCGACATGCCCTCATAAAACAAAAGAACAAAGCGATTATAGTGGCCGTGGACATGGGAATAGTCGTTTCCTCCTTTTCCCTGGATGAGTACGGCTATGCCCATGCTGCATTTTCAAGAGATAGTCGTCTTCTGGCTATCTACTGGGAGTCCTCCATTAAGGTTGTCCGCCTGGAAGGGGACTACCCGGTAAAAGATCTATATTTCCCAAAAGAAAAAGAACGTGGATATATTTCCTGGGAGAACGGCTTATGCTTTACACCTGACAATAGAAAACTGCTCGCCCCAGGCTATGGTCGGGCGTGGATTTTTGACGTGGAGACTGGCGCCTGCCTCAAAACCCTGGTCGAGAATGCCCGCTTCTTACGCTCCTATTCTCACTCCCCATCCGTCCTAGCAATCAAAATACCTTTCCTTAACACTATCGAAGATTTTGCGGGGGGATTTACCGACCATTTCAAGCGCCCGCCGTCACTGGGAGGTTCCTTTATTCTCGACGGCAGTAAATTGGTAACCAATGCCCAGGGAAATCTGCTGCATGTCTGGGATACTGCAACCGGGCAATCCGTCCGGACGATCCAAACCGAACTGCCTGAGGTCCGCAATGAAGACGGACATATCTTCAACCGGGCCGTCTTGAGTCCCAACGGCGCTTTCGCCTTTGCCTTCAATGACGACCAGGGAATCGCCTCGCTTTTTGATGTGACTACCGGAAGGACACTCCGCCAATATAAGGATGACCGGACGAAAGGTGTATACCAAGTCTATGTCGCCGATGACGGTGAAGTATACCTGTATAATACCATCGGGCTGTGTCGTTTGTCTTTAAAACGATAGACCAACAGGTTTTCAAATGCACTATCCTCTGCCAATAAAAAATCAGCTGCCGCAGTGAAGGGAAAGCGAGATGCCTAAGCAATGGCTGTACTCGTGTTGTGTGTTGACGGGAATAATCATAACACTCGTGTGCCTTGCGGGTGTTACTGTACAACAGAGCGCCACAGCGGGTGAGACGACCCCGGTCCCACCCTTTATAGATGACCCCGCCGTCATTGGCACATGGTACAGCGTGGACTACGTGTCCTCAATCAATCAGTTCACCCCCGGACAGAGAACATGGAAGGACGATTTATTTCTGAGTGACATTACCTTCAGCCCGGGCGGCATTGGCTCGGGGGCGTGGCGCTGGAGTAAAGGGTGCCTATGGTGGGACAGTGGGGATAAGCATTTATGTAAATACGAGATCAGGGAGATCGATGGCGAGACGTACCTGTTCCTGGAGTGGGTTAATGGCGATGTGATCGATCGTGGGGCCAAGCCTTCATACTATGTGTTGGTACGGGGAGCAGCCAAGAACACGGATACGTCCTCCCTTGGTCTTGTGCGCGCGTGCGGCGTTATCAATATAGGGGTGGGCCTGCTGTTCATAGCCATTTCGATTCCCTTGGTATTGCGCATGATCCCAATGAATGGCCTGTATGGTTTCAGGATTCCCAAAGCCTTTATCTCAGCGGAACTGTGGTACGACATTAACGCCTACGGCGGCAAACAAATGATCCTGTGGTCAATAATCATGATTGCGGTGAGTATTGTCGGCATTTTTCTGGTAAATGCGCAGGCAAGTCTTATGGCGCTGCTGGCGGTGTCCGTGGGGCCGGCAGTCATTTTCCCAACTATCGCAGTCATAGTAACACTTATTCACGCGGCACGACTCCAACCCCCGGAGAAGTAATGTTTCGCGTTCCCAATGCGATTCGGGAACGCGCAAAGGAGAAACGCCATTCATACTGGAGGTTCCATTATCATGTCAGGATTACGGCTTCGATTCGTTACATCAACCTCGCCCCAACTTTTTCCCGGAGAGAAACTTGTTTTCTCAAAAGAAGGCGTCTGGTATCTTACCTATACTGTTGCGTCCTGGCAAATTGGGACTGCTATGACTACGTTTCCGGCGAGGATATTATTCCATATCACGAACATGCGGGTTCTGACAGTTCTGCGGCAATTCGGGATTCTTGACACGGAAATCTGTCAATGGCGGGCGGGAACGTCCCTGCCTGAGGCCTCCGAACATATCACCGGTGTACGTATGGACAGGAAACATTTTGGCTTGGTCAGATTCGACTTCTTTGGATTGGGCCGGGGGCGGTTCGGCATAGGCCGTACTCCTTTCGGAAAAGAAGGCGGAGACGTACCCTACCTGGAAGTCACCTCCAGACGTCCGGGCAATGGACGGTTCCGGACGGTGAAACTATGTATGGGCGTTGGAAAAGAGGCGGATGAAGCGCTTGAAGCCGCCTATAACATCCTTCATCAGGATTTTCAGGAGGAATAACAGCCATGATGTATAGAAGAGCGGTTGTCAGTACCGGTGGCGGCAAAGGGAGAATAAATACGGAGCACCTCCTTTTCTTTGCGGTATTCCTGGGCTTATGTTTCATAACGGTCAGCGCCTGGCCTATGGGCGAGGAAACTTTCGGTAACAAGCCGCTTGGCGATGGAAATTACACGGACTGGCCGGGCATCATGCCCCTCATCAATGATGAACACCGGGTATATTCAAACTGGTGTAATGGAAATGAATATTTCTATTACCTGGGTGATACGGAGACACTCAACCAGTTTCTCGCGTTGTTTGCCGCACTGGAAAGCCCGGCGCACGAAGTAACCTTTCGTCCAGGGCCAGGTCGTGCCCAAAGCTTCCACAACGACAGGCCCATTCCCATAGACTGGCAGATGCACCTTGTCGGGGGCATTGTTGCGCAGATGATTGATTTTGAAGGTACCGCCGATGTTTGGGACATGCACCCCACGCTCACCGTATACCTCACCGAAAAAGGCCGGATTCAACTGGACAAGGTCACCCTTCCTGAAAAAGTAACGGTGCTGCAGATGGCGGACCTGCGCGATAAATACCGGAAAGCGCTGCAAAGCGACCACCCCCGCATGCATGCCGATACCGTCACAAAACTGGCAGCGGAAGATAATCTGAACATTGAAAACATCCCGCTGATTGCAGGCGTTCTGAAAGATAACGATGTCTATGCACGCATTTGTGCGGTCGTTTCGCTGGGCCGATTCGGCGCCCTCGCCAAAAGCGCCCTGCCCGAATTACAGGAAGCGTCCCGGTCCGAAGACCATCAGGTGAGCGCCTGCGCCAAGGAAAGCATAAAGAAAATCACGAACGCCCCCGACCTGACGGACGACATCGAGAGGTTTCGTAAGATAGAAGCACATATCGACGGCTTATTAAAACAGGCAAGATCAGGGGAATCTGCTCGGTTAGAGCAAAAGACAAGTGCGGAAACACGATAATTAGTGGATAGGACAAAGAAAGGGAATACCATGAGAGCGTTTGTAAAATGCATCCTTATCTTCCTGGTGTTAACATCTTCTGAATTCTGTTCTGGTGAAGCGTTATTGCCAGCACAAATCCTGGAGAAATGTACAGCCGTCTACAAAGTATCGGACACCTATAAAGCGGAGGGTACCGTTGTGTCCAACGTGGAAATAAACGAAGGGAAAACAACCTTAGAGACTTCTTTTACCCTGTTGCTGAAAAAGCCCGACCTCTATCTCATTACCTGGTCCCAGAAAAGTGGAGATGCAGCTATTCAGTCTGGTGCAGTGTGGAACGACGGTTCACAACGATGCTTATACATGAGCACCGCAAAAGCCTATTGTCCCATGGACAATGATGAGATGGCTCTGGGCGCGGCAACGGGCGTTTCAGGCGGCGTTGCCAATACCATCCCGTCCTTCTTTCTCTCTTATGCCGCTGAATGCGCACTGCCTTTTAGCAGGTTAACAAACCCCACATTGAAAGACTCCGAAAAGATCGGGGATGATGACTGTTTTGTCATCAGCAGTCCCTCGATGATATCCAAAGAAGAAACCTATTGGATATCAAAAGCCAATTTCCTGATACGAAAATGCAGCCGGTCCCTCGAAGCCCCGGAGTCCGGCCGCGCCATGCCCGAGATGACCGACGCGCAACTTGAGGAAAGCGTCAAGGCGATGGGAGAAGAGGTGACAGAAAAGTCCAAGGAAGACATAAAGTGCATGATGGATACCATGGCCAAAATGAACATGAAAGGCGATCTCACCGAAACTCATGTCTCCGTATCTTCTCCGGAACTGCATACGAAAGACTTCCGTTATGCCCCTCCGGAAGGTGCCGCCTCCATGGGTTCTTTCGGGGAAATGATATCCTCCACCATGAAAAACACAATGCACTCCCAATGCCGCGTCCCGGGCATTTCCATGGATATCCCCACCCCCATCCCCGATTTGGAAGCAGTCCACAACCAATATCCCAAGTCAACCTTAGACGCTGCGCTGCAACCGGCGCTGGCTGAGGCCCGGGAAAAGGCATTCTGCAGTTCCTGTCAAAATAACCTGAAGCAATGCGGCCTCGTTCTAATGCTGTATGCGGATGAGACGCCTGACCAGTCGTTTCCCCCGCTGAGTCCCCTGCCCGGAACCCTGATGTGGGTTAAGGAAAAGGTGTATCCCGAATATCTCGCAGACCCGGTGATACTCGTCTGTCCGACGGAACAGGCCGTTTGCCTGCAAGTGAATGAGGAGAAGAATCTCGAACAAAAGGCTAAACTTTGTTTTAATACTAGTTCCTACTGGTACCTGGGGTATGCGCTCCCCGATGAAAAGACGGGACTGGCTTTCGCGCAGGCGTACCGGAAACAAGTCGAGAATGGCGGAGACTTCACGGCCGACCTGAAAGACGCTGAAGACAACCCGATCTACAGACTGCGGGAAGGGGTGGAGCGTGTTTTCATTACGGATATCCATAATCCCGCAGGGGCAGCCATGATACAATCAAAACTGCCGGTATTAATCGAACGACCCGGACACCATGACGATCAAATAAACGTGCTCTTTATGGACGGTCATGTGGAACGCCTGACCTATCCAGGCGCATATCCCGTGTCGCAGCCTTTCATTGAATCCCTGGGATCGTTGGATACGTTACGCAACACAATGACGCCTCCTGACGAGGACATGCCCGCGCAACACTAGCTGCAATCCTTGTCCGTTTTCACCAAACTACCTGATTCCGCGACAAACATTCTTGAATACCGCTGGAGTCGTCCGGTTACCGATTTTTGCGATTGTACAATTTCAGACTTCCTGAACTCGTCGGAATATACAATCGCACTTTTTGTGAAAACACATAGACTGAGTAAAGAAGGGACTG
>JAKJCY010000192.1 GCA_022706235.1 Candidatus Hydrogenedentota bacterium | reverse complement strand
CCTGCCTGGTGCGTTCTTTACTTCTCTTAGAGGGTGTACGGAAAGTCCCTTTGACGGTCCATGCAATTATCACAACCAATTTAGATTGCTTCGTTTCACTCGCAATGACATAGCATCCATAAAGCCGTCATTGCGAACAAAGTGAAGCAATCTTGACTTTCCTTACACGCTCTAAGACGCTGAGGTAAAAGAAGATGGAGCGGGACACGGGGTTCGAACCCGCGACATCCAGCTTGGGAAGCTGGCACTCTACCAACTGAGTTAGTCCCGCTCAGTGGGGAGTGTAGTCTAGCAAAAAATAGATTTTCAGTCAAGAAATGAATTGCGGACAAAGCGCAATAGGTGGGAGTTCTATCGAACCATGTCGAACTTGGTCGGACCGCGTCAGACAACGCCGTAAGGTCAGTTTGGCGGGTTTGGAGGCGGGGGTTTGGCACAGTGTTCTTCGTGGCCTTGCCGGGCCTGGGCGTTTTTGGGGTCGAGGCTGAGGGCGTGTTCGTAGAGGGTGCAGGCTTCGTCCTTTCTTCCGGCCGCGGCAAGCAGATTGGCCAGTCCGATGACAGGCCACACATCTTTGGGGTCTACCCGCATCCCCTCGCGGTAGGCTTCTTCAGCGCGGGCGGTATCGCCGGCGGCAGAGCGGGCCATGCCGAGCAAAAACCAGGTGTTGGAGTTCGTGGGTTCCAGTTGCAGGGCCTGCTCCAGATACCGCACCGCTTCCTGATGGTTCCCGTTTTCAAAGGCGATGTTGCCGAGCCCGTGCAGGGCGACGGGCCGATTGGGACCGTGTTGAAGGGTCTGCAGGAACGCCTCCCGGGCGGCGGAATTGTTGCCGAACTCCCGCTGCAGCAACCCGATAACTTCGGCGGCATCCGCGGCCAGTACTTTATCTTTGAGGTCCGGCAGCAACTGTTCATAAGCAGCCAGCGCTTCCTCCTTTTTCCCCGCATCGAGCAGCGCCTGGGCATGGATGCGCCGGGCAAACAAATGATCCGGCGCGCGTTCTATGACACGTTCGGCAATAGCCAGCGCCTTTTCGGGCGCCTTGTGTTTTGCATAGTGCTGGGTGCGGAAATACAGCCACGTCTGGATATCGTCGTCATAGGACACGGGCATCAAATAGAGCGCCACGGCAATCTGTATGGCAACGGCGGCACCCATAATCGCCGGTCCCCATCGGCGCGTCTTGAAATAGTAGAGGATTTTGCAGCAGGCCAGGACGGCGAAGGCAGCGACGGCCGGAAGAATGGGCGCCCGGAAATGGGCGGATATCCAAAGGAACGGGAAAGGCGCGTACCACACCAGGATTAGCAGTAGAATGAGGACGTAACCGGCGCGGTTAAGGTATTCCTCCCGCGTCTCGGGCGTGCGGCCTCTGCTGAATAAACGCGTCAGGCTGGAAATTAAAAAATCAAACAGGCCCACCATAAACAGGGCGAAGACGACCGCGAAATTGCCGGGAATGCGGTAGAGGGTGCGCGAGAAGAGGCGGTCGGCGTATTCGGTGATGTTTTGCGAAATCTCACGGGGCGTCCAGAAGAGGGCGGCCCGTTTCAGGCATAATTTAAGGAACCACCCCGGATGCTCAAGGATCTGTTCTCGTACGGCCTGACGTGCCAGGGCCGCCCAGCGCCACCAGTCGTCAATGCGCGCCACTTTTTCGTCCACCCGCAAGTCCTTGTACCCGTCGCCCAAGTACTCGTCCAGCAAATCGTCCGCCCCGTGCAGATACCCTCGGGATTCGGGCTGGTTGCCGATGTACAGGGTAATGCCCTGGCCGAAGCTATTAAGCACAAACCGTCCAGATTCCTGATAGTTCAGCAGGGTCACCGGGAGAATGGGCATGAAGAAGGCGACTAAAACAAATGCGGCCTGGATAAAGAGTCGTTTCCACCCCCGCCTTTGCGGAAGGGCTGCCCCAGTGTCTGTCTCGTAAACAGGCCGATGGTGTATCTCCGCACTTCGGAGCACCCACAGCGTCCAGCAAAGCAGCACAGGCAGGAACAGGATGACGGCGGCCGAAGCGATGGTATAAAATCCGCAGGCGAGACCCATGCCAAAGGCCCGTCCCCTGCCGGGTCGGCGCTGCCACCAGAGCGCAGCGTTCAGGAACAGCAACGAACAGAATATCACCAGCACGGGTTCGTGCAGGTTGGCCTCGTAAATAATGAAGGGCCAGTAAAACGCCATGAACCCCGCCATCAGCAGGCCCGCCCCCCGGTTGTAAAGTTTTACGCCCAGAAAATAGCCGAGCAGTGCGCTGCCCAACCCCAGCAGCATCTGCGCCAGCCGCACACCGAACTGGGAATCACCCAGAATGAAATAGAGGACGGACAAAAACACCGTGTACAGCGGCGGGCGGAGCTGCGGGTTGCCCGGGTTGTGCCGCCAGACGATGTTGCGTTCGAAGCGCGGTTCGATGGGCGGCAGATGCAGCATCGCCCGCGCGTTTTGCGCATGGTCCATCGCGGAATTGTCTATGAATCCCATGTCCACCTGGAAATACATGGGGATCTGAAAATCCGGATGTTCCTGCAGTTCATACAGGTAGGCCAGGCGAATCGCCAACCCGGCCAGCAGGATCAACACCAGAGGGATCCCTGCGCGCCCTGGAGTCAGTAAGGGCGCCTGAACAGGGAGTTGCGGAGAAGGGCCGGCGGGACCGCTATGGTTTTCGCATTGGTTCATTGCGTATATAATAGGGGGTTGTTCCGGCTTAATCAAAACGCCTGCCCGGCCTGAAATGGAAGCGGCAGGATGCCGCTTCTACGATCCTCGCCATTCCTTACGTGCGGATTTAGGCACGGCGGGACCGATTGATAGCATCAGGCGCCATTTGGTACTATCTCCTTCATGGACTGGTGTCTTCGTGTGCCAAAATGAGGCGGATGCCGGACGCAATCATGGACCTCCTGAATTCATGCATGTACTTTTCGTTCTGAATATTCCCTATGCCATCGAGCCGCACGGCGTCATGCTGCTGTCCGCCATCTGCAAAAGGGCCGGGCATCGGGTCAGCCTTACCCTCCTGAAAAAGCACGACCTGGTGGAACAAGTCAAAACGCTCCAGCCCGATGTGGTCGCCTACAGCGTTATCGGCAGCGAACTGGAAGCCTTTGCTCCGGCGGACCGGAAGCTCCGGGAATACTTGAAGGCTTCCGGTCAGCGGGTATTCCGGATCATGGGCGGCCCCCACCCCACCTTTTCGCCCGGCATCCTGGACAAACTGGAATTGGACGCCATCTGCCAGGGCGACGGCGAGCGGGCCTTTCCCGCCCTGCTGGAGCGGCTCGAAAAGGGGGAATCCCTCGAAGGTATTCCCAATATCGGGTTGACCGGCGAAGGCGCCAAATGCCGCGAGAAACTCAGCAGCGAAGAACTGGACCAGTTGCCCTATGCCGACCGGGACATTTATTACGAGGCTGTGCCGTACATTCCCCGCACCGGGCTGCGCTCCTTCATGGCGTCCCGGGGCTGTCCGTACCACTGCACCTTTTGCTATAACCACGTGTACAACCGCATGTTCAAGGAGTGCGGGCCTGTGCTGCGCCGCCGTTCCGTGGACAACCTGCTGTCGGAAGTGGAACATGTCGTCAAACATTATCCGCCGGTGCGGTTCATCCGCTTTTTCGACGACACCTTTTCGCTCACCGTGGACGATTGGCTGCGGGAATTTGCCGAGCAATACCCCAAGCGCATCGGCATCCCCTTTTACTGCCTGATGCGCCCGAACACCTTCACCGAAGAGGCGGCGAAACTGCTCAAGGCCGCCGGATGCTATTCCATTTCCATGGCGGTGGAGGCCGGTTCCGAGCCCATCCGCAACGGCATTTTGAAGCGCGGTCTGTCTGACCAAGAAATGCGCCGCGCTTTTGACCTGGCCCGGAAATACAATATCAAAACCTACGGCAACACCATGGTCGGCATCCCCGGAACCACCCTCGAAGACGACCTGAACTCCCTGAACTTCACGCGCAGCCTGGGACTGACCGTGCCGACCTTCAGCGTGTGTAGCCCCTCGCGCGGCACCGAGCTGGCCGATTACGCCATCGAGCACGGGTACCTGCCTCCCGACGCCGATTTCCTCACCCGCTTTTCCGCCATGAGCCCCTTGAACACCTACACGCTGAAAGAGAAACAGATCCAGGCGCGCATCGCCTGCCTGGGTACCTTCTACTGTACCGTGCCGGGATTCCTGCTGCCCTTCGCCCGCGCCCTGATTACCGGACCCATCCCGCTTGCCCTCGCGAAAAAAGCAGGGTTCAGCTTCGCCGTGTTCCGCATCGCGACCCGCCTGTTCCCCCACGCCATTCCGAAGAATCCCCTCACCATCCTGCAAGTCGCCTGGGACGGTATACGCTATTTCTGGTAAGGGTTCGGGATTTTCCACGGGGCCGGTGAGTGTAAAAATACGGATGGGACGGGGTGAAATCCTGATTCAAGCCCAATACCTGATGGCCGGCCAGTTACTATGCTACAATAACAGCCATAGTACTGACTGATGCCATTATGGATGCCAACGTTAGCGGACTGATGCATCGTGGTGTGTGCGGGTTTTTTAACCAGAACGAAAGGAGAATAACCTATGCGTGAGGTTGTCCTTTATCCGGGAGAAGATGGCTTTTGGATAGCTGAGTGTCCGAGTTTGCCAGGTTGTATCTCACAGGGGAAAAGTCGTGAAGAAGCCGTTGCCAATATAAAAGAAGCCATTGAAGGCTATATTGAGGCGTTATGTGAGGATAATCTGCCCGTGCCCGAGGAGCATTTCAGCACGATAGTACTGGCCGTATGAGTTCCTTGCCGGTACTATCAGGGCGCGAGTTGGTCGCTGTTTTGGAAAAAGCGGGATTTACCGTCAAGCGCCAAAAAGGGTCGCATATCCTCTTGCGCCGGAACAATCCATTTTGTCAGGCAGTAGTCCCTGACCACAAAGTCCTTGACCGGGGCACGCTTCGCGCCCTCCTGCGGCAAGCGGATATTTCAATCGCGGAGTTGGAGGATTTGCGGACATAGAACCTAACGGGCCGGGGTGGCAAAAAAAGCATTGCTTCGCATATACGTAATCATCGCATCCAGGAGATACGCACCTTCGGGGGTATCCGAGAGGAGGTCCACGCCGTGGGTCATCAGGAGCGGCGGGCCGGAGGGAGGCTGCTTCTCCATGATGTACGCGAAGTATTGGGTCTGTCCCTCGCCGACCGCGAGGTATTCGAACTCGCCGTACTGCGTGAGAGGAAGGGGGACCCCTTTCTTGATGAGGCGGAACCATAGCGGCGTCAGGACGCTGTTGTGGGGGAAATCACCAAATACGGGATGTTTGGCGAAGGCGGTACCCAGTTGGTCGCCCAGCCACCACCAGCCGAGTTCGACATTCGGCGCGCCTTCGGCGGGGCCGATCATGAGGCCGCGCTTGCCCTGCTCCACCGCAGCCAGTAAGTCCGGGTGGTCCCAGGAGCCGAGGACAACCTGTACGGAGGCCGCTTCGGGCGTGCCGGCTTTTGCCAGTCCAGAATACCGGGCCGAAAGGGCCTCATACAGGTCTTCCGTGGCGGCGATTGCCGTGCCGTCTTTCGGAGCGCGTTTCGGGAAGAACCAAAGGTCCCAGGCATTCATGATATCGGTTCCCTCGAGCCGGGCTTCGAAAACGGCGTGGACCGGTGCGTCCAGGTCGGGAACCGTGAAAGAGGCCGTTCCCACTTCTTTGACATCGCCGGGAGATACCGTGGCCGGGTCCAGGGCGCCTTCCGCCAGGATAGCCTCCCCGGCGACCACCCGCCAGCCGATACGCGCCTCTTCCAAAGACTCGCCGATGAAGTGCGATATCCACAGGGCGGCCGTGCAGGTGTCCCCGGACACGGCGATGGCGCTGTCCGGGGTGATGGCGGACAGCAGGGCGGTTGGGCCGTTGAAGCGGCGGAACTGATCCAGGGTTAATCCCCCTTGCTTCTCTTCCCAGAAGGCGTTCAGGAAGCCCTGGCCCGTATAGGTGCCCGCCTGTTCCACCATCACATCCACGATGGTCCAGTAGGAATAGCCGTCGCAGGCCGGGTCCAGCCGCGCCCGCTCAATGCCCCGCTTCTGGTAATATCCCTGCAGCGCGTGGGCGGCATCGAGACAGGCGTCGCCCCAGGCGCGGTCCAGTCCCGCCTCCTTCAGGGAGTCTTCGTAAGCTTCCAGGGTACGGGGCGACGGAATGGCGCCCGTGAATTTCGGGGCGATACGGGAGTCCATCTTGATGCCGAGGTTCAGATATTCGTGGGCGATGAAAGGCGCTTCGAGAGCATCAAAGGCGCCCTGCGCCCAAGGCCTGATGGACGAGGCCAGCCCGTACCCGTTCGGCGTGTAGTAATCGGTGTTCCCCGGCATGTTGCAGCCGCCGTCCTGGTGCTGGAAAATGCGGTCCGGATCGTTTTGTTTCGCCCATTGGTACAATTCCCGGTCGAGGGGCGTGCCGAGGTGGCCTTCATTGCCCAGGGAATAGGAGGCGAAGGACACGTACCGACGGTAGTGGCGGTACAGTTCCTGCAGGTCCCGCATGGGATCGAATTCAAAGGCCTCGGTGGTGATGTCGTGATAGTAGGGCAATTCAGGCTGTACCAGTATGCCCGCCTCGTCGGCCGCTTCGTAGAACTCGGGGATTTCACAATGGGTGTGGAGGCGCACATAATTGAAGCCCGCCTGCTTTGCAGCCAACAGGTGCTTTAAATGCGCTTCGCGATCCGGTGGCGAGATCAGCGTCAGGGGATAGATATAGTCGTCGCCAAAACCCCGCGCGAGGAAGGGCGCGCCGTTCAGGAAAAAGCGGTCGCCCCGCACCTCGAGTTTGCGCAGGCCGAAGCGTTCGTTCCAGCCGTGAAGGGGCGTTTCGCCGTCCAGCAACTTCACCTCGGCCACATACAGGACCGGCGACTCGGGCGTCCAAAGTTGCGCCCCGGGCAACGGCACTTCACAGGTGAGATCGGCGCCGCCGGTTTCGTCCAGGGTGACAGCCCGGCGCAGGGTTCCCACGACGGCACCGTCAGCGGATTTCACCTGAATGTCCACCGCCGCATTTGCCGGAGCGCTTTCGCCCCCACCTCGCAGACTGATGTTTACCAGCGCCACGAGTTTATCTATATCGCTGCGTACCCACACATCGTCTATCCGCACGGGCGGCGTGGCTTCCAGTTCGATATCCCGATAGAAGCCTCCGAAGCGATGATAAGCGTTCATGCATCCCTTGCGGCTGGGCGAGTCATTGCGCACCGTGGCGACCAGTTCCGCCGTTTCGCCCGGCGTCACGAGATCGGTAATGTCATACTTATAGGCGCCGCAGTAGGTATTCAGATGGGCGACGCGCTGCTGGTTCACCCAGAACCACGCCTCGGTGCGCACGCCCCCCACTTTCAACCAGATGCGTTTCCCCTGCCAGTCGGCCGGGATATCCACGGAACGGCGGTACCGCGCGGTTCCCATATACAGGTGATTGATCGGACGGGGGATGCGGTCGAAGAGCGGGTCCCACGGCTGGCTCATGCCGGGTTCGCCGACCCCTTGCGCCTCCCAGCACCCGGGTACGGTAATGGTCCGGCTGCCGCTCCAGTCGGGCTCGTTCCAGCCGGGGCCCTTGCCCATGCGGTGCCGTCCCATGAGCGTCGGGTCCGTGACGAACTCCCACGCGCCGCGCAGGGAAATGATTTGCTGCAGTGGCGAAACCGTCACGGTATTTACCACGGCCGGCGATGCGGGGCATGGTCCCCAATGATCCGTAAGTTCCGCGTTCGCACAGATTAACGTCGCCAGGGACACGACCACAATAACAATCAAGCTTTTGGGAAAAGAAAACATGAACTTGCTCCTTATTCGACTCGCGTTTGTTTACGCTCGTTCCCAAGTTGTACTCTTGTCTTTACCCACATCTTTCCCTTCAGGATAGGGTATTGAGATGCCGACGTATGTATTCAGAATCCCAACGGGATTCCATATCATAGCCCAGGGTTGTG
>JAKJCY010000191.1:3210-8246 GCA_022706235.1 Candidatus Hydrogenedentota bacterium | reverse complement strand
GTTCGTTTGAACCACGCTTTCTGTTCCGGACCCCAGATGGATTTGTCCGGGCCGTCCCGCATCGTGTTAGGACTGCGGAAGTCCCGCCCCTCCACCAGCCAAATCTGCAGGTCTTTGCCCCAGCGAAACGTGCGATACGGCTTCTCACCCACAGGCGCCTGCTCGCGGAAAAGGGCCAGGCCCTGTTCCCACGTCAACGCGCCATAGCGCTGTCCCGGCCAACAGTCATTCATCAAAGTATCATGGTCATCCTTCATGAAATAACTGGCCACATTCCGGTGGAAGGTGCGCTGGAACGGCATGGCATAAAAGCGGTTCCATTTGAAGCGGGCCAGTTCCGGGGCCGGCCCCCAGGGCAACGCCTTGTCATAATATTCAATGTCGCCCGTATGTACGAAGAAATCCGGGTCCAGTTTCAGCATGGCGTCATAAATCTTGTGGCCCCTGTCCGGGTCGTCCCGGCGCGGGTAATCCCCGCAGGTCACCACGACAAAGTTCACTTCCGCGGGCTCTTCCGGCAACGGAGCGGTGCGGAAGCGGCCTTCCACGCGACAGGTCACCTCACCGTCCGCCACCGGTTTCCCTTCAACCAAAGCGACATAGCGGGTACCGGGGTTCAAACCGGTCAACGGAAACTGACGGGTATAATCCCGGGCTTCGTCCACCGCCTGCCAATCGCTTTGTACTTTGGATTCCGGAGCCTCTTCAGGCCAATACGTCACCCGCACCAAGCCCGGCGCACCCGGCGCCGCCCCTTCCATGTCCTCAAGGGCGCGCCCGCCCGTAATATCCGTTACGGACAGGTCGCCGCCGGCCCGCTCCTTGCCCGCCACCTCCGGAAAGGGCGCACCATCCGCATTGCGCTCCGCCGCCCGCGTCAGGCGCGTCCACACAAGGACACTGTCCGGCGTCACCTCGCCCATCTTGATGCCATTGGCCATGTAAACGGCATCGGCGGCAGCCGCGGCACACGCCATAAAAACCACGGTTATCACAAGATATCTGTTTCGCGACATGACTGCTCCTTTCCTGCGCATCGCTTCAAGGCGTTTACTTCAACGCGTTGTAAAACCCCGTCCGACAGTGTCCGACAAGTACTGATCAACGCCAATGATGGAATTCTATGGCAAGAGCCCTACTGGATAAGCGTAAGGCCTGGACTTACTTCCCCGCCTTGAGCAGTCTGTCAATGATGCCATCCGGAGCGCAGGCGGCGGCGATGTCCTGTCCGGCGAAAGCGAGCGGATAACTCCACACGACCATGTGGTCATAATAGTCATGTCCATGACAGGTGCCGCCGGTTTTTGAACTGAGGCCGCACGGCTGCGCCCAAGGCATGGCATGGGGTCCGCGGAAGATGGTGTCGAGCATGCCCCGGGCGGCGGTCGTTCCGTCCTCGAGGCGTCCGTGGTAGAGGTAAACCATGGCGGCAGTAGCATTGCATTGAATGAAAATGTCCCGGGACCACATCGTGTCGGGAATGCCCGAACCGCCGCCTTCTTCGCAGAGCCGTCCGTCGAGATACACCCCGTTCACCATCCCGTAAGGAGATGCGGGAACATTGAGTTTCATAATAGTGTCCAGGGCGGTTTGGATACGGTCCCCGGGCAGCGCATCGGGCAATCCGAGCACGCGGGTGGACCAGACGCCGCTCAATTGCATCGCGGGACAAGCGTCGTTGACGCGGCCTGTGGCGGGGTCATTGTAGACGCGGTAATAAGACCCGGTCCACAACTTGTCCTCGTAGGTCTGCTGCCCGCGCGCGAGCGTATCGCGCCACTGTGCCGCC
Organism: Candidatus Hydrogenedentota bacterium; assembly: GCA_022706235.1. Taxonomy (GTDB): domain Bacteria; phylum Hydrogenedentota; class Hydrogenedentia; order Hydrogenedentales; family CAITNO01; genus JAAYBJ01. The sequence goes on along the minus strand of JAKJCY010000191.1, from coordinate 6,457 downwards.
TGGGTTTCATCACCGGCCAGTTCGGCCATCCTGATGCCACACACGAGAGCGGCCAACCCTTTTCCGGCGGTGTAACTGCTCGCGCCGTACCAGGGCCAGTTGTCCATGGGGTTGTTCGCGGGGAAGGTCTCTCCCGGAATGGCATGCACATGGTCTTCCACGAGCCCATCGCCATCCTTGTCCAAAGACATCATGAAGTTAATGGAATCACGCGCGGAATCATAGAAATCGTCGAAAAAGGCCTTGTCCCCGGTGCGCAGATAATAGCGGTAAATCATCTGGGCATACTCCCCCGCGCCACAGGTGTGCTGACAGTGGTAGCGCGGATCGCGAATACCGAAGGCGAGTCCCAAGATAAAGGGGGGTTCGCCGCCTCGCAACTGAAAATGGCGGATGGCCTTGAGGGCTGTCAATTCGAGTTCCGGAAAAAAGAACAAGGCGGGCCAGTGACCGAAAAAACGGCAGGGCATGGTTTCAGTGATGGAGCAGGTCGAGAAACTCTCGTTCACCAGGAACAGCCCCTCCTCACCCCACCAGTCGTCCGGTCGCTGACAGGCAAGCCACAGGGAATTCTTGGCCAGCGCGTAAGGGGCGGTGATAAGCGTTTCTTTCATCCAATCCGGCAGGTCTTCTCCATACAGGGCGCTTTGATAGTCAAGAATGCGCCGCAGCCAGTCCTCCCGGCGTTCCGCAGCCCGGGCGGCCACGGCGCGTGCATCGGCAAACCGCCCTGAGTAAAAATGTTTCTCCACGCGCCCGGAACTTTCCCGCAGGTACGGCTGACACCACGCCAGAATGAAGGGGACGCTCTTGCGTTCACCCGGCGCAAGGTCCAGCACGGCCGATGCGCGAACACCTGTTTCCGCGTGTTCCACCACCCCGCCCCGAACGGCGACCGCGTAGGTGTGCCGTATCCATTCCGGAAGATGCTGCAGGGGGGCATGCGTCACCTGCATGCCCTGCCAGGCGTCCTCGACAAACGCGGCGGTATCCCCCACCGGAAAGCCGTCTGGTAAAAAAGACAGCGTGACGCTAGTGCCGGCGTCGCCGGTATTGGTGACGAAGACTTCAAAAACAGCGGCGGGCGTATTCGACCCGGCGGCGTCCCCCGGCAGGAAAGGACTAAAGGCCCGGACCTCCACGCGTAGCGGCAGGTCAAATTCATACCGAAGATCCGCAATCGGAAAATGACCGAAATAATGAACCGCCCGGGCATCCCCGACGCCGTCAAGGGACGTTGCAGCCACATAGGTCTTGCCTCCCGTGGCCAGCGACAAGAACGGTTTACCAAGCGCCATGGGCGCGGGGTAATGGTTGAATAGAGAGCATTTCCCCAGCCGCCCTTCCGGATCGAGACACACATATCCGGTGCCGATGCCGCCCAGCGGCATGCCCCCATCCTCCAGGGAACCCGCGCCATAAACGGTGCCGGAGGCGGGCACGGCAAGACCTTCTACGACAAACGATTGCAACGTGGTGGCGTCGGCTGAAGCGTCGAAAAGCGGGGCGGGCACGGACACCGCCATTGAGGCCAGAATAAGCGGTACGGTAAGCAGCATAAGTACGCTCCCTTTAGATGAAGGTTGTTAACCGGGACGGAAACAGGCCGCAGGACAGTAAACGAAGGATACCATGATTCAACCAGAACCCGCCAAACATTTTCAACTGCATAACGGCAACGGTGCCCGCTTGAACAGTTGCCGGGAATCTCTGTACCCCATTCCGCTCCTGAAATTGCTATAATGGCACCCGATCCGCCGAAAGGCGTCCTTGTGTCTATCCAAACGGGAGAACAAAAAAATCATGGCTATAGGTCTGATTATATCTGATGTGGACGGTTGTATTTCCCCCGAGGAGTCCCGCGCGTGGGACGGTCCGCTGTTTGACCGTTTCGCTGAAGCGTGCCGGAAGGCTTCGGCGGGCGACAGTTCCCTTGCCCCCATGACCCTGTGCACGGGTCGGCCCCAGCCCTATGTGGAGGCGCTGATGAAGGTTTTGGACATCCGCTATCCCGCCATTTGCGAGGCGGGCGCGGTGTTTTACAGACTGAAAGACAACCGCTCCTATTATGCACCATCGGTCACCCCGGCCATGATCCGGGGGCTTCACCAGGTACGCGACTATATTGACGCCGAGATCCTGCCCGCCTTTCCCGGCGTGGTCTATCAGTTCGGTAAAGAGGCGCAGATGTCCCTGTTTTCCGAGCGCCCTGAAGTTTTCAACGATATCACCCCGCTCCTCCAGGCCTGTGCGGCGACCATTCCGGGACTGGAGCTAACCATTACCCCCACACACTATTATTTGAACATTGACCTCAAAGGGGTCACCAAGGGTGCGGCCGTCATAGGTCTGATTGAACAGCTGGGTTTGAACAGGGAATCCGTTGCGGGTATCGGGGACACGCTGGGCGACATGTCCATCCGGGAGGCGGTCGGCTTTTTCGCCTGCCCGGCCAATGCCGTTCCGGGCCTGAAAGCGGTGGCGGATTATGTGTCGCCCTTTCCGGATGTCCGCGGCATGCTGGACATTTTGGAGCGGCCGGAACTGCAGAGGACCTGCCGCCATGACACCCCCTGAAAGTACCCCGCCCGTGGAACCGCGGCATGATTCCGCCGTTGAAATATTGTACCGGCCCGCGGCGCTGCTCAGCATGCGCCCGAAAACCCGGGGCGCATATACCCAGCACCGTAATATCGTCTATGCCGAGGCTTGTGGCACTGGACTGATCATGGATGTATTTTATCCGCTCCGGAACGCATCCGGCAGGGCGGTGGTGGATGTAATCGGAAGCGGTTGGATGGCCGACCGGATCGCCTTGAATGAGCATATCGGGCTGGGCTCCGTTGATGCCTTGTGCGACCGGGGCCTTACGGTTTTTGCGGTGTCTCCCGGTTCGGTCTCCCTGTTCACGGGGCTGCAGATGGTGCACCACGTGCATGCCGCCCTGCGACACATCAAACATCATGACGCGGACTATGGCATCCATCCGCGCCGTATCGGGATCCTGGGCGCCTCCGCCGGCGGCCACCTGGCCGCGATGGCGGCATTAACCCCACAACCCGGACATCCCGCCGCACGGCCCCCCTTGCGCCGATGGGCGACCGATGTGGCCGCGGTTGCGGTGCTCTTTCCACCCACGGACCTGGTGGAATACGGCAGTGCGCGCTTTGACCAAATCCAAGTCGAAGGGTTTGACCCGGGCCGGCTTCTGTTCCGCGACGGCCTGGACGGTAAAAGCGAGGCTGAA
>JAKJCY010000191.1:0-3200 GCA_022706235.1 Candidatus Hydrogenedentota bacterium | reverse complement strand
ACCAAATCCAAATCGAAGGGTTTGACCCGGGCCGGCTTCTGTTCCGCGACGGCCTGGACGGTAAAAGCGAGGCTGAAGTCCTGGAGAAACTGACGGCACTCTCCCCGGCGCGGCTGCCTGTCGCGACCCCGCCGCCCTTTATGATTGTCCAAGGGAAGAAAGACCTTATCGTGCCCTGGAAACAAGCGGAAAAACTGGCGGCAGCCTTGCGCCGCGCCGGCGGCCTGGCCACAGTCCGGTACCATGAAACCGGCGGCCATCCCTGGCCGGATATCCATAAGGATATCGGGGACATGGCCTGCTGGCTGGACGAGAGGCTAGGCGCCGTTCCCGCCTGAGCCGAACAGCCGCCGCAGGCATGCATGTATTTCCGGGAAAGCAGCCATGCACGCATCAGCGTCCCGCCATTCCTCCGGCGCACCGAATCCATAAGTCGCCGCAATGGCAACGCCCTGATGGGCATGGGCCGCCTCAATATCTTCACGCCGATCACCAACCAGCACAAAACGTTTCGGCCGCAGCCGTGACTGAAGGACGCCAACCATTTCCTCTTTGTTCCCATAGCGAACACCCCGCGCACATACATCCGAAAAAAAACAGACGAGTCCATGGGCCCGGACCACCTCGTGAACGTAGGAATCCGGACCATTCGAGCAGATGGCGAGGATATACCCGGCTTCCTTCAGGCGTACAAGGCCTTCCCGGACACCGGGATAGAGCCGGCCCAATTCTCCTATAAAGCGCAATTCAAGCGCATTGGCCCGTTCCACCACCGCCGCCGCCAAACCAGACGGGCATTGTCGCTCAAGCCATGTTTCATACGCTTCCACAGGTTTCCCAAAAAACGAGCAAATGCCCGATTCGGAGGGCACGGGCAGTCCAAAGCCTGCAAAGGCTTGCTGTACGGCGGGTACCGTAACATACTGGGTTTCAAATAAGGTCCCGTCCACATCAAAAATAATCAGGTCTGCCATGTTATCCATCTATCCCTCCAAAGGGGCTCCTGCCGTAAATGCGCCCCGATGCCCCTCCACATAAAATGTTCCATAGTGGAACATTTTATGTGGATCAGGGGAAAAAAAACCACTTTAAGAATGACAGTTGAAGCAACAATCGGGGTACGGCTTTTCGACTTCGTGGCGCTGCGTGAGGCATCATACCATACTTATTATTCACTTGGGGAAGTATCATGCGTCACACGGATGAAGAGCTCGTATTTCGGTGCCTTGACGGCGATACCGAGGCCTTTGCCGCGCTGGTGCAGCGATACCAGCATGCGGTGTATGCCACGGCGTATCACTATGCGGGCCGGTATGGCGGCGCGGAAGATATCTCGCAAGAGGCCTTCTGGGCGGCATTCCGGAGTTTACCGCAGATCAGGGAGCCGGAACATTTCGGCGCTTGGTTGAAGGGCATCACCACCCGGGTCGCGGCCAATTGGTTGCGGCGCAACGCGCCGCGACTGCGCAATGAAACACCGCTTCCCAGGCGGCGCGCCCTCTTCGCGCTGGACCCGGAATCGGCCGTCCATGACGGGGACAGCCCGGAAGATCTGTACGAAGCCGTGCACAGAGCGGTGGATGCCCTGCCGGAGCGGTACCAGCTACCGGTGGTGCTACGTTATGTGCAGGAAATGAGTTATGAAGAGATTAGCCGGTTCACCGGTGAGTCTTATGATGAGATACGCGGTATATTGAACCGTGCGGGCAAAATGCTCCGCGAATCATTGGAACAGGAAAGAATAGTACAAAGTCAACACGGAAACGAGCGACAGGAATCAGGGTAGTGGCATCGTGCATTCAAATAAGAAGCCTGCAGCAGGCGTACCTGGATGACGAACTGAGCAGCGGTGAAAAGCTCCAGTTCGAAGAACATCTTCGGGAATGTCCGGCATGCACCAGAGAAATGGAGAATGCCCGTTTCCTGACCGTGCGGCTCTTCGAAGTTTTCGGACGCGACCGACTGCAGGACGATCTCACCTCCTCCATCATGGCCCATCTGCCTGAGATGGATACCCCGCATTTTTCAGGCGTCCGCAGGGTAAAGGGGTTCCAGCCCAAGAGCGTCTCCCGACTAAGCCGGGTTGCCTCCTTAATTCCCGTGTTCGTGCCTGTACTTCTGGTTATTCTGGCCGCATTGTTGTGGGCCGCATGGCCGACATCTTTTATGAAAGAAGCGAAGGCGGTCGGAGTGATCACCCTGAGCCGGGGCGAGGTCCAAAGCGGCCACACGACCGGCCATGCGTTTCAAGAAACGAAAACAAAGGATATTCTGGCCAAAGACGTTTTGGTGAAGACCGGCGAAAATGGCCTGTTACTTTTCGGACTGTTGGGGCCCACCCAGGCAACTCTGTACGGGAATTCCCTCCTGCAAGTGGTGAATGAGCGGGAATTGTTGCTGGAACAAGGCCGTATCTTTCTGGATGTCCACGGCGAACCGCGCGCATTTCGTGTCGGCACGCCCCATGGAGATATCAGGGTGATGGGAACATCATTCCAGGTAGATACCGGCCCGCAGGGCACCTCTGTTACGGTAGTCAGGGGACAGGTTTTGGTTGAAAATGACAAGAGCTTCGCCCTGCTGACGGGCGGGTCCCAAGGCGTGTTTCAAAAGGGCGGCGTACCGGAAGTATATCAGAATGTTCCGGCTAAACGGTGTCTTGAAGAAGCGCGGAGCGTGCTGCCGGACCCGGGCGCGGAGCGATATTTCCGGTCGCAATACGCGGCGGCATCCATCTTGCCCGCAACCGTCCAAAAACAGATTTTCATGGTGGAAACGCGACGGCGCCCCGTGAGCGCGGTTAAGTTGAACTGGCTGCCCGATCCCTATGCCGAGGGACATGCCGGTTACCAGGTGTATGTTTCCGACAGCGCCCTGAACCCCTTGTTCAAGGCGTATATCGCCCCCGATGTCTTTAAGGATAAAAGCCGGGACAATCTCCTGGTCGCGGTTCCGGAAAACTTGCAGGGTGAAGCGGTATCCATGCTGCATATCACCCTGATGCCGGATTATAAATCCGGCCAGGTGGAGACCTCCTTTACAGAAGTTTCGGCTATTGGAATACGACAATGAATTTAGGCCTCACATTATATTTTGCCTCCAACCCCTTCTCTACCAGAGGCGGGTCAGACAGGTGTCCGGCAAACGTTCTGCCTCACGTCACTCCTTCCCCAAGAGTACCTGCAGCCGGCATCTCCCTC
>JAKJCY010000190.1 GCA_022706235.1 Candidatus Hydrogenedentota bacterium | reverse complement strand
GATCGGGCAGGTACACCGACGCATTGACATCCATTCCCGGCAGGGACTCAAACAACACGTTTTCCACCGTGTAGCCGGTTCGCTCCTGGCGGGATACGGGGCGGACATTCAGCGGACCGCCCGCAGCGCCGCAGGGCAACTCGCCCAGCGCGGCGCGCACCTGTTCCCGAACCTGCTCGCGCCACGGCTGCCAATCTCCGGATTGAAAGGCCTGTTCGCGCCGGGCGGCCGTCTCGTCCAAGGCGCGGCAGCATTCACGCACGAGGTGGTTCGTAAGCATGGTGCGCAGGTCGAGGGATACGGGGGGCGGTCCAAGGGAAAAGGATTCGGCGAGGGAAGTCCATTCCCCTCCCGCGGTGGAAGTATTGGTGATAAGCAAGGCCAGAAGCAGCCACATAAGCAGTTCCTTTGGGGTGGTATATTCTGAACCCGGGACGCCCTCCCGGGAATCAGGGACTAAAAGGACGTAAAGGACATAAAGGACACAAAGGACATAAAGGACATAACCATCGGGTAAGGCGTTGTTCTTTGGGTTTAGTAGAGGGTTACATTCAGGCCGGTTCCCAGTGGCGCTTTATCTTCAGGCTTGTGGCCTGAAGTGTTACGGTAGATGAACAGTGTGGACGGGGTAATGAGCAGGATGTCGGGCACACCGTCGCCGTCCATATCTCCTGTCAGTACGCTGAGTTCCACGCCTGTCGCAGCGTCAAGGGCGGCCTGGGGAACACTGAAGGTTGCCAATCGCTCCCCGGTACCGCTGTAGAGGGCACGGTTTCCCGCCACGACCAGTTCCTCCACCCCATCGCCGGTCCAATCCACCAGTTTATGATGACGACTGTACGGGGTAATCACCTCCCCCACCTTGTTGCCATCTCGATCAAGCATCCAAATCGGGCTGTCCCCTTCCGGCATGTGGTCTATGTCCACGGCGATCTGGCGGCCGGGCAATTCCCCGGACACCACACCAATGTTAATGGATTCATAGTGATGCCCGGTAACTTCCCACACCACTTTACCGTTCCCGTCCGCCACGACCAGGGCATTGGCGCCGCAGAAGGTCATGGCGATACGCCAGTCCTCGGGCTTCGCGCCCCGTTCCAGGATACGCGCGCAATCCAGGTGCCCCCGCGCCAGGTCTATCTTATTCGAGGCATAGGTCCAGCGCACCGAACCATCGGCATTCAACAGGGCATACCCGGCGATAAGTTCCTCACGGCCGTCGCCATCCAGGTCCACGGGATACGGCTGGTGCGCGGTACGGTAGCCGCCGGGCATGGAAACGTCCCATAGCAGTTCCCCGGCCTGGTTATACGCCCACATCTGCTCATACCGGTTCTTTACGAGGACATCCGTCGGCCGGCTTTTGCCGGACAAGTCACAGAACACCAGGCAGTCCGAGGCTTCCTTCGGGATGGGGATACGCCGTTTCTCCACGCCGGTTTTACCATCCAGTTCCACAATCGCCTGCTCATCGCAGAGGACCACCTCCGCCTGTCCGTCGCCGTCCCAGTCATGGATTTGGCATGCCACATCATGGTGCCAGTTTTTGCGCCCCTTGCCGGAATCACCCCAGCGCCACATGACCGAGCCATCCAGACACTGCGCAGCCACGGCGCTGGTGTAATGCACATCGCCCTCATTGAAGTTTTCCGCCGAGACAATTTCCGGCGCACCATCGCCGTCGAGGTCTCCGGCAACGAGCCATTGTCCCCCGTACTCCGGTTCCAGCACGACGGATTTCCATGGCGCGGTCCCCGGCATATCCGGCTTGACCCGGTCCACGTCGCGGACCGAAAAAGGCTGCGCAGCCAGTAACAGCAGACAAGAGAGTTCAATCAGCATGACCGTATCCTTTCTGGGTAAGTGTACGATGAGACCTTTTCTTAGAGCGTGTACGGAAAGTCGAGATTGCTCCTCCTAAGAAACGCAAATCTCAACCTCATATATACAAGTTATTTATTGCAGGCCGGGTGAAGCGGAACAGTTTTAACGACCTACAAGTCTCCTATGAACTGAACACAGGAAAAGGTGCTGGGGTGTTCAAATGTGCAGAGCGTAACCCGCCTTTATATTCTGTCGCGTCAAAAGGCGGGTTTCGCTTTGATACCTTTTAGTCAACGCTTTATCCGCATTCATGCAGTTGCTTTTAGATTGAAGGACAGGCGCTTATGCCCGCTCCACCCGGCCTACAAAAGTGTTTCTCCTTATAAATAACCCCGACACGTCAGAGTTTATTTTTAAAGAAACATGGTCATGATTTTCGAGTATGAGCGGAATACGATTGCTTAAAAGCCGACTATTATTCATCGTCATTGCGAGCCGCGCACCCCGGCGTTTCGGGGGTATTTGTATACAGAAACGTTTCGATTACGAGCACGATAACGAGCACGATAACGATTTCGCCAATTCGTGCTCGTGCTCGTAATCGTAGTTCGTAATCGAGGTAAGTGCCCCAAAACCAAATTTCATTAAGTTGTATTATATCAACAGGTTGTGATTATGTTTTTCAGGAGGCACGAAGCAATCTGGTTTATACCAAGTCCGTTTAGTGATGAGATTGCTTCGTTCCTCCTAAGAAACGCAACTCGTTACTCGCATACTTTCAGTAAGATAGGAAATCAATTGTTTGCCCTTAAACGATTGGGATTAAGCCCGATTTCGATACCGATACCGATAGCGATAGCGAATTTTCTGGTCGGAATCGGAATTCGGAATCGGGATCGAACACGTAGGTTCGCGTTTCTGTTCATAATAAACCCCGACGCGTCGGGGTGGTTCGCTCGCAATGACGGGGTCAATAGTGCTTTTATTTTATGCCGCAAAGTTTCAACATGTTACAGGATACGTTTCTTAGGAGGTACGAAGCAATCTGGTTTACACCAAGTCCGTTTAGTCAGTCTCTGTGTTTTCTCAAAAAGTGCCATTGTAAATTCCGACGAGTTCAGGAAGTCTGACCTTATAACGCTATTTCATAACACACGGCTTCCCGGGCATTTCTGACAAAAAGTCTGCCACCACCGACCAGTGGATGGTTCCAGGTTTTGCCTTCGATGGCCTTGAACCGGGCCTTCACCTCATAGGCTTGCGGGGTGGCAGGAATAAGAACAACCTCGCCGACTTCACTCAATACCAACAGCATCTCCATGTCCACCAGGAGCAGCATCTGTCCGCTCAGGCGTTCCCCGGCCCATACGCGGTCTCCCGTCATCACATCGAGACAGGCGACGCGCTCCCCGTCAAATCCATAATAATGCTGGTGTAACACCGCACCATCGTTAAAGTAAGGTCTGAATTTCCGGGTCGTCCATTTTTCCGCGACCTGCCACTGCCCCGAAGCGTATTCCGTTCGCAGTAACCGCGACCCGGAAACGCCGGTCGCGCCAAACATAACGCTATCACCATTAAGCACTATGGGCTGCGTGCATCGCGGGTTGGTCTGAATGTCCCACTTGTGTTCCCAGAGACGCGTGCCGCCGGCCGGGTCCAGGGATTCTATTCCGAAATTGCTGACCATCAGCACCTGCGGCGTCCCGCACAGGACCCCCAAGTGGGGAGAACAGTACCCGGAATCCCCGTGCCCCGACATCCATGCGGGTTCACCCGTGCTGCAATCATAAGCGATGACGCCTTTTCCCTCCTCGCCAGCGGTAAATACTATCACCAACCCTTCCACTACGAGCGGAGAAGCGGAAAACCCCCACTCCGGCACCTCCGTAAGGGCGTCCTTGCGCAGGTCTCTTTTCCACAAGGTCTCTCCCGTGGCGGCGTCCAGGCACTGCATAATGCCTGTGCCACCTTGCGTATAAAGCCTGCCCCCGCTGTAGGTAGGCGTAGCGCGCGGCCCGAGGCCCATGCCATCTTCAAATTTCTCCTTGATGCCATTCGACCAGACCGGTTCGCCCGTATCCGCATGGTAACAGGTGACCAGTTCCTCTTCTCCGCGCTGTTCCTGGGTAAAGAGATACCCGCCCACGAGGATGAAACCCGACCACGCGGAACCTATGTCCCGGCGCCATACCTCCCGGGGCGGAGTACTCCACTCCGTGGAAAAACGCACGCCTTCCACGCGGCCATCACGGTTCGCCCCGCGAAAGGCCGTCCAGTCTCCCGGTCCCGGCTGTTCCGGCAGCTGTGCGGTCTCTTGGGTGGTAATCCGCGTCAGCATGCCGGCATGTTCCGTTGTTGACGCCTGCCACCGCCAGGAAACGACCGGGAAAAGATTTCCTCCAATGCTGTCCACCCGTACGGCGCTGAAAACACCCGTCCAGACGGCCAGGCCCGCTACAAGCACCCAACGTCCTCGGGACCAGCGCAGCCCGCGCGTAACCAGTACCAGCGGCAACATGCCGTAAATCAGGAACGGCAGCGCCGAAGCCAGCAGCATGGCCCCCAGGGAAACCGTCCGTTGCCCCAGCGTGATGGCAACCGCCGCCGCGATGAAAAGCGCCCCCCCGAGGAACCGGTCCTTCCAGGGAACACGGCTTGCACCAAACCACCAGATCAACAACAGCAACAACGCGATGGCCGGAGCGACACCCAAAGCGATGGCGCTATGAATATTGGTTGTGCCGTACCGCAACAGCAGCCCGTTGACGGCGGCATAGACAATCGTGATGACCATGACCGGCCAAACGCGCACGGCGGTGTGCTTGGCGCCAGGCCGGCGCATTTCATCCGTATTCGCGACATCCGTGTTTTGTGTAGTTTGTGCCATACTGAAAGTTCCGTAGTTTTTCCTCGCCTGGAGACGCCCGATGGGTCTGCATACCGTATCATACGGGAACTGCGCTGTCAACTGAAATTTCCTGAAACGATCATGGCGCGAGGGGTGACAGGCCAAATGGACAGATTGCCCTTTGATTTGAACCCTATCCGCCACCCTGCTACTATGTGGAGCGTTTGAATTCTAAGGACATCCAAGAGGCTACGCATGTTTGACACCGTATTAAAAAATATCTGGGTGCGCGCTTTAGGGGCACTGCTGCTGCTGTTGGTCTTCCTGGGCGCGGTCTATCTGCTGCTGCCCATTCTTACGTCCCTGTTTTTTTCTTTCCTGGTGGCCTATATCCTGAGTCCGGTAGTCGATATGGGCCAGCGATGGCACATTCCCCGCATGGTAACCATCTGCGTGCTTCTCACAGCGCTGCTGATTTGCACGATTGTCCTGCCGGTGTATCTGGCGCTTGATGTACTGCAAGAGGCCGACCAGCTGATAGTGAGCGCGAGCACGGCCATTACCGACGAGCGGTTTGACATGCTGCTGCGGCATTTGCCCCTTCGCGAAGTGGTGGTATATATGGACTGGGTGCCCGAGGGTGCAAAGGCCTTCGACGAGCAGGCGGTTTTCCTGGAACATGTTGTGGAAGGTATTCGGGACCATATCCGGCAACTTATGGGCAATTTTGGCGGCCACATCGCCGATACGGGCAAGGAGGTTACCCATTCCCTGGCCCAGGCGCTGACCTCCATAAGCAATTGGGCGCGATCCGCGATTTCTTTTTTTGTCAATCTGTCCCTGTTCGCCTTTGTCGCCGCCTATCTATTGCGCGATTACGACGCGCTCATCGCCGGCATGCGCGACCTGGTACCTCCCCGCCACCGTCCCTGGCTCGACGATATCATGCACAAGATAGACCTGCAAATGCGTTCGTTCCTTCGCGGACAAATAGCCATCTGCACCACCCTGGCCGTCCTGTATGGCATCGGCCTGTATCTGGCCGGCGCGCCTTTCGCCGTTCCTATCGCGGTTGTGGGCGGCGCGGCCAGTATCGTCCCCTATGTCGGCCCCTTTCTGACACTGATGCCTGCGCTTGTCACCACGGCGCTCGCGTACGGCCTGGGTATCAACCTGGTTTTTGTGCTTGCGGTCTTCCTGATTGTCCAGGTAATCGAGTCCTATTTCCTGACGCCGCGCGTGCTGGGGTCTCATATCGGTCTGAACCCGGTGTGGGTGATTGTTGCGCTGATGGTATTCAGTACCACCTTCGGTTTTATCGGGGTGGTAATCGCCGTTCCCACAGCGGCGGTTCTCAAAGTGCTTGTCCTGGAAGGCCACGACCGGTACCGGCGTTCCCGGTTCTATACCGAATCAGTACCGGTTCCTTCGTTTTCAGGGGGAAACCCCGTTTCGGTCTCCTCCCTGTCGTCCGACTCCTCGTCCTCTTCGGGCTCATCCGGCATCGACGCCTCATAGAAAGCTTCGCGCCGGACGATTTTCCCGTAAAGGGTGTCCCCGATGCCGAAAAACACATAGAGCACGGCCAGGGGGAACAGTACCAACGAAACACTTTTGACGATGGCGTAGTGCACGATAACCATGGCAAAGGCGCATATCGCCAGGGTAAGAAAGGCATTGCGCGGGCGGAACAAGAACGATTTGAAACGGTTCTTGGGGTACCGGACGGGACTTACCATGAGCAGGGCTAAAAACACGGCGGTCGGCCCCAGGGCCACATAGGCCCACGCCCCCAGGGCGTGCCTGTCCAGGGGCGCTTCGAAATAGATAAGAAACAACATGAAAGAAGCCAACGCTCCTGCGGCGCCGGGAGAAGGCAGCCCGATGAAAGAATCGTGGCGGCCCGCATGGTAAACATTGAACCGGGCGAGCCGCAGCGCGGCGCAAATCACATACACAATAGCCATGTAGGAACCGGACATGCCGAGGATGGACTCGGTGCGCGGGGAAAGCGGCAGATGGGCATCGGCGGGCAAATAGGCGACAAACACCAGCACGGCAGGCGCCACGCCGAAGGAAACCATATCGCACAGGCTGTCCAGTTCCTTGCCGAAATCGGATTCGCTGTGGGTCAACCGCGCAACATACCCGTCGAGCATGTCGAACACAATCGCCAGCAGGATGCAGGTGGCCGCCCACTGGTATTCGAGCCCGATACTCGCCAGTATGCTGCTGGTCCCCATGTACAGGTTCATGGTGGTCATCACGCTGGCCAGTACATTGATATGTACGCGCCGGGACTTGCCTGTTCTTTTTATTTTCGGAAGTATCTTCATGGGAACCTCGCCAGTATCGTAACCCCGGCTTTTGTTTTATCCCCCGGCGCCACCAGGACCGGTGTACCCGGCGGCAGATAGACCTCCACGCGCGACCCGAACTTGATCATGCCGAATTTTTCACCACGACGCAGGACCATGCCCGGTTCGGCGCGACACACAATACGCCGCGCCACGGCGCCCGAGATCTGTCTCACCGTAACCGGGCCGTGGTCCGTGTCCAACCAGAGTGCGTTCGATTCGTTCACCTGGCTCGACTCCGGTTTCATGGCGTTACGGTACTCCCCCGGCAGGTAGCGGACATCCCGGACCGTACCGTCAAAGGGGGCGCGGTTGATATGGCCGCTGAAGACGGACATGAAGATGGAAACGCGCAGGGTGGGCCCGTCATAGTGGGGCGTCTCCTCCAGGGACTCCACCGCCACCACGGTGCCGTCGGCGGGTGATATCAATGCCTCCGGAGCCGCATCCGTGTACCGTGGGAGATCGCGGAAAAACAGCAGCATACCGATGGCAATCAGCCACACGGGGGTGGACAGTGCCGTATGCCCGGCATACCAGAGCCCGGCGGTAAGGATAATCGCCGCCAGAAACCACGGCAGATAGTGGGGTACACCTTCAAGCCAGCCGTTAAAAGGAACTTTCATCCGATTTCATCCTGTAAACGAGTCAGGAACGGAGACATCCCCCGTTGCCCTTAAATTATCCCCCGTTCCCTGAGACTTACATGCCTGCCGTCGCCAATAATGACATGGTCCAGAAACCGTATGCCTATCAAGTCTGCCGCCTGGGCCAGCCTGCGGGTAACCTCGATATCGGCCTGGCTGGGCTCCGGGTCACCGCTCGGATGGTTGTGCGCCACAACAACGCCGGTGGCGCCGTCACGAAGGGCCTGACGAAACACTTCGCGCGGTATGGCGGAAGTGCCATCCGAACTGCCCTGACTGATAGTATCCCATTTCCGAACCACATTTTTTGTGTTCAACTGAATACAAATAAAACGCTCTGTTTCACACCCGCGCAGTTCAGGCATCAGAAGTTCATGGACATCATCCGCGGTTTGAATGCGGATAGTATTCATACGCCTATACGAGGCGAGGCGTTTCCCGAATTCCATGGCAGCCTTGATTTCCACCGCCTTGACCCGTCCGATACCCTTAATCTGCTGCAGTTCTTCGACCGACGCCCAGGACAGGCGCGACAGGTTGCCGAATTCTTTCAAAACCTGCTCCGCCAAAGCGTTCGCATTCAGTTCCTTCGTTCCCGAACGGAACAGGATGGCCAAAAGTTCTGCGTCCTTCAACGCATCCGCGCCAAGACGTACCAGCCGTTCCCTCGGGCGCTCCTCTTCGGCGACGTCACGCATGGGAAGACTGTATTCCGGTCGAGAGTTGTTCATTTCGCTTTTCATGGTTTGTTTGAGGAGTAAAAACGGCTGCAGAAAAAAGTGTTTTG
>JAKJCY010000018.1 GCA_022706235.1 Candidatus Hydrogenedentota bacterium | reverse complement strand
TAGTAGTACCAGTAGCCGCCCCGGATCATCCGGTACGAGGCCCGTGGCGAATCCACCCACGCACTGCCATTGGTCGGCGCGCCTGTGTAACTACTATGATAATCGTCTTCGCACCACTCGTATACATTACCGCTCATGTCGTACAGGCCAAAGGCATTCGCCGTTTTACCGCCCACGGCCTTGCTACCGTTCGGGCTGTTGTTGCCGCAGTACCACATGTAGGCCGTCCGGTTACCCGGCAGCGTGCCCGCCGCGCAATCCGTACATAGACCGTCACAGCCCAGGGAATCGCCAAAGTAGAAGCGCGTGGTCGTGCCCGCCCGGCAGGCATACTCCCATTCCGCCTCGCTGGGAAGACGCACCGTCAGCGGCCCTTGCCCGCTGCTCACGATATGGGCGTTCAGCGACGTAATAAAATTCTTCGTGTCATCCCAGGAGATGTAGTAGGCCGGATAGGTGTTGCCCAAGCCATACGTGGCAGAGGGCGCCGTGCCCGGCCACGAACCGCGCACCGCCAGCCACTGCTGCTGCGTGATCTCGTACTTGCCCATCCAGAATCCGTACGCCAGCGTCACCGGATGCTGCGGGTCTTCGCTCATGTAACTGTCCGCCTCGCCCGGGTACCGGCCCATCTGGAAACTGCCCGAAGGAATCCACACCAGTTCGAGTGGCACATCGCCCGGTAGCATAACGTTCAGCGTGTACACGCAACCTCTTACCGGGTCGCAGGTGTCTACCGTATTGGGATTTCCGTCGTCGCACGCAGTGTCGTTCGGCGTGTTCACGCAACCCGTCGCCGCGTCACACGTATCCACCGTGCAGTCTATCAGGTCGTCGCACGCAGCGTCGTTCGGAGTGTTCACACAACCCGTCGCCGCGTCGCACGTGTCCACCGTGCAGGCTATCAGGTCGTCACACAGAGCGTCGTTCGGCGCGTTCACGTGACCCGTCGCCGCGTCGCACGTGTCTACCGTACACTCAATGCCGTCGTCCACGTCTATTGGCGTTTGCACGCAACCGCTGGCCGGGTCGCAACCGTCGTCTGTGCACAGGTCGCTGTCGTCGCAGGTTATCGGCACGGACACGCAGCCCGTAGCCGGGTCGCAACTGTCGTTTGTGCATGCGTTGCCGTCGTCGCAGGTTATCGGCGCGAACACGCAGCCCGTCGCCGGGTCGCAACCGTCGTCCGTGCATGAGTTGCCGTCGTCGCAGGTTATCGGCGCAAACACGCAACCCGTCGCCGGGTCGCAACTGTCCTCCGTGCATGCGTTGCCGTCGTCGCAGGTTATCGGCGCGAACACGCAGCCTGTCGCCGGGTCACAGGAACCGTCCGAGCATGCGTTGCCGTCATCGCAAAGCGTGTCGTCCGGCGTGTTCACGCACCCCGTCGCCGGGTCGCAACTGTCCACCGTGCATGCCACGCCGTCATCGCAGTACACCGGCGTGTGCACACAGCCTTCAAGCGGATCGCACACATCCGTCGTGCACGCATTACCGTCGTCGCAGTTTATCGGCGTGTGCACGCAACCCGTGGCCGGGTCGCAACTGTCGTCCGTACACAGGTCGCTGTCGTCACAGTCTTCATCATCTTGACATTCGCCCTCGCCTTCCCCTTCGGGTTCAACAGCTCCCAGCACCCAGCACAGAGGGGCGATCATCTCCGCATCGTAGTGATACCACTCGCCATTCTGCCATAGATAGGCTGCCCGTATGGCATAGGCCATTGGGTTGCTGCCCTGTTGCCAGCCACTCAGATAGGCGATGGCTTCGCTCAATACCAGGCGCCAGTCCGTATTTCCATCCGCCGGATGGGGGATGACGTCTTTAACCTCCGCGCTGCCAACGTCGTTGTCGGTGAGACCTGTCGTGTCGTCATAGCTGCCTCCGGTTTCCAACGACCTTACCGCCGAAGGAGCGCCACCTGTCACCGCAAAAGCGCAGATGGAACCACAAAGACACGCCGCCATAAAACACATTCCTACGTACCGCATAGTGTTGACATCCTTGATATTGTTAAAGTCCCTGCACTTAAAAATATGCCTCTACTCTTGTTATTTCGACGTATTGTACCCCCCCCCCCGACTCTTGTCAAATTTCTTTTTAATGGGCCATGTACGGATAGGCGCTCCTACCGTTTATTGGGGTGTCTACTTGCTTTTAAACCAGATTTCCCGCATAGTACTATCCCATAAACACAAGCAAAAAACAGGAGGCTCCAACCCATGTCCCAAAAACATCCCTGCAACCGTCGTGACTTCATACGGAACATCGGCGCTCTGGGCGCGCTTTCCACCTATACGCTCGCTGTGCATGTGCCGGAAATTCATGCGGAAGAAACGTCCTTCACCCCGCCGGATTTTGACGCTATCACGAAAGCCGCGGGGCCTCCTGCCGATGAGCCGAACATGACCTCGGTGGACCTTTCCTGCGACTTCCTGGTCGCCGGGGGCGGCATGGCGGGGGTGTGCGCGGCCCTTGCGGCGGCGCGTAACGGCGCGAAGGTGGTGCTCGTTCAGAACCGGTCGCGCCTGGGCGGCAACGCGAGCAGCGAGGTGCGCATGCACATTGTGGGCGCCAACCATCATAAGGGCCACCCCGGCTGGCGCGAAGGCGGTATTCTCGAAGAACTCCGCATCGAAGACGCCGTCCGCAACCCCCACTGGGCGTGGGAACTGTGGGACCTGATGCTTTATGACAAGATCGTTTCCGAACCGAACATCACGCTGCTCCTCGATGCCTCCTTGTATCGCGTGGAGATGGAAAACGGAGCGATACGCCGGGCCTGGGTGCGCAATGATCTCACCGAACATATTTACCGGATTCAGGCAACCCTTTATGCTGACTGCACCGGCGACTGCCGGCTCGGGTTGGAGGCGGGCGCTGCATTCCGCACGGGCCACGAGGCGCGCGATCAGTACAACGAATCGCTGGCGCCGGAAACGGCCGGACCGGAGACCATGGGCAGCAGCATTTTGTTTACGTCGCGCGACTATGGCTATCCGATCCCCTTCACGCCGCCGCGCTGGGCGCAAAAAATCACGAGCGACCAGCTGCGTCTGCGCAAGACCCACTCCTGGGAATACGGGTACTGGTGGATCGAATGGGGCGGCCAACTGGACGCCATCCGCGACAATGAGAAAATCCGTTTTGAACTGCTGTCCATTGTGATGGGCGTGTGGGATTACATCAAGAACTCCGGCAACCACCCTGACAGCGCCACCTGGGGCATGAACTGGGTGGGCATGATCCCGGGCAAACGCTCGAGCCGCCGCCTCATCGGCCCCCATGTCCTGATCCAGGCTGATCTCGAAGGCAAGAACGGCGACTTCGAGGATGCCGTCGCCATCGGCGGCTGGCCCTTTGACAACCACACCTCCGGCGGCTTCTACGATTCCGACATCCCCCCCTCCCACTCCATTAAGATCCCCGAAGTCTACAACATCCCCCTGCGCGCGCTGTACTCCGTGAATGTGCCCAATCTGTTCATGGCGGGACGCAACATCAGCACGTCCCACGTGGCGCTGACCTCCACCCGGGTCATGGGCACCTGCTCCGTGGAAGGACAGGCCATCGGCACCGCGGCCGCCTTGTGCGTGAAAGAAGGCATCCTGCCGCAGGCGCTGTTCGACAACAAGCCGCTGCTCAAGGCCTATCAACAGCACCTGCTCCGGGACGACCAGACTATCAAGCAGCTGAAAAACGAGGACCCGGCGGACCTGGCCCGTAAGGCCTCTGAAGTGGTCGCTTCAGGCGAAGTGGAAAGCAGCAAGGCGGCGAATGTGCTTACCGGATTCGTGCGTGATATACCCGAACACTGGGACCACCGCTGGGGCGGCCCCATGACCTCCGACGGCGCCTGGATCGAACTGCGCTGGAAAGAACCGCAAACGCTGTCGCAAGTGCAGCTTTGCTTTGATACGGGATTTTTCCGCGAACTGTCCCTCTCGGAACAAAGCAACGTTAAAAAGGGCCAGGTGCGGGGGCCGCAACCGGAGACCGTGCGGGATTACCGCGTGTTGTACCAGGCCCCGGAAAGTGATGCATGGGTCCCCCTCGTGGAAATTACCGGCAACTATGAGCGCCTGCGCCGCCATACCTTCCCGGCAATCACCACGGGCGCGCTGCGTGTACACGTGACCGCGACCAACGGAAGCCCGGAGGCGCGGATTTACGAAATCCGGTGTTATGCCTGACAGGAGGTGCGTAAAATAAAGCAGGTGTTTTAAACTTACCTGCCATGGCAAGATAAAGAATGGCCCGAAGATACATCCCCCGGCGCTTCGCGCCACCCCCTTCAAAGGGGGACCTTTTGAGTACCGGTGGTGTGTTAGCGAAGAGGTAATTTGCTGGTACGGTCCGAGTTCCCATTATCAGCGCAAAATATTTCTCATCGCTGGAAACATGTCATGCAGGTCCCCCTTTGAAGGGGGTGGCGCGAAGCGCCGGGGGATGTATCTTCAACTTGCGGAACACGCTCTAGCAGGCGCGCCCGCCGTCCAGATTCGTATGCGGTTGGTCCATAATCGCGGCGACAGCGGCCCGGGTATGCACGCTGCGCCAGGCCATGACCGCTTCAATCACCATCCATACCTGGAGCAGTTGGATGAAAATACTGAACCCGACCAGAAGATAGTTCTGTTGGTCCCAGAACTGCCGAATCTGAAGCAACAGCGCCCAGGCCGGCAGGACCAGCATCATAATGAGGGGTATCACTACGAAGAAGATGGGCTTGTTGATCCAGCGCAAATAAAAAATGACCACCATCAGGGCGAGTCCGGCCAACAGCTGGTTTGTGGCGCCGAAAAGAGGCCACAAAATCAGACCGCCTGAGCCCGGCCCCTTGGGTCCCGGCATGAAGGCCAGCACACCCGCGCAGACCACGGCCGCCAGGGTGGCCATGTATTTATTGCAGAGGAATTTGAGGTGTATGGCCGCGCCGATCTCTTGTATCACATAGCGCTGCAACCGCGTGGAGGTATCAATCGTGGTCGCGGCAAAACACGATACCATGACGGCAATGATGCCCATGGCGAGTTCTCGCGGCAGGCCCAGCGAAGCGATCAGATTGCCGCCGCCTTCCACAAACACCCCAATGGTCTGGGACAGACCCATCTTTTCCCAGCCCATGCCGTAGTAATGCATGTAGGCATCGCGCCCGAACAGGTCCACCCCGTTGGCTTTCACCAGCATGCCGACCCCGGCCACGCAGCTCAGGATAACGATTAACGCGAGCACACTTTCCATCAGCATGGACCCATAGCCGATAAACTGGGCGTCCGTTTCCTTATCAATCTGTTTGGAAGACGTGCCCGAGGAAACCAGCGAATGGAAGCCCGATACCGCACCGCAGGCGATGGTAATAAACAGAAACGGCAGGGGCGGCGCCGCCACAAACAAACCCACGGCCAGTACCCCCAGCGCCACATAGAGTTGCAGGGAATTAATATAGTCGCGCGGCTGAAGCAACAACCACACCGGCAAAATACTCGCGAGAAAACAATAGATGAGGAGGAAGATGGTCCACAGCACCACCGAAGAGCCCAACGATTGCACAAATGAGGCCCCTTCGCCTGCAAATAACGGCAGATTCAAATCAATGGGGAAAAAGTACACCCCCAGGTATACAGTCAGGTACAAGACCACCAGGGCCATCAAGGACGGAAAAAACAGGGCCATCTTGCGTCGGTAGATCAAGACACCCACAATAACCGCCAGGGGCATGGCGGTCCAGACCGACAGCACCGATTCCGGGTAGATGGAGAAAATGGTGGCAATGACGAGGCCAAACACGGCAATAATGATCGTCAGGGTAAAGAACAGAATGGTCAGGAACAGAAGTCGTGTACGACGGCTGATCAATAAGCCGGAGATATCCCCTATGGAATGCCCCTGATGGCGCATGGACACCACCAATGAACCGAAATCATGAACGGCCCCGATGAGTATAGAACCGAATACTACCCAGAGCAACGCCGGCAGCCAGCCCCAGAATACGGCAATGGCTGGACCCACAATGGGCCCGGTGCCGGCGATGGAGGTAAAGTGGTGGCCGAAAAGCACGGCGGGTTTGGTCGCGACAAAATCCTTGCCGTCCGCAAGGGTATGGGACGGCGTCGCCGTCTCCGTGTTCAATGAAAAAATTTTACGGGCCAGCCAGCGCCCATAGGTATTATAGGCGACAATGTACCCGATAAACGCCGCAACCGCTATCAGTATGGTAATCATACTCCGCCATCCTTTCTTAAAATGACACTTCGATTATCTGCTCTGAAACGTTGCATGTTGTTCACACTTTAGTGTGCCGGGCGTGCTGTATTGACTTTGACTTTACGTGTAACCCCGGCACACTAAAGTGTGAACAACGTACTTGGTTTTTATCGCGAATAAAAGGCTATCCCCTATTATAGAACCTCCGAATCACAAATTCATGTTTTTATGCCAGGGCAACGCCCAGTTGCCGGATTTGGGCATCGGCATAACCGTGACTTCTCAACGGTTTAATCACGTCTTCATTCAGATCCGGTACGTAGTAATCCAAATACGCACCCTGGCCCACAACATGCCAGCCGGGCATGGCCGCAGGCACCAGCGCTGCCTCGCCGCGCTGCAACCGGCAGGCGCCCGTATCGCCCTCCAATGTCAGGGATGCTTCCAGGGCAAGAAGGATATGAAATGAACCTGCCGGACCGACATACACGCGCCGCCCGCCAGGCCATACCTTTTCCGCCGCAAAATAGCGGCAGGCCGCCAGAAACTCCCGGGTGGCGCCTGACTCCACGACACGCAGCGCTGTCGAAGGCCTCACCAACGCCTCTTGAAAGCGTATCGCCTGCAATCCTTTTTCCAAATGCAATTCCCGGCGCTTGCCATCCGCGTCCCGCCGGTTGTAATCAAACAACCGGTAGGTCACATTGCTGTTCTGCTGTATTTCCGCCAGCAGGACGCCGCCGCCGATGGCATGCACCGTCCCCGAAGGAACATGGAAAGATTCCCCGCCCCGCACGGGCAACTGCCCCATCAACCCAATAACATCGCCGCCGTCCCGCAGGCATTGCTCGAGCGCCTCCCGCGTGACGTCCCGCCGGAGCCCCAGCATAATCCGGCACTGCCCTTCCGTTTCCAGGACATGCCACATTTCCGTCTTGCCCATGTCCTGTTCCCCGAGTTGATACGCCAGTTCATCATCGGGATGCACCTGTACCGACAGGTCCTGCCCCGCATCAATGAGCTTCAGGAGCAGCGGAAATTTGCCGTCTCTTGTCGGAGCGGCGTTCACCCCCAGCAAGGCCATGCTGTCCCGCTCCAGCAGCTGATGCAGCGTCCGGCCCGCAAGAGGTCCTTCGCTCACCACACTAATGTGGGCGGCATGGTCCGAAATCATCCAGGACTCGCCTATCGTTTTGCCGCTCGGAACCGCCTTGTTCAGCATGCGCCGCATCTGGTCACCGCCCCAGATGCGTTCCATGAAACATTCTTCAAATTTAAGAAAACCTGGTGCCATTTCTATACTCTGTTTCTTGTACGCTGTCACACGCTTTCTCAATCACCATCTGGAGTCATTTTTTTTTGCGATATTGAACACCTTCAATCCCTTCAAAATGGGCGTCTTGTGTCCACAGTTGGGCGTTATAGCGTCTCGTTGTAGCGAGAATAACACTGTCCGCCATCGGTAACTGCAACTCCAGACTGAGTTTCGCCGCACTTAGCGCTAAATCCGCGTCCAACTCCACAACGTTTCCCTGACGCATAGCTGCGATTTTTTCAACTGCTTCCTGTCTTCCGAATTGGGCCAAAATATTTTTAAACACCTCATAAAGACAAAGTGTGGGGACAATCAAAGATTCTCCACCCGTTTCAATAGGAGGAGCAAAAAATGCACTATTCGGCCCCCCGGCGAAATATTCAAGCCATCCACAGGAATCAACTATATTCATGGCACGCTACGTTCCGTCCGGTCCACTTCGGTACGCAACCCTGCCAGAGAGCCACGCAGGGTCTTAACATCTTTAACCGGGGCCAATTCGATAATGTCGCCAATTTGGAATACCGTCATCTTCTGACCGGGGCGAATGCCCGCCTGTTGACGTACCTCCTTCGGAATTACAATTTGAAACTTTGGAGACACCGTAACGTTTTTCATACGATATACCTTTCGATAAGTTTATCGTAATACTTTATCAAGAGAAGCTATTATAACGCAAAAATTTAGTGCATACCTGCGGCAGGTGCTAAACAAGCGGCCGCAGAAATTCGACGCTCTGGCGGATATTGTCATCCGCGCCGTAGCATTCCAGCGAAACAACGCCATACCAGTTCGTCTCTTTCAGATACGCGAGGCATTTCTTGATGTTGTCGGCGTTGACGCCACCTCCGATGGGGACTTCGCTGCAGGCGATACCGGTCTCCTCACCGCGCACCGCGGCCGCCAGCCCTGCGCTCACGTCCTTGATGTGGCAGTGGGATACATACGGCCGGAGTGTTTTCAGATATTCGAGCGGGTCATGACCGGCGATGAAACTGTTGCCCGTATCAAAATTGCAGCGCAGCCATTCCGAATCGAAATACTTGAACAGATTGAGCATGAATTCCGCGTCGTTGGTGTAGGGACCGTGGGGTTCGACATTGATGACAATATGATAATCCTCGGCCCAGGACAGCACCTGCCGGTAATTATCGCAGGTGATACGGAACACTTCGTCGCGGGTAAACCCTTCTATCTCGAAAGCGCCGTCCACGGTATCCACCATGGGACAGTCCAGCTCTGCGGCGAATCGAATGGACTGCTGGACATACTGCACGCCGAAAGCCGATCCGTCCGGTCCCATCAGCGGATAGGAACCGTCAATTTGCGATATCCGCAGGCCCTTTTCATCACAATACCGCTTGAGCGCGCGGGGATTCGACTGCAGCGAAATCCCCGGTTCATAGCCCATGGCCTGAATAAAATACTGGCCGTGAATGGCAGCGAATTCGAGATGTTCTATGCCATATTTGACCGCCGTTTCCGCCGCCTGCTTGAAATTGCCGCTCAAGGGGCGCCAGTTGTCCGCATGCATACCCAGTTCGATCATAATGACCTCCTCGTTTTTTTCCATGTGTTCCGTGAACTTCGTGGTTAAAAAAGACACAAACCGTCTGCGACCAAGACCATTATACAAAATCTATCCAATGATACTGTTCCAGCCGCACTCGTTCATAATAGTCCCATGAGCGGCAACCACAAGAAGCTGTTCTATCGCGGGCTGCAAGGCATCCAGAGCGTACAAGATCTCCTTTGTTTTGAAGTAACAAAGGGGGTATTATCTCTGTATCCGAAAAAGGTCTTCCCCTCAAGGACCCAGGCGAGGGGGGCAGGTTGTGTATTGGTAATTTTGTTTTCTTTTTTGCAGCCAAACCAAAAGAAACGTTTAGCACCTCCATAGGCGTTTAGAACACTGTTGGAATCATTTAAAGAAAAAATGGATTGGTTTTGAGAATGGAAAAAAAATTCGCGCCAATAATTGTTATTTGTTGCCTGCTTGGCGTCGGAGTGGTACTTATAGGCCTTGGCATCGGTCTTTATAAGACTTCTACTGAATTGAATAGATCCCGAAGGGCGCCAGTTAAAACCACAAATGTTGTCCTGATCGTCATGGACGCCTTTCGCGCGGACCGGGTCGGTCAGGTTCGGAACGGTGTACCGTTGACTCCATTTTTGGATTCTCTGGGAGGCGAGGCCGCTGTTTTCAGGTCTGCGGTCAGCAACTGCACGTGGACGCGCCCGTCCATGACTTCCCTGTTGACTTCCCTGTATGTGGATGCGCACCAGGTGATTTATGGGGCGCTGGTCAAGGAGGATCCGGATGCGTTTAATGCGCTGGCTCCTGAAATACCCACCATGGCCACGGTCCTGAAAGCATACGGTTACAACACCCTTGCCATCCAGACCAATGGAAATCTGTTTCCGGAACTGGGTTTCAGCAAAGGATTCGATGTCTATCGGACTTCCCTGGATGCAGACGCGACCCAGGTTACGGATTGGGCACTGGAAGAATGGAACCGTGCCCGTACCCCCTTCTTTCTTTATGCGCATTACATGGATCCCCATCTGCCCTATGAGCCCCCGCAGCAGCACCGGGATATGGTAGGCTATGCGCCCGAAACCCTGTCAAACGAAGAGCGCGCGGTTGTGGAGAACTTTCGTGACTATTACAGGGCGCACTGTGAATTCATGACGGGCCAGACGCCAAATTCACCCTTTGCCCCCTTGTCGGATGCAGGCAAGGAAGCGGTAAAACTCCTTTATGACGCCTCGATACGGTATACCGACGATCACGTAGGCCGGCTGGTCAAGACCATCCGGGAAAAAGCGCCGGATACCCTGTTCATCATCACCGCCGACCACGGCGAACACTTTTGGGACCATGAATTTTTGGGGCACGGTCTTACCCTTTACAATTGCGAACTGCGCGTCCCTCTTTTCTTTCTGGGCGCAGGGGTACCTCCGGGAGAATACGACCATGTCGTCGAACTGGTGGACGTGTTGCCCTCGGTGGCGGGTTTACTGGGACTTCCCCGAGAGCACAATTGGCAGGGAGCGGATGCTTTCCGTTCCGAGGACAAGCCGGTCTACGCGAAGACGAAATCGTCCAATCCCCGGTGGAATACCGATTGGGAAATGGTGATTTCGGAAGGAAAGAAACTGGTGCTGAATCACAAGGACGGCACAGCCCACTTGTTCACTTTTCCGCAAGACGGGCTGGAATCCGAAGACTTGGGAAAGGAAGACCCCACAACCGTTGGCAGATTGAGAGAACTCCTTCGGCAGCATCACCTGAAGAACCTTCAGGCACGCCGGGCCAAGGGCAAACAGGCGGAAATGGATACGGCGACCTTGGAACAGCTGCGCAATCTGGGCTATATGAATTAGGACTGCTTCCGCCTAAAGCACATTGAGCGTGTACGGATAAGTAACGGCAAGATGCAAGGATTCATCATTGGCAATGCACTCATATTGCCCCGAATCCCCCGGTACCAGGCCCTGAATGGTGAGTATCCGGGTATTGGAGCCGCCGATGCGGGACACAATATTTTTTAGGGGCGCCCCGTCCTTGAACCACTTATGCCCCATGCCTTCGGGTCCCGTCAACTGGACCGTAGCGCCCGCCACTAACGGGCCTTCCGGTGACACGCTGACGACAACGTCTGGGCCATTGGCCCGCGCATTTTCCAGCAGATGCACCAGCAGGAGCGATGTCATCGCTGCCACGACATCAGGCTGCGCATCAGCCAGATTCGTCAGTTCTTCCGGGTCCGATGATATATCATACAACTCAGTCCGGCCTGTATTGGATTCTCGCATCAGTTTCATGCCGCCAGCGCATACCATTTCCAAATCGCGCAGCCAGGGAGGCCGGGTCTTACCGCAGGCATATACCGGACCTTCGGGATCCCGCGCCCCGAACAAGTCACGTCCTTCCCACCAGGAACGCACAGGCGTATTCAACAGGGCGGCCAGAGTGGGCATCAAATCCAGGACACTTACGAAGGTGTCCGTAGACGCTTGCGGATATCCGGGTACTTTGATGAAGAGGGGAGCATGAACCAGCGGCTGATACAGGGAAAGGGAATGCCCCAGAAAGTTGTGTTCCCAGAAATGTTCGCCATGGTCGGCGGCAATAACGATGATGGTGTCAGGATACTCCTCTAATATTCCCGTTATCAGAAGGTTCAACTGATCATCGGCAAAACGCACTTCCCCGTCATATAACGAACGGACCGCGTCACAGCCCAGGGGGGATAATGGTTCATACGTCAGCTCTGGCTGTAATCCCAGATAATACCGAAGATAGTCGAGATGATAGGGTATATAGTCCTCGGCGATGGCCTGTTCCTCCGGGCTCAGGTCCGGATGAGGATACCCCATCAGCGTCTGATACACCGGCGGCGGCGTATAGGGAACATGGGGCTCCATGTAATGAACGTAGAGGAAAAAAGGAGAGGCAGCCTCTTCGACAAGTGACAAAGCGGTGCTGGTTACCACATCCGCGGGCGCGTTGGAATTATACACATACTGGTCATATCCCCGTGCATGCCCCAGGTCCTCGGTAAGATTACCGTTCGTCTGGACCCCAAAGGTGGAAAACCCCGCCGACTTGAAATATTCGCCCATGGTCTCCATCGTTTCCGGAAAGGGGCACGCGCCTATATGCTCCTGGTGCGTGTCCACATGGGTGGAAGAAAATATACTGATCATGGAGGCTGCCGTCCAGGGGGCAGGCGCATAGGCATTGCGAAAGCGCACGGCAGGCAAACTCGATAGATACGGCATCACGGGAACGCCGTTACGAAACGCATCCACCCTGTCTTCGCGGCAGGCATCGATCAATACGAATACAACATTTCTATTTTCGCCCTCCCCTTCGACAGGTTTTGGAAGCGCCCAGCAAAGCGGAGCCCCCCCACCATCATCCTCGAAGATATAATATTCACCATTCTGCCACAAATACGCTGCGCGTATGGCATAATCTATGGGATTGCCGCCCTGTTGCCATCCGGCCAGATAGGCAATGGTTTCATTCATTACCAACCGCCAGTCCGCATTCATGTCCGCAGGATGAAATAACGGGGTTTCTTCTCCCCCGGTGGAAATGATCCGCGTTTCCGGCTCTTCCTGCGCCGTCACCACCCTCATGACGCCTGACAAGGCTGCAGCAAAAAGTAACAGACACATCACGGCCCCAAAACGCATTACAACTCTGAAGAGCATGTATAACCTCCTGCAAGCACACAACCGATACCCGTATCAGTAATTGTGCTCCGAGTGCCCCGACAAGTCCTCTGTTTTTCCGTGCGTTCTGTGCGTTCCATGGTTAACCAAAAAAATATACAACCTTATTTTTCCTGCGGCACTATTTCAAGGCGACCCATTGAATCGCCTGACGCAGCATCCGCTGAAAGTTTTCGTTACTGTAGGCACCCGAACCGTGCCCTGGCTGTATCAGGCAAATCTTCGCGTTTCGGTACGTTCTCGTCCAGGCCACTTCCTTCTGGCTGCCCGGCTCGCCGCAGGACAGAATCAGGTGATTATCCGGCTCGAGATCATAGCCCTTGTAGGTTTCATCGTGCACGGTAAAATCGTTGACGCCCGCCATGATGGGATGAGCCGGGTCTTCCACATGCAACCGCATATCCACGCCTTCCTCCCACTGGCTTTTCGGGTGCATAACCCCGTTCTCCACCGTATCTTCCAGCCAGTACTTCGTGCCGGCGATTTTACGATACTCGGGCCAGTCCGGAAATGCCGCGATGGCGTGATGCAACACCACAAAACCCACACCCTGCTCCAACAGTTTAATGAAGTTTTCCTGTTGTTTTTCAGAAATCTCGCGCGTCATGTTATAGAGGACCACGGCCTTGTACGGCCACTGCGAGATATCTTCAAAAATCCCACGCTGGTCTTCCATTTCCAGGAACACGCATTCCAGCCCCTCGAAATTCCTGAACATTGCTTCAAAGGGTTTCTTCTCATAGGAATGACCGCCGGTGACCACGGCGACCTTCAGTGTATCCTCCGCGAAACCGTTTCCTATTAAGGAAAGAGCGGCCGCGCCCAGGATAAACAGTGCGATAACGGATTTGACATGCATGACGAATCCCTTTCATAGGTTTACAAAGATGCTCCCATTATACAGCAAAAGGCCGAAGAAACCTTCCGGCTCTTGCCTGTTTTGTTTGCGTAAATACCTGTGAAGCCTGTCCCCTCGGGCGTATCATGCCCTTCGCACCCGCATGATTACCCTATCCGCAACTGTCAGGGCACTGATTGAAAAGAAATGCGGAAGCGTCGTGCACGTTTCATATCTCGAGCGGCGCCTGGAAAGGCGGCACCATCGCGGAGTGATGATATACTTCAACCCCCTGACCGGCCGGATTCCATTCACATCGTTCCCATGTATGGGCCAAGAACCACGAGGGCCAGCCAGGCAATGAGGCAGCTGACAAGGGCGGACAGCAGACCGATTTTAAGCCAGCTGAAAAAAGAGACCTGTATCTTCGAATGTTTTTCGAGCATACCCAGCGCAACGATATTGGCCGTGCTTCCAATCATGGTAATGTTTCCGCCGAAACAAGCCCCGAACAGCAACGCCCACCACAGGGGCATCGCCGGCAGGGTGGTTGCCAATTCCTTGATGATGGGGGCGAAGGCCGCTACGAACACCACATTATCCACGAAAGCGGAGCCCACTGCGGTCATCAGCAGGATGACCGGCACCAGAACAGCCAGGCTATCGCCGAAACTATGCTGGAAATGTTGTGCCATGAACACGGTGACCCCGGTATATTCCAAGGTTCCGGCAACGGCGAAAAGCAGCATAAAAAAGAGCAAGGTCCACCAGTCCACTTCATGCTCCACGTAGTGGCGGGCGCGGTTGTGGCGCATGATCATGATGACCCCGGCGCATATCAGCGGGGCAATCAACAGGATACTGTTTTTGTCGAGGC
Organism: Candidatus Hydrogenedentota bacterium; assembly: GCA_022706235.1. Classification (GTDB taxonomy): domain Bacteria; phylum Hydrogenedentota; class Hydrogenedentia; order Hydrogenedentales; family CAITNO01; genus JAAYBJ01. Next base: position 23,907 of record JAKJCY010000018.1, on the reverse strand, counting down.
CAAGCGCCCCTTCAAGGCTGTGGTGCGAGGCGATGAAAAGGACCGTGAGCAGCAGTATGACCAGCCCCTTTTTGTAAGGGATGTCCACGCGCGGCGCGAGGCTGAGATTATGGCTTAAGCGATCAGCCAGGCGTTCGTCAAACTCCCGCATTTCCTTGCGGTACCAGAGCATGGTGACCATCACGGTCGCCGCCAGGGATACCAGCATGATAGGGAAGGCCCAGAAGAGGAAATCATGAAACGAAAACCCCGCCTGCGTGCCGATGTAAATCCCCACCGGGTTGCCGAGCATGGTACCGGCACTTCCCACATTGGTGCAGAGCACGCAGGAAATGAGGTAAGGCGCCGGATTCAATTTCAGGCGTTCACAAACCTGGAACACCAGCGTGGAAATAAAGATTATCGAGGTCACTTCGTCCACAGCACAGGCCAGCAAGGATGAGGCCAGGCATAAGGTTATGATAAACTTGTGGGCGGTCATGTTGGGCATGGATACAATCATCTGCACCACCCAGGTGAAGAAGCCCAAGTCCCGCAATGCCCCCACGACAATCATCATGCCCACCAAAAACAAAATCACCGGCAGCGCCGCGGATTCCACGAAATGGGGTATGTTCAGCGACTTTGAGAAAATAAGGACCGCCACACCCAGAAAGGCGATGGCAAGGCGGAAAGACCAGAAAAAAAGGGTCCCCAGAATAATAGACAGGAAAACGGCGGTCGCCACCTGTTGATGAAATTCCAGACCAATAGCCCCTCCCGCCACTCCGGCCAGGGTGCTTAAGAGCAGCAACACCACCAGGCGGATCGAAAGGGTTACGGCGCTCATTGTCTGTTCTTGTTCTTCAGCGTGCATGTGTGTTGATTCCTATAACGATGCGGAGGAGGGACAGGGTTGTCACTACCGCAAATTCCAGTGGGAATGAACTGCTGCGGCCTCGGCACTCATCGCCAAAAGAGTTTAGCCATAAAGGCGTGCAAATCCACGATTCCGGCCAGCCGGCGCTGATTACGGACCACAATCTGCCGGACATTTTCGTTGATGAACAGTTTGGCCAGCTGTACCGCCGGCATGCCCGGTTCGGCGGACACATACTCTTCACGCATATAATCCGCAATCTTACTGTCATGGTCGCGCTTGAGCAGATCGGCGAAGGGCTCAAACCGGAGTATGGGGGAAAGATCATGCATCCAGAGCAGGTGCCCGGGCAGGCTGTGCCGCAGGATGTCCTCCACGGAAAGAACCCCCCGCACGTCGCGTTCTTCATCGATAATGGTAATATCCATGACTTTTCGCGTACAAAACGTCTCAATCGCATCTTTGAGATAATCGGTTTCTAGGAGGGTCACCGGTGCGCGTTCCATGAGATCCTGGGCTTTCAGATAAGGCGGCAGTTCGGCGCCGTTACTGACAAATGCATGATAAATTTCATCGGAGGAGACAAATTCCGCAAGATGGTCCGGTGCCCCGGGAGCCCCCAGGTTGCGCGTAAGCGCCGCCAAAACCTGCAAATACAGTCCCGGATCTTCATGAGGTGTCAGGATGAGGATAACCACCTGCACCAGGCCATGGTCGGGCGAGGCAAACAGGATTCCCGCGTCGAGGGTACCAATGGCAACCAGGACCCGGTCCAGTCCCTTGACGCGGGCATGGGGCAACGCAAGCCGCGGGGCAATCACGGTGGAGGTCGCCTCTTCCCGGCGAATACAGGAGGCCACCACTTCATTCAGATCGAACCCCCCCTCGTTACGATGCAACAGGCAGGCCAATTCCGTTATCGCATCCTGCCAGCAGGTTGCCTGCATCCGGCACAGAATATTCTTGGGCTCAAGAAATTGTACGAATTGGATTTCTTGAATCACGGGCATAGCACACTACCTCCTTGGCGCCAGGCGACTGAAGACAGTAGCAAACCTGCCCAAAGAGGCGGCGCCACGATAACCATGTTCGTCCCCGAGGCCAGAACATGGCAGGAGCCCGGTTTAAGTCATGTCTCTGGCAACTCCTGCCGTTATTTTCCTTACTCCGGCGTTTAAGAACCCTTTATGTGAGAAGGTCCTTGTCTTTCCTATGCGCTCCCTATTGTATCACCCTGACCATACCAATAAAAATCCTTGGGAAAAAGCGACACATGCCATCGCCCGGTGTCGGCTGCACCATGTATTCATGAATTTCCAGAGATGGGCAATACCAAGTTTGTGCAGCGGCATGGGCCTGTCATTTTGAAACGAACCGGCCCGTCATGCGACCATGAAACCAGGACAAGCCTGCCGGAACGATGTTGTTCCATCTCTCTGGCTTTCACGGCGACCAACCAACGCGACGCCTGCGTGTACAGATAAAGCGTTGAGGAGACTATCATGGATTTAGGGAAAGGACTTTACGTCATGATACTGCCGGTTATAGTGATAAGCACCGTTTCCGGCGCACAAAAAGAACCCGCACGCCTGGCGCCTCTTGCGCTGGAACCGCTGCCCGTCGGCGCGATTACTGCGGAAGGCTGGCTGCAGCGGCAGCTGCGTATCCAGGCGGACGGCTTGTCGGGAAACCTGGAGAAGTTCTGGCCGGACATCAAGGACAGCGGCTGGATAGGTGGTAAAGCGGAAGGGTGGGAGCGCGCGCCCTACTGGCTGGACGGCATGGTTCCGCTGGCGTGGATCCTGAATGATGACACGCTGAAGGCCGATGTGAAACGCTGGATGGATTACATTATCGGCCATCAGCACGGGGACGGCTGGCTCGGTCCGCGCAAGAGCGAAGGCTACCGGGACCTCGATCCCTGGCCGCAGTTTGTTATTCTCAAGGCACTCCGCCAATACCACGAAGCCACCGCGGCTGCGCGTGTGATTCCCGCCATGCTGAAGAATGTCCGCTGCATCGACTCCGTGCTGAGGGAAACACCGCTGTTCGATTGGGGAAAGTACCGCTGGATGGATTTGGTCATCACGTTACACTGGCTGTACGAAATGACCGGCGAAGCGTGGTTGCTGGATGTGGCGGCCCACGCCCATGAACAAGGTTTCAACTGGCGCGACCACTTTGAAAACTTCAAGTATCCCGAAAAGATGAATGCGAAGGACTGTATTCTCGACACGCACGTGGTGAACAACGCCATGGCCGTGAAAGCGCCAGCGGCCTGGTATCGCCAGTCACGCGACGCTGCGGAAGCCGCCGCGCTGGATACCATACTTAACACACTCGACAACTATCACGGGCAAATAACCGGCATCCTGACCGGCGACGAGCATTATGCGGGATTGAGCCCGTCCCAGGGTACCGAACTGTGCGCCGTAGTAGAATATATGTTTTCTCTTGAAAACACGATAGCGATTCTAGGCCGGGCGGACCTGGCGGACCGGCTCGAGCGCATCGCCTTCAACGCCCTCCCCGGCACCTTCTCGCCGGACATGTGGGCGCACCAGTATGTGCAGCAGGCGAACCAGGTCGTCTGCCGTGTGTCCGAAGACCGGGTCTACACCAACAACGGCCCTGACGCGAACCTCTTCGGCCTGGAACCCAATTACGGCTGCTGTACGGCCAACATGCACCAGGGCTGGCCCAAGTTTTCCGCCCATTGCTGGATGCGCATGCCGTCAAAAGCGTTGGGCATGCCGGTCGGACTTGCGGCCGTCGCCTATGCGCCCTGCCGGCTCAACACGGAGGTGAACGGGAAGCCCGTGCGCGTGCGCGTGGAGACCGACTATCCCTTCCGGGACACGGTGCGGGTAACCGTTACGGGCGACGGGGAGTTTCCGGTCGCCTTCCGCGTCCCTGGCTGGACTCAGAATGCTACCCTGCAAATCGGTGACGAAGCGGCGGTGTCCGTCACTCCTGGAACATTTCATACCCTCAGCCGCACATGGCAGGGGGATACGGTTGTTACCCTGCGTTTCCCGATGACCGCAACGGTTGAACGTCGTTTTAATGACAGTGCCGCCGTGTCCCGGGGCCCTCTCGTCTATTCGTTGCGCATCGGCGCGGAGTGGAAACCCCTGCGCGGTGAGGCGCCGCACAATGACTTTGAAGTGTTGCCGACAACGCCCTGGAATTACGCGTTGGAACTGGATGCCGCCAAGCCGGAAGCCTCGTTCCGGTTTGAAGAAGCGCCTATCGGCGCCAACCCCTTCGATCCCGCCACGCCGCCCCTGCGCGCGTATGTAAAAGGAAAACTACTTCCAGGATGGGACATCGAACACAACGCAGCCGCGCCGCCGCCGCAAAGTCCGGTTACTTCCACGGAACCCGTTACAGAACTCGAACTCATCCCTTACGGCTGTGCAAAACTGCGCATCACGGAGTTTCCCGTGCTAGATCAGTAAAACTCAATACCACATTTTTTTGCTCACCATCCGGCAGGCGCCCTACCAGGCGACGCGGCCTCCAGTCACGACTGGGATAAAGCGGCTTTTTATAGGATGTACTGGTTCAGGTCCTGGCGTTCGACAATGCCCGCGAGGTGTTCTTCGATAAACTCGGGGGTAATGATGATTTCTTCGCCCTGACGTTCAGAGGCGGTGAAAGCCACGTTCTCCAGCAGGTATTCCATGATGGTGTGGAGGCGCCGCGCGCCGATGTCTTCCGATTCGGTGTTCACGCGTTCGCAGATTTCGGCGATCTTCGCCACGGCCTGCTCTTCAAAGACCAGTGACACGCCTTCGGTTTCCAGCATCATCTGGTATTGCCTGACGAGCGAGCATTCCGTTTCGGTCAAGATGCGTATGAAGTCGCCCGTGTGCAGGCTGTCCAGTTCCACCCGTATGGGGAAGCGTCCCTGCAGTTCCGGGATCAGGTCGGATATCTTGGCATTGTGAAAGGCGCCTGCGGCGATGAAGAGGATATGGTCGGTCCGCACCGACCCGTACTTGGTAATGACCGTACTCCCTTCCACGATGGGCAGAATATCGCGCTGCACCCCTTCCCGGGAAACGTCGGGACCGTGTCCGCTGTAACCGCCGCGCCCGGCGATCTTGTCAATTTCATCGAGGAAAACAATGCCGCTGCTTTCCACGCGTTCAATGGCGCGCCGGGCCGCCAGATCCATGTCAATCATTTCATGCAACGCCTCTTGCAGCAGGATTTCGCGGGCCTCCGAGACCTTGACCTTTTTGTTCTTTTGTTTCCGGGGCGACATGTGGCTGAACATGTCCTGCAAGTTCAAGCCCATCTCTTCCATGCCACTTGCCGCAAAGACCTGCAGCATGGCGTTCTGATTGGATTCGGATACGGTCAATTCCACCTCGCGGTCGTCCAGTTCCCCCGAGGCCAGTTTTCTGGCGATAAGTTGGCGCGCTTTTTCTTCGGCCGCCTGTCCCGGTTCGATGGCGGGCTCGTCGCCGGCACCCGGGTCCATGGGATTGAATTCCGCCCGCTTTTCCTTCATGCGGCGCGGGGGAAGCAGAAGGTCCAACAGGCGACGTTCCGCCTGTTCGCGGGCCTTTTCTTCACATTCCGCGCGCAGTTCCTCCCGGGCCATTTTGACGGCGACCTCGGTGAGTTCACGAATCATGGATTCACAGTCACGGCCCACGTAGCCCACCTCCGTGAATTTGCTGGCTTCCACCTTGACAAAGGGGGCATCGGCCATTTTGGACAGCCGGCGCGCGATTTCCGTTTTGCCGACGCCGGTGGACCCAATCATGATGATGTTCTTGGGAATGACTTCGTCCCGGATGTCTTCGGGCAGTTGTAACCGCCGCCACCGGTTGCGCAGGGCGATAGCCACCTTCCGCTTGGCCTTGTCCTGTCCGATAATGTATTTGTCCAGTTCCCGGACAATCTCCTTGGGCGTTAAATGCTGCATGAAATGATCCTCTTGTTGCGCTAGGGTTTTCCCCGACAGGTTTCTGTGCTCCCTTGCCGGTATTATAGCCAGTGCTTGCGCCGGAAATAAATCAGCATGGCCACGGCAACCGCCATGCATATTCCCAGGATCACCGGGTAAGCCCATGGCAGCTGCAATTCGGGCATATTGACAAAATTCATGCCATAAATGCCCGTAATGAAGGAAAGCGGTATAAAGATGGTAGCGATAATCGTCAGGACTTTCATCACCTCATTCATGCGGTTGCTGAGACTGGACAGGTATACGTCCAGCAGACCGGAGGTGGTGTCTCGAAAACTCTCCACGGTATCCATGATGGCGATGGTATGGTCGTACAGGTCGCGCAGGTAGGGGGTTGTGGCGGCCTTTATCAGGGGGTGTTCCTCCCGCAGCAGCAGGGTGATTTCTTCGCGCAGGGGCCACACCGCCCTGCGCAGGGACAACAGTTCCCGCTTTACCCCCTGGAGCAGGGGCACCAGGCCGGGTTCCGGATGCTGCAGCGCCCGTTCCTCCAACTGCTCGATTTCTTCGCCCACATCTTCCAGACAGAGGAAATAGTTGTCAATAATGATGTCTATGATGGAATAAAACAGAAAGTCCGCCCCCTCATGACGTATCTTGCCTTTTGACTTTTCAATGCGCTGCCGTAAGGGTTCCAGTACGTCGCCGGGGCGTTCCTGAAAGGTAATGACCATATCGCGAAGCAGCACCAGACTGACTTGTTCAACATCAAGTTTTTTATGTTCCGCATCATACCGTATCATCTTCAGGACGAAGTACACATAACCATCGAAAAAGTCCGCCTTGGTCCGCTGGTGCGTATTTAAGATATCTTCCAGGGTCAGGGAATGGATGCCGTAGGCGCCGCCAATCGCTTCAAGCAGACCGGTGTCCTGCAAACCGTTGACGTCCAGCCAGGTCACGGAACCCGGCCGGACAAGGGCGCTCGGCTCCGCCGAGGTAGTAACCGTCCTGCGTTCAAACCGGTCGGCATCGTAAGTAATGACGGAAAGTTGCACCCCGGTTTCGCTGGCTTTACCCAAATGGATCAGCGACCCCGGAGGAAGGGCGACTTTTTTCGCGTAGGAATTGTTACGTTTTTGGGACATGGAGCGGGAACCTTTCGGGTGAAGACCGTACGGAAAAGAGTATACCATGGTGTCTGTTATGGAACCTACAGCCCGCTCTTGCACCGCGCGGAGATGACTGTCTTAAAAAAGCGGCTCATATTGGCCCGGACAGTTTGTGTAAAATAAGGCGTCGGGTATTGTTTCAGAACAGGTAACCATCAGGAGGAGCATCCATGGCACAGGAATACCGTCCCTGCAAGTGCAAGGCAATTGATCCGCAGGCAACTGAAATAGCGCGGCGCGCGTTTTTAAAGCGGGTGCTGGCGGCGGGCGCGGCCGGCACCCTGCTATCCCGTTTCGGGTCCGCGGAGATCGAGGCCTTGTACGCCGCGGGCAAGGGGTTAGATGCCGCCGCCGTGGGAAAAGCGCTGGAAGAATGGACCCGTCAGCTTCGGGAACTTGGCGCAACGCACGTTTACCGGGAAGCCGCTCTGGAACATATCGCCTTCCCCCTCGGCGGTATTGGCGCGGGCCAGGTCTATCTCACGGGACGCGGCCGGCTGACCTCCTGGCAGGTCCAGAATAATTTCCGGCACGACCTGAAGGCGCCCGGCGGGCTCTTCGCCGTACGTGCCGTCCCAGCGGAAGGCGTTGCGGCGACACGATGGCTCCATGAGAACCCGGACGACCCGGATGCGGTCAAGGCCATTGAGGCGGAATGTGAATACCCCTTTTGCCGCCTCCGTTACCTGGATGCAGCGCTGCCCATCACCGTGCAACTCGATGCCTGGTCCCCCTTTGAACCGCTCAACGCCAAGGATTCCGGCCTGCCGGCAGCCCTTTTCACCTTCACCCTGGGCAACCCGGGAAACCTGCCGGTGGAGGCGGCCTTACTGGTTTCCATGCAGAACAAGATCGGATGGGACGGTTACAGTGAACTCAGGGACGAGGGGTTGTCCTTCCCGGACTACCTGGGCAATGAGAACCACTTTGAACGGGACGGTGACGCCGCACGGCTTCATTTCTGTACCGGAACCGGCGACATGCCCCGGCTGGGCAAACCCTGTTCGTTCTTCGCCCCTGATTTGCGCACCGCCCAGTTGATGCGCTATTGCGAGCAAACGCGTGTCTACCGGGAATTCAAAGATATTGAAGGGGCGGAGGACACACAGGTATTCTGGCTGGGGCCGGGAGCGGCCTGTCCCGTGGATGCGGAACAGAAGGCGCTGCTTGAACGCGTGGCCGGAGGCGCGGGCCTGGTTCTTGCCGACAGCGGAGACGGTATCCTGCCCTATCTGGGTTCCTCCGGGGAAGGCTCCAAAGACATGGAGGTCTTTGAAGATTTCGAATCGGGCGGCTACGGGAACTGGCAGATTACCGGCGACTGTTTCGGCGCGGCGCCGACCACGGGAACGCTGTCCGCGCAGCAGCCCGTCGAAGGGTACCGGGGACAGTTTCTGGCCAATACCTTTTACAACGGCGACGCCACCACGGGCAAGGCGGTTTCTCGGTCTTTTGTAATTACCCGCAACTACATTCACTTCTTAATCGGCGGTGGAAAACATCCCGAGAAAACCTGCATTAATCTCGTTATTGACGGGCAACCCGTCCGCACCGCCACAGGACGCAACGAGGAACGCCTGCTCGCCGAGCACTGGAACGTTTCCGAGTTCCGGGGCAGGGAAGCCTTACTGGAAATCGTTGACACCGCGCAAGACGGATGGGGGCATATCAACATCGATCATATTGTATTCAGCGACTCCGCACTGACCCTGTTTCTGGACCCTGCGCTGCTGGAACGCTACCGCGAGGCGCTTCCTTTCCAGTTTTCAACGGCTGAACGGGTCAGCGTACCCGCCACAGCGCGCCTGACCGTGGAGGCCGATGCGGGCGCGCTGCCTGGTTCACTGCCCTTGGTTTCAGAACACCTGCACTTCAAGGATTTCCAATTAAAACCCGGCGCCCGGGTGCTGGCCGAGGCGGAAGACGGCGCACCCCTGGTTATCTCGGGCCTCTTCGGCGAGGGACGGGTTGTCGTCTGCAACGGTCTATACGCCCGCACATTGCCGACACAGGAAGCGCGGCGCCTGGCGGGCGCTCTGGTCGCGTTGGCGCGCGACGCGGACTACCGTCCGCAAACCGGGTGGAGCGAAGATGCCCTTCCCTACGGCACCATGGCCTTGTGCGCCACCGGCGGGGACGGGCCGCAGGCGGTTGCCGCCCTGCCGCAATGGGAAGACCAAAACGCCCTGTGGAAAGGCTTTTCCGAACAGGGCACCTTCGAAGGCCTATCCTCCCCGGAAGGGCCTGCCTCCCCGGGACGCACCTGGAATGGCGCACTGACCGCAAAGGTCAGCCTGCGCCCCGGAGAAACCAAAACCGTCACCTTCCTCCTGGCATGGCATTTCCCGAACCGCATGCGGGACCACCGCTATATCGCGGGTCCCCCGCCGTTGGTGCACGACTACCGTCTCGGCAACAGGTATAACAACTGGTTCGCGAACGCCGGGGAAGTCGCCGATTACACCCTGGAAAATCTGGCACGACTGGAAAAGGCGGCGCGTGCGTTTCATGACGCGTTTTACGCCACCACGTTGCCCCGCTGGCTCCTGGACGCGATGAGCGCCAACATAGCGAACCTGCGTTCCCCGTTGTATATGTGGCTTGAAGACGGGACTGTGGCCGCTTACGAGGGAACGGACTGCTGCTGTCCCATGAACTGCACCCATGTGTTCAATTACGTCATGACCCCCGCGTTTCTTTTCCCCGACCTGGAACGGAACGTACGCGAGACGGACCTGCTGGTGCAGATGCATCCCAAGGATCATTATATCCCCCACCGCACCGTGCTGCCCCTGTCCGCGCCCCGGCTGGGCGACGCGATTGGCGGCCCCCACCACCCCGCGCTGGACGGCGAACTCGGCACGATTCTGAAAACATGCCGCGAGTGGCGTCAGAGCGGCGACACGGCCTGGCTTGAAAAACTGTGGCCGGCGGTTAAAACCCACCTGCAATATATCATGGCTACCCATGACCCGGACGGTACCGGTGTTATCCGGGGAGAACAGCCCAACACCTACGACACGCACCTCTACGGCAGCAATACGTTTATCGGCACCCTGTACCTGGCCGCGCTGCTGGCTGCGGAACGGATGGCAAAAGCCATGGAGGATGCTGAATTCGCGGAACAATGCCGCCAGCGGTATGAAACAGGCCGCGCGGGATATGATGCCGCCTGCTGGGACGGTGAGTACTATTACAACGTCTATGACGCGCCCGAATCCAAAGACAGGGACTATAACCGTTCCAACTGCTGGGGTCCGGGCTGTCATGCCGACCAACTATTGGGACAGTGGTGGGCGAACCTCCTCGGTCTGGGCCCCCTGCTGCCCGAGGATCATACCACCCGGGCACTGGAGAGTATTTACAAATACTGCTGGCGCGGACGGCTGGACCTGCCCGAACACAAACAGCGGGTATTTGCCCATCCCTGGGAGCGGGGCCTCCTCAACTGCGCGTGGCCCAAGGGCGGGCGGCCTGAGCATCCTATCCTGTACTGCGATGAAGTCTGGACCGGCATCGAATACGAAGTCGCGGCGTTGCTATTCCAGAACAATAAAGCGGAACAGGCGCTCCAGGTCATCAGGGCAGCACGGGACCGGTATACCGGCGTACAGCGCAATCCCCTCTCTGAAGTGGAATGCGGGGACCATTACGCCCGGGCCATGTCCTCGTGGTCGCTGCTGTTCGCCGCCGCAGGACTCGAATACGACGCGCCGGACAAGCGTATTATCTTTGCGCCCAGGTTCCGGCCTGAAAACTTTACGACCTTTCTGACCTGTGCACAAGGCTGGGGCGTCATCAGCCAGGTACGCGGCGAAAACAGCACTTCCATCTCTGTACGCCTGGAGGCGGGTACTGTTGAACTCGGCAACCTGCGCCTGGTCCATGACGGCAACGCCGTGCCGGCGGTATCGGTGAACCGGCAGAGCGCCGTACAGGCAGCCGCCGACGGTAAGGGATGGATGGACGTCCTTTTTGCCCCGCCCGCTACCATAACGGAATCGGAACCCTTAACGTTGGAAATCACCTTCACGGCCTGACCGCGAATCCCGCACCGGACATAGCGCGGGCGCAGCCCGAAGGCTGCGCCCGTCATAGTAGTCGCCCGAATGTTCGTCCTCCGGTCCGATGAGGCGGGCAGGGGGACGCTGCGATTAAAAGGAGATGCGCCTGCCGGTTCGGGCGCTTTCATAGCACGCGGCCAGCACCACCTGGCTCCAGCGGCCGTCTTCACCGCTGACCGGTGGCGGTGTGCCGTCCAGAATCGCCTGTGAAAAGGCTTCGATTTCCGCCCGGTACATATTTACCGGCGGCGGGTTTAAAAGGATACCTCCATCAGCACCGCGGACCTGGTCCGCCGCATAGGCGCCGCCGCAGGATTCCAGGCGCGCGACCATGTTGCCGGACTCCCCTTGTCCGATAGTGCCCTCCGCGAGAATGCTGCCAAGAGACCCGTACAGTTCCAGGCGGTTTAACGAACTGGCATCGGGAACGTTGAAAAGGCAGTCCACCATGCCCTTGGCGCCCGATTCAAAATCCAGTAGCACCACCGCCGTATCTTCGCTGGCATACTGCTGAACCAGATTACCGGTAATACAGAGAACGCCCCTGGCGCGGCCAAAGAACATTTCAAGCAGGTCGATGCAGTGCCCCCCCATGTCCATGAGGCTGCCTCCACCGCCCTTTTCGGGGTCCTGGCGCCAGGCTTCCGGAATGGGCGGATACCAGCAAGACAGCTGGGCGCGGCCCAGCACGGGAACGCCAAGATGACCTTCCCGGAGGAGTCCGAGTGCGGCCTGATGCTGCGCATGGAAGCGCATCATGAGCCCCGTGCCCAGTTGTACCCCGTGATCGGCGCAGACTTCCATCGCCCGACCACATTCCTCCATCGTAAGGGATAACGGTTTCTCGCAAAGCACATGCTTGCCCGCGCGGGCCGCCCGCTGGATCTGCCCGAAATGCTCGAAAGCGGGCGTTGCGATGTAGACCGCGTCCACCTCCGCGCCGAGCAGTTCCGCTTCACTGGCGCAGGCGCGCGCGCCATATTCGACGGCCACTTCCCCGTTCGCCCCGGCGTTGATGTCATACACGGCGGTCAATTCCGCATTACCGGCTCTTACGATGCCTTCCGGAATGGTCCTGCGCCGGGCAATGCCGGCCGACCCGATAACGCCCCATTTCAGTTTCATGTTCCTGACTCCCTGTTGTTGGTGCTATGCGGAATAAGCGGCGATGACTTTTTTAATGCCTTCGGCGATGCCGTGCATATGAGCCTCTTCATAGGTCGGGAAAATAAAGGTGATGAAGGTGCGGTCCTGGTGCCACACCGCATTGGGCACCTCCACCTTCGTGTAATCCACCGATGCCGGATCGGCATATTCTTTCGAGGTAAAGGGAAAGCCCGACGCCCCGTAGGCCTGGTGCTTCTGGAAAGCGGCCTCCGTGTGACACTGCGGCCAGAATACCTTCCAGCAGGGCGCACCTTCCGCGCCGAGGGCTTTCAGGAAGGTGTCCACATCACAAGACAGGTTGTCGATATCCAGGGTAATGGGAAACACATACCAGCCGTTCTGGCGATCGGGCGTATCCACGGGCAGATATAGAATCTGGGGAATATCCGCGAGCGCTTCCATCAGGATGCCCGCGTTGCGGCGGCGACGGGGCATATTCCAATTGTCCATGCGGTCCAGTTCCGCCAGGCCGATAGCGGATTGCATCTCCGTCATGCGGTAGTTGAACCCGACCATGTTGTGAATGTACGGGAGTTTTTGCTCCATCTCCAAGAGCCGCAGCCGCTCGCGCACATCGTACCCGTGATCGCGGAAGCTGCGGCAGCGCCAGGCCACCTCTTCGTCGTCCGTGGTGACCATGCCGCCCTCACCGCCCGTGGTAAAAGTCTTGTTCTGGCAGAAGCTGCAGGCGCCCGCATGCCCCACGGAACCCGTCTTGCGTCCCTTGTAGGAACCGCCGAAGGCTTCCGCATTGTCTTCAATGACATACAGGTTGTGCGCTTTCGCCAGTTTCAGGATAGGATCCATGTCGGCCACATTACCGTACAAGTGGACGGGCATGATGGCCTTCGTGCGTGGGGTAATCAGGCGCTCAACACTTTCCACGCTGATACAATGGTCTTCGCGGTTGACATCGGCAAAACGCGGCACGGCGCCCGCCTGGACAATCGAAAAGGAACTGGCGATAAAGGTATAACTCGGGACAATGACCTCATCACCCGGGCCGATATTCAATCCCGCCAGTGCGGTATGCAGCGCGCTGGTGCCGTTGGTCGTGCTGATGGCGAACTTCGCGCCCTGCCATTCGGCAAAGCGCTTTTCGAACTCCATACCCCGTGTACCGGTCCAGTAGTTGACCTTGCCGCTGCGCAGCGTGTCCGTCACCCTGGTAATCGCGTTGTCGTCCAGGCACGGCCAGGGCGGCAGGGGCAGGTCAAGCGCCTTCGATCCGCCGTGAATCGCTAGTTTATCTGACATCGTATCGTCTCCTTTGTTGGAACCACACAGGTCTTGTTTCCTCATAACAGTATATTCGTATGTTGTTCACGCTTTAGCGTGCTCTGCCGTTCGAGACCCTTGTGCCAGCACGCACACTAAAGTGTGAACAACATACACGGAATATTTTCTCTTTGTGTCGCAGGCAACACCCGCGTTGAAACGGTTACGCCATTTCCGGCAGCGGCAATTTAACCGGTTGTTTTGTCTCGTAGCATTCCAGTGCCGCGAATACAATCGAATGGGTGTGAATGGCATCGGTCAGGTTGCAGTGGGATTCCCGATCATTGAGGATGCAATCCACGAAGTGGTCCATCTCTCCCTGGAAGGGGTGGTGTTTCACATCGCTGCTTACAGGCTGAATGCTCGGAATGGTGACCCAGTCATTCTGACCGGGAAACTTATGCGACCAGATACGGTTATCCTTGATGGTGCCGCGCGTACCGAACACTTCCACGGGGAACGCATAGGGCATGACACAACCGTAGTTGGTGCATACCTTGCCCAACACTCCATTACTGAATTTGACCAGCATCACCTCCAGGTCGTCGTATTCCAGGGGCGGTGCCTTCTTCCAGGTATTGGCGAAATAATCGTATTCGACTTCAAGGCCTTTGCGGTAGCCGCCGGAATAGGCGAACACCTCCACGGGCACGGCGGCCGCGTTCGGGTCCTTTGACGCGAACCAGCGGCACGCGTCCAGGGCGTGGCAGCCGGCCACCAGCGCGGCGCTCACCCCCAGCGCCTTGGTACGCCCCTCTTCATAACCCGTCCACCAGCTGGCGATATCATGCTGGTAATCCGCCTCCACGTAGAAAATATCACCGAGGGCATCGTCGGTGATAAGGGATTTCAGGCTGGTGAACAGCGGGTTCCAGCGCAGCACGAAGCTGACCACGGTTTTGACACCCGCCTTGTTTACCGCATCGGCCATGGCGCGCATGTCTTCGGGCGCATTGGCGATGGCTTTTTCGATAACAATATGCTTGCCCGCCTCGGCCGCCGCAATGGTATTCTCCGGGTGGAGTTGCTGGGGCGTACAAATGGAAACAATGTCCACGCCTTCGTGGGCAAGTGCCTTCTCATAGTCGGTGTAGAAGGCCACATTCTGCAACCCGGCTTCCTCGGCACGCCTTTGACAACTTTCCAGCCTGCGGCTGGAGATGGCCACCACGCGCGCATGGGGGTTGTTGTTGAATGCCCTGATATGCTCCCCGGAAACCCATCCCGCGCCGTGTATCAACACCCCGAGTTTCTTTTCTACCATGGAAATGCCCTTTCTCTATGTGGTTGTTCACGTCATTTTAGCGAAAGGGCGGCCCTGCTTCAACTTCAAAAGGCCACAGTCGGGGACGCCCCTTTCGCAAGGGCAAACACCCGCCCGTTTTCTTTCTGCGCATCAAAGACACCGCCTGTCTCAGAACCCCATCAGCGCACGATCAACGCCTCCCGTTCCGGACCCACGGAAACAAAGCGGACGGGACAGCCTATGACCTTTTCTATCTTGAGAATGTAGGCTTGGGCGGTTTTGGGCAGGGCATCGAATTCGCGCACACCGGTAATGTCCTCATTCCATCCGGGCATTTCCTCGTATACAGGCGAGGCTTCTTCCAGCACGGCATTCAAGGGGAACCGGTCGTAGCGCTTTCCACGCCATTCGTAATGGGTGCATATCTTGAGGGTTTTCCGGCCGCTCAGGCTGTCCAGTTTGGTGACCGCCACTTCCGTGGCGCCTTGCGCCCACACGCCATAACGGGTGGCCACGGCGTCAAAATGGCCAATGGTCCGGGGGCGTCCCGTGGCGGCGCCGTATTCCTTGGCAAATTCCCGCAACGCGTCCGCCTCTTCCTTGTCCATGGTCGTAACAAAAGGCCCCTCGCCCACACACGTGGAGAAGGCCTTGACCACAGCCACCACCTTGTCAACGTGGTGGCCAAACAAGCCGCCGCCGATAGGCGCATAGGCGGCCAGGGTGCACGAGGACGTCGTAAACGGGTAGATTCCGAAATTCAGGTCGCGCAAGGTGCCCAGCTGAGCCTCGAACAGAATGGATTTCCCCTGTTCGGCGCCTTCTTCGAGCAGCACGGACGTATCGGTAATATAGGCACCGAGCCGGTCGCCGCAACGGCGTGCCCAGTCCGCCATGTCCTCCGGGGAAAACAGGTTCTTCTTGCCGTAAAAGGCTTCCAGGCGCTCCGCTTTCCAAGCACAGATCTGCTTCAGGCGTTCGCTGAAACGCTCAGGATAAAGCAGTTCTCCCACCTGCAGTGCTTTCTTGATGGTGCGATCCCCATAGGCCGGAGCAATCCCCCGGCGCGTGGAACCATAAGCGTTTTTGCCGAGCCGGTCTTCTTCAAGTCCGTCCTCCAGGCGATGGAAGGGAAAACAGATGGTGGCCCGGTCCGAAACCCGCATGTTGGGATGAATGCCGCGCGCGGCAAGTTCGTCCAGCTCCGTAACCAGGCCTTCCAAGTCAATGACCATGCCCGGGCCCAGGATGTTGACAACCTCCGGATAAAAGACGCCTGAGGGCAGCAGGTGCAGTTTAAATTCGCCAAATTCATTGACGACCGTATGGCCGGCATTGTTGCCGCCCTGATACCGGACCACGAAAGACGCGTCCCGAGCCAGGTAATCCACCATACGCCCCTTGCCTTCATCCCCCCAATTCGCTCCAACGACGACCATAATACTCATGACGAACGATTCCCTGTGACGCTTGCGTACGCTCCACGCAATTGATAGTCGCTATGACAAAATAATAACGGCGAACCGTTATAAGCGGTCCGCCGAAGATAGACAAGTGCACAAAAGACCGAATTAACGCGAGTAGAAACCGATAATGCTCGTGGTATCGAATTTCACCGGTATCGTGGCGCTGTTCGGTGTGGCGATCAGTTTGCCCTCAAAAGACTTGGCTTCACGCTGCAGGTATTCCGGTAATGCAAGGGGCGGATTTTCCACACCGTCCTTGATAATACCAATATCACGGCTGCGCTGCCGTATGGAAATGACCATGCCCGGCTTCACAAGATAAGAGGGGATATTCACTTTCTGGCCGTTTACGAGAACATGGCAATGATTCACCATCTGGCGCGCGGCGAAAATAGTCGGCGCGAAACCCAGCCGCCATACGACCGTATCCAGACGGCATTCAAGGAGCATCAACAGGTTGGTGCCTGTATTACCGCCAAGACGCCGGGCCTGGTCGAAAATACGGCGCATCTGCCGTTCCATGATCCCGCCGTAATACATCCGCAGTTTTTGCTTCTCCAGTAACTGAATACCATATACAGACAACTTGCGGCGCAGGGTTCTGCCATGCTGTCCCGGCGGATAATCGCGCTTTACGGCGGGGCTATTGGAACGCCCCCAGATACATTCACCCACGCGACGGCTCAGTTTGTGTTTCGGACCGCGATATTTTGCCATAACCTTGATTTTTTCCTTCTAAAAACAACTTTGGCGCAGTATACATCCCGCGACACGGGCAGAACTTAGATATGCATACCACCCCCATATCAACAATACGGGAGTTGATATGGTACCTCAGCACGGTGAATAAAATCAATCCGACATCCCGCCGGGAACCAAAAGCGCCCGGAAAAGCATAAAAATGGCGTACCCGAGAGGGATCGAACCCCTAACCTTCTGGTCCGTAGCCAGACGCTCTATCCAATTGAGCTACGGGTACGCTGGCGCCCTGTTGTAAAAAGTATACCAAAAATTTCCGGATTAATGCAAGCTCATACAGGGCACCGGTTCACACCGGGCAACGGGGAGTGTGCCCGGACCTCGAGCACGGGGATATCGCGGCGGGAAGAAAATGGAATTTCAAGAGAGAGCGGGTTGCCAAATGAAATTTGGGAACCAGAGGAAATCGTTTCTGTCCGGGGTATAGGCAAAAGCCTGCCGTGATCGATAGTGCAATACGCCAAAGGGCGGCGGCAGAAGCCGTCAGATTGATTGCCATCGCCCCGATTTAGCAATTCCGGCATCCCAATTGGTATACTATCGTTCCATTCGATTCCCCATAAACCATCTTAAAGACTGAAGGAGATACTGTTGAAGGGTCAGGCGGTACATTTCGGCGCGGGCAGTATCGGCCGCGGATTTTTGGGGCAAATCTACTGCGAAAGCGGGTACCACACCACCTTTATCGATGTGGTGCCTTCCGTTGTAAACGCGCTTAACGAACGGGGAAACTATCCGTTGCACATCGTTTCCGACACCGGCATGGAAACCACGCACATTACCGATGTGAGCGCCATCAGCGGCACGTCGCTGGAGGATGCGGCCGCCGCCCTGGCCCGTGCCGACATCGCTTCCACCGCGGTAGGCCTCCACGCACTGCCGCACATTGCCCCGGTGATTGCGCGTGCGGTGGCGCTGCGCTTTGAAAACAAAGATGCCGCCTCCCTTGATATCCTCATCTGCGAAAACCTGAAAGACGGCGAAGCGCACGTACGCGGACTGGTCGCCGGGCATCTCGCCCCGTCTCTGCTGGAAACACTGGAAACGCGCGTCGGTTTCATCGAGGCCAGCATCGGGCGGATGGTGCCGGTAATCACCCCGGAACAGCGCGCCGAGGACCCGCTGGCGGTCTGGGTGGAACCCTATTGTGAACTGCCGGTGGACGCGCGCGGCTTTCGCGGCCCCATTCCTCCGCTGAAGAATCTCAAGCCGTCATCGGACTTTGGCGCCTATGTGGAGCGGAAACTCTTCGTCCACAACCTGACCCATGCGGCCACGGCCTACCTGGGGCACCTGCGGGGTTACGCCTATGTCTATGAAGCGATACGCGATGACACGGTACGGGCACGGGTGGAAGCTGCGGGTCGGGAGACGTGCCGTGCATTGGTGAAAAAGTACGGCATGGACGCTGCCTCCCTGGAAGTGCACCTGCAGGACCTGATATACCGGTACCATAACCGGGCGCTCGCGGACCCCATTGCCCGCGTCGGGCGGGACCCGGTGCGCAAACTGGGCCCGGAGGACAGGCTGGTCGGCGCCATGGGCCTGTGCCGTTCCCAGAACATTGCCTCCCATGCGGTGGCGATGGCCGCCGCGGCGGCCATCCTGTATGACAATCCCGGGGATGAGGCAGCCATGCAGGTGCAGGCCCTGCTGCGGAAAGGCGGCGTTGCCGCCGTGCTGCGGGAAATTTGCGGCCTGTCTCCGGATTCGACAGCGTACATAATGATACAAAGGGCGTTTCAAGCGCTACGCAAGAATGTAAAGGAATCTTGATAATGCAGGAAATTTTATTGCCAAAAATGGGCAACTCGGTGGAAGAAGCGGAAATTGTAAAGTGGTTCAAACAGGAAGGCGAACCGGTCGAGACGGGCGAAGCACTCTTCTCGATTCAAACCGACAAGGCTGAAGTGGAATGTGAAAGCACCGCCTCCGGGGTGCTGCGCAAGATACTGGTGCCGGAAGGTGTGGAGGTGCCGGTACTGACGGTCATTGCCCTCGTGGGAACGGCCGATGAACCGCTTCCGGACTTGTCACAGTACGGCGCGGGCGGCAGTGTGCCGATGGCGGTACAGTCCGAAATCACGGTCGCATCCGTCACGCCGACACCGCAAAGTGCTTCCGTGCAGCCGGTTCCCGCTGGCAAAGTGCCTGTTTCACCGCGCGCGCGGAAGGCGGCGGCGGCACGGGGCATTGACGCCGCTGCGCTTGCGGGTTCAGGCGTGGGCGGCCGTGTTCTGGAGGCGGATGTTCTGGCGGCGGCGCCGGAGAGCGCCGCAAAAATAACACCCACGGCAAAACGTATGATTGAGAATGCGGGCATCGCCGCCGCCGGTATTGCCGGCACGGGCATCGGCGGCAAGATTACCAAGGCCGACGTAAGCCAGGCCCTGGCAAAACCCGCCGCACCCGCACCGGCCGCAGCACCCGGAGTTGCATCGCTCCAACGTGTGCCGCTGACGCCCATGCGCCGCATCATCGCCGAACGTATGAGCGCCAGCAAATACAGCGCGCCGCACTATTATGTCACCGTGGAAGTAGACATGAAGGGGGCGAGGGAATTTCGCGCCCGTAACAAGGCCTTCAAGGCATCCTTTAACGACCTGGTGTTATTCGCAACAGCCAAGGCACTACGGGAATTTCCCAATGTAAACGCCCGTTGGCTGGGCGATGCCATTGAACAGGGCGGCGATGTCAACCTGGGCATGGCGGTGGCCTTGCCGACCGGCCTGATTGTGCCGGTAATCCGCCAGGCCCACCTGCTGTCGCTGGAAGGGTTGTGCGCGGCGTCCAAGGCGCTGGCGGAAAAAGCCCAGACCGGGAAACTGCTACCCGATGATTACCAGGGAAACACCTTTACGGTATCCAACCTGGGCGCCTATGGCGTGGACCATTTCACCGCCATCATCAACCAGCCGGACAGCGCAATCCTGGCCATCGGCCAAATCAAAGACCGGGTGGTGGTGATAGACGGCGGCATCCATATCCGGCCCATCATGAAACTGACTCTGTCCAGCGACCACCGGGTCGTGGACGGCGCGGTTGCGGCACAATTCATGGGCCGATTGAAAGCGATACTGGAAGAGGCCGCCTTTTAAGGCAGCCCACAACAACAATTACGCAGGCGTACCTTCCAGGGCGCGCCATAGTGCGATACAACAATCCGGAATAGTGTTCCATACGGCGCACCTGGGAAGGTACGCCCACCAAAGGATAGTGAAAATGAACGAATTTGATGTTGTAGTCATCGGTGCGGGTCCCGGCGGGTATGTGGCGGCGATTCGTGCTGCCCAGCGCGGAGCGAAAACGGCGGTGGTCGAACGGGGCCCATTGGGCGGGGTGTGCCTGAACATCGGGTGCATTCCCACCAAGACGCTGATACATACCGCGGAACTGTATCACAATCTGCAGCACGCGGAAGAGTTCGGCGTAATTGTCAAAGACCCGAAACTCGATATGAAACGGCTCCTGGAACGCAAGGACAAGGTGGTGGGCATCAACACCGGCGGCATCCAGGGACTCTTCAAGGCCAATGGTATTGCCTTGTTCCAGGGAGAGGCGTCCCTCCCCGCCCCGGACGTAGTACGCGTCGGCAAGGATGAACTGCACGCCAAGACTATCATCATCGCCACGGGCGGCCGGCCTGCCCAATTGCCAGGCTTCGAGTTTGACGGCAAAGTGGTCATTGGCAGCACGGATGCGCTGCGCATGGACCGGGTCCCCGAAAGCGTCGCCATTATCGGCGCCGGTGCCATCGGCGCCGAATTTGCCTGCATCTGGAACGCCTTCGGCGCGAAGGTAACGCTCATCGAGCTGATGCCGACCGTATTGCCCCGCGCCGATGAGGAACCCGCCAAACTGCTGGAGCGTGTCTTCAAGAAAAACGGCATGGATGTAAGAACGGGCACCAGCGTATCCAAAATCGAGCGATCCGAATCCGGCGCACGGCTCCATCTAGAAGGGAAACAGCCCGGCACGGTGGACGCCGAAATCGTCCTGGTCGCCATCGGCGTGCAATGTAACTCGGAACTGGTCGCGGCCAATCCCGGCCTCGGCATTCAATTGGACAAGCGGGGCGGCATTCTGGTCAACGACCGGATGCAGACCGATGCGCCCGGCATTTATGCCGTCGGCGACGTCATCAACCGCACCTGGCTCGCCCATGGAGCGTCCACCGAGGGTATTGTCGCCGCGACCAATTGCACGGGGGGTTCCAAAACGATGAATTACCGGGTACTGCCCGCCTGCAATTTCACCTCGCCCGAACTGGCAAGCGTAGGGCTGACCGAGAAGCAGGCGGTGGAACAGGGATACACGGCAAAGACCGGCCGTTTCCTCTTCGCCGCTAATGGGCGCGCCCATTCCATCGGCAGCACGGACGGCATGGTCAAGATCATCGGAGACGCCGCCACGGACGAGATCCTGGGGGTCCACATCCTGGGACCCGAGGCCGGGGAACTGATTGCGGCCGCCGCCCTCGCCATGAGCATGGAGGCAACCGTGGAAGAGATTGTAAACACCATTCACACCCACCCCACCTTGTCCGAAGCACTGCTGGAAGCGGCGGAAGACTATTACGGCATGGGCATCCACTCCAAACCCACCGTAAAAAAGAAGTGACACGTCTTCATAGAGGTACACCAGCCACGAGCAAGAAAGCGAAAGGGACCGCTGATGCTTGCAGAACCTTACCTTATTTGTACTGCGATGAGCCTGACCGCCCTGCCTTCCGACTGGAAGGGAACGGTGCCGGAAATCCACGACAGATTTCGCTCCGTTACGCGGCAGTTTGATTCCTACGATCTTATCCTCAGGCCGGATACCATTGCGCCTGGTTGGTGGGCAGGCGCGCCTTCCGTCGTGCAGGACAAGGACGGTGTCTTCTGGCTCGCCTGTCGCATGCGTACCGCCGAGGGAGAGCGCGGATTGCGCGGTTACGAAATTCGCATCCTGCGCAGCGAAAACGGCATCCACTTTGAAAAGGTTCATCAACTGCGCCGGGAAGATGTGCCCATCCCGGGCTTTGAACGGCCTGCCCTGCTGACGGACCCGGCTACCGGGCGGTTCAAACTGTACGGGTGCGGCCCCTGGCAGGGCGGCCCCTGGTCCATCATCAAGTTTGACGATGCGGACAGCCCGGACGCGTTCCGCGCGGATACGGCCCGGGTGGTTATCGGCCCACCTGACAAAACGCACCCCTTTGATGTGCCCCCTGACGAATATAAAGATCCGGTGATCCTTTACGCGAACGGCGCCTACCATTGCTATGTCATCGGTGTCGTGCGCCGTACCGAGCGCATCTTCCATTTCACCAGCGCCGACGGTGAGGCCTGGAGGCCGGCGGGCAACCCCTATGAACCCATCATGCATCTCCAGGACTGGCATAATTTCTATGTGCGCCCGGCGAGCGTATTACCGGTGGGGATCGGGTATCTTTTTATTTATGAGGGCTCCACGGTCAGCTGGTTCGAGCCTGTCTACAATATCCTGACCGGTATCGGGTTCACCTTCGACCTGCACACCATTATCGACCTGACGCCCCAGTCTCCCCTGCTGAAAAGCGCCACGCCCGGTCCCACCCATCATACGTGGCGCTATTCCCACTGGATGTGGGTCGGGGACGAGATCTGGATTTACGCCGAAGTCGCCACCCCGGAAGGTACCAATGAAATCCGGCGGTTCCGGCTGCCTATATGCAAAACCCGTTGAAGCATTGATGAAACTCGGGGCTAAAAAAAAGGAATCCTGACAATGAGAACGATTTTTGTTTTTTGCGCCGCCCTTACGTTGGCCTTTTGCGCGGGCGCCAATCCGGTCTCCGGCGTGGTATTCCACGATCTGAACACCAATGGAACCCGGGAGGATGGCGAACCCGGGATTGCCGGCGTGGCGGTATCCAACGGCGCGGACGTTGTAGTGACCGCGGAGGGGGGCAACTACACCCTGGAAATAACCGACCCCGGTATCGTATTCGTGGTGAAACCGACCGGATGGTCACCGCCGCCGGACCCTGTTACCAATACACTGAAGTTTTACTACATGCACCGGCCGAACGGCTCGCCGAAACTTAAATTCGGCGGATTTTCTCCGACCGGACCGCTGCCGAGAACCCTTGATTTCCCCTTGCAGCCCCGCCAGGAAACCGGCCCCGTCCGCATGCTGGTCCTGGGAGATCCCCAAACCCGCAACTTCCAGGAAGTGCAATACCTGCTGCGGGACATCATTGCGGAAGTGACGGGCATGGAGGTGGATTTCGGCCTGACCCTCGGCGACAATGCCTTTGACAACCTCCGTGTATTCGATGAACTGGTGCAGGGGATCGGCCGGGCGGGCCTGCCCTGGCATTATGTGCCCGGCAACCATGACACGGATTATGACGCCCCTTCGCGGGAATATTCTTACGAGACCTATCAACGGCACGTGGGGCCGTCTTATTATGCGGCCGCATACGGAAACGCGCATATCCTGGTCCTGAACGACATTTGTTATGACTTGCCTTCCAGCGATTATCACGCGGAACTCGGCGAACGGCAACTCGCTTTTATCCGGAACTATCTCGCAGGGGTCTCTTCCGAGGCATTCATCGTCCTGATGATGCACATTCCCATCATGAGCATCAAGGACAAAGCCGCCCTGTTCGAAATTATTGCACCCTTTAAGAACTGTATTTCCCTGTCCGCGCACACCCACAGCCATGGACACTTTTTCCTCGACGCCGATGATGGCTGGCCCGGGGAAGCGCCTCATCATCATATCGTGCAGGGTACCGCCTGCGGTTCCTGGTACGGCGGGTTTTACAACGCCGTAGGCATCCCGGAATCCGTTATGGACGACGGCACACCCAAGGGGTATTCCATTCTCACCATTGACGGTGCCGCCTATGATTTGGCCTACCGCGCGTCCGGCCGACCGCCCACCTATCAGATGGATATCCACGCGCCGGACCGGTTGGCTTCCGATGCGGCGGAGACA
>JAKJCY010000189.1 GCA_022706235.1 Candidatus Hydrogenedentota bacterium | reverse complement strand
TATCCGGCGGCGAGTGTCAGCGCACTGCCGTGGCGCGGGCGCTAATCAATGACCCCGCCCTGCTATTGGCGGATGAACCAACCGGCGCGTTGAATGAAGCGGCGGCGGATGCCCTGGCCGGGCTGCTGCTCGAGTTACGTGATGAACGGAGCATGGCCGTGGTGATTGTGACCCATGCCCGCTCCATTGCGCGGCGTTTTGGCACCGTATATACCCTTGAACACGGGTGCCTGGTCCGGGAGGAATAAGGGGATGTTGTTGTTCAAACTGGTCTTGCGCGGCATTCAGTATCACCGGCGCCTTCATTTCGGCCTGGCCGCAGGCGTGTTTATCGCGTGCGCCGCGCTGACGGGGTCCCTGCTGGTGGGTTATTCCGTGGAAAAGACCCTATATACCATTGCCGTGGCCCGGTTGGGCCGCGTGTCGTATGCCGTCGACTGGGGCGGCCGATATTTTGATGCCGCTCTCGCCAAAGATGTTCAGACGGCTTGTAATGACGGGGAGCCCGAAAAAGTGGAACCGCTGATTGCCGCGGTGCTCGGGCTCTTCGGAGTCGCGGAACCCCCGCCGGAACGCATGGACCTTAGGAACCGGGTAAACCGCGCCCGCATCTACGGGATAGACGGGAATTTTCCCCGGCTTTTTCCTATGCGAGAAGATATACCCCTGCCCGGGCCGCAGGAAGCGTGGATCAACGAGGAGACGGCGCGCCGGCTGGCCCTCCGGCCGGGCGACGACCTGGTCCTGCGTATCCCCAAACCTTCACAGATTCCGGCGGAAGCGCCGCTGGCCAAGGGGGGGGAACGGGATGTGGCCGTAGCACGGGTACGCGTGCGGGTGGTACTTGATGAGGAGAGCGGCGGACGGTTTTCCCTGGCGGCGGAACAGGCTATGCCTGCCAACATCTACGTGGACCGGCGCTGGCTCGGTGACCTGGCGGGGCTCCCGGAGAAAGGAAACCTGCTGCTTGCCCGAACGGAGGATTCCGCTGAGGAACTGCAGCGGGCCTTGGCGGCGGCGTGGCATCCGGAACAAATCGGATTGCGGCTGCGCGCGCCTTCTCCGGGGATTGTTCAGTTGGAATCCGACCGGCTCTTTATTGAGGAGCCTGTGGTCAAAGCCGCACTGCACGCCGGGTCCGCAACCCCCGTACTCGCCTATCTGGTTAATCATATCCGACACGGGGAGCGCGTTACTCCCTATTCATTTGTCGTAGCCGGGGCGGCGCCGTCGGATACGCCGCAGGGGAGGGTATGCATCAATCAGTGGCTGGCCGATGCCCTTGCCGCGGCCGAAGGCGATACAGTGGATTTTTCCTGGTACGAACCATTACCGTCGGGGGGCTTCTCGGAACGATCCGGCACGGCTGTAATACATAAAATCCTGTCTATGGACGCGGTATCGGTGGAACGGGACCTGGCACCGCGTTTTCCCGGCTTGAGCGATGTGAACCGTTGCCGGGACTGGGATATCGGCCTGCCCCTGGAAGAGGCGTATTTGCTGGATGAGGCGAACGAGGCCTACTGGAAGGCCTATGGTCAGACGCCGAAACTGCTTGTCCCGTATGAAACGGGCCGTGACTGGTGGGGCGGTCTGTACGGTTCGGTAACTGCCGTCCGGTTTGCCGGGGAGGAAATGAATCCGGACGCTTTGTACCGGGCCTTACGCGATAACCTGGAGCCTGGGGAGGTGGGCCTGGTGTTTGCGCCGGTACGTGAGGTGGCCTTGCTGGCCGTGGAACAAGCGTTGGATTTTGGCGCCCTGTTCGGAGGCATGAGCATGTTTCTTATCGCCGCCGCCCTCTTATTGGTTGCCCTGCTGTACGCCCACGGGTTGCAAACGCGCTCAGCCGAAATGGGGGCGCTGCTGGCTTCGGGTTGGACATCCTCCCGTTTGCGGAGATGGCTGCTGCTGGAATCCTTGCCCGGATGTGCCGCCGGGGCGGTCGGCGGCGCTCTGGGTGGCGCTGGTTATGCCCGGTTGCTATTGTTCGGGCTGGTGCGGTTCTGGCCGGATGCCGTGGCGGGAACCCCGGTCCGGTATTACGGGGCGCCTGTGGCCTTACTGGCGCGGGGCATGCTGATTACGGCGTGCTGCGTGTTGGCGGTGTTCGCGCTGGTTGTCCTTCGTGCCGGGCGCCGGCCGGTCCGGGAGTTACTGCAGCGCGATTTCATCGGGCTGCCGCCCGCACGGGGCTGGGTGGACCTGTTGTTGGGCTTGGCCGCCCTGACGGGGGCGCTCCTGGTATGTTATGCCTTGTTCAAGGTGGTGTGCGGGGATGCCCGCGATGTCATGCCTGTGTTCTTCGCCTTGGGCACGGGGGTTCTGGTGGTGTTCCTGTGTGCCTATGGCTTCGTCCTCGGCTATTGGGGCCGCCGTCCCTCGTCGGCGTATCTGTCGCGGTATGGCATGCTGTCGCGACAGCTGGCCCGCCGCCGCAGCCGCAGTCTGGGTATCGCGGTTCTGACGGCGTGCGGCCTTTTCATGGTGCAGTCGGTGGTGTCCATGCAGGCGGCCATGACCTATGAACCCGGGCGGCGGGAATCGGGCGCGGGGGGATTTTCCGTGTTCGCGGTGACCACCGTGCCCGTGAAAGAGGAATCGGGGCTTATTTTAGGATTGCCCCGGGGTGCTGTGGCGCCGTTGCGTGTCCGCGACGGAGAGGATGCGGGATGCCTCAATCTGAACCGCGCGCGGCAGCCGCGTATTTATGGCATGGCCCCGGAGGAACTCGCCAAACGGCGCGCCTTTGCTGCCCCCGGGGAGGCGGAGGTGCTTTGGGCGCTTTTGAAACAGCCTCTGGAAGATGGGGTGATTCCCGCACTGGTCGGGGATGCCGATACCGCCCTGTGGGGGCTTCAGGCCCGGACAGACCCGCGACAAGGAACGGAATATACCTACCAGGATGGGCGGGGCGCGCCGTTCCGACTGCGATGTGTGGGAAAACTGCCCATGCGCCTTTCCCTCTTCCAGGGAAGCCTCTTGATTTCCGAGGAAAACTTTATGCGTCTGTTCCCGCATGAAGCCGGGTACCGCGCCTTTCTGATTGAAACACCGCAGGCCGGGGAGACCGCCGTTATGCTGAATCACGATCACGGCCGGCTGGGGATGGAGGCGGTGCCGTCCGGGGAACTTCTACGCGGCTTCTATGCCGTGGAACGGGCTTACCTGGCCATGTTTCTCGTGTTGGGTGGGCTGGGAATGATGCTGGGCGCCGGTGGCGCGGCGGTGCTCGTGATGCGTTCTCTTGCGGAACGCCGCGCCGAATATGCCCTGCTCGTGGCGGTGGGTTTCCCGGGCCCGGTTCTAAGATGCTCGGTGATGATTGAAAATACCTGCCTGGTCGTTGCGGGATTGCTGCTGGGCAGCCTGGCCGCCACCATCGCCACCCTGCCGCTGCTGGTGCAATCCCGTCACACCTTTGATTATACGGGTCTCGCCGTTCTGCTGGCTTCCGTATTCGTAGTCTATATCGTCTCCACACTTCTGATGGTCCGGCTTTCCCTTCAGACCATTCCCCTGTCCGCGCTACGCCGCGAGTAATGGCCCTTTAAAAACCGGACCGTCCCGGTGTGTTTCAACGTGTTGAACGGCAAGGCTGCCATTGCGCTTTTGTCCGCCTTCTGCTAAAATAACAGGGTAAAAACTGTGGCAAGGAGTGCTGAAATGCCCACCTATGAATATCATGCCATCCGTGCGGAGGGTGGCGAGGATAAATCCTTCATCGGCGGAATCGTCAATGCCAAGAACCGGCATGACGCCAAGGAAAAACTTCGTGAACAAGGCCTGAAAGCCACCATGCTTCAACGGGCGCGCGGCATCATGGCGGTGATAAAATGGCTGGACGCGGACATACGTTAATGCGGTAACGGGGGACTTGCACACGGTGAAGGGATGGACTGCCGCTTCCCGCAACCGGATAACGCGCTTAAGGCTCATTTCCCGTCGAGAATGCTTCCCAGCCACTGCAAAATGAAATGCATGGACTCCGGGTGCGCGGCGAAGAGGTCCACTCCATGAGAGGCGCCCGGCCAGGTGCGCAACTCCGCGAATACAGGCGCGTTCTGTTTCAGTGTTGAGGCGGACAGGGCGCTGTAGGCATCCCCTTCAGTGGCCACCAGCAATGCGGGGCAATCCCGCAGCCGGCATATGGCGTCTTCCGTTTCAATCCCGTTGTATTCCAGGCCCGGGGAGATCATCACAACGGCCTGGATATCCGGTGCCTGCAGCGTATACCGGAGCGCCAGGTTCGCCCCCAGCCCTTCCCCTGCCAGGGCGAGATTTTGCGGGTCCGCACCGTGAGCAAGCAGGTGATTCTTGGCCGCCTCGATATCCTGCAGGGAATTCAGAATCTCCGCTTCAGACAGCCCGGAATAAGGGAGAGGCTTACCGTCCCGGACGGCGCTTTCCCCGTGACCGCGCAAGTCTGGCGCCACCACCAGCAGGCCCGCGTGGCAGGCCGCACGGGCAAATCCTTCCCATACGGCGCGGTTCCCGCCGTAGCGGTGCACCAGTATCAGTCCGGGTAAAAGGCTCTCTCCGGCAGGGCGATACAGGGTTGCGCCAAGGTTCATCCCGTCGGCGGCCTGCAGTACAACGCGCTCGGGCAACAGGTCTTTTTTACCGCCCGGGCAGGAACAGGCGCCCGTGATTACCAGGAGAAGTATAAACAGTGTCGATATTCGCATAAAAAAAGGAGCCCCGTTGCCGGGGCTTCCTGTGTTTGTACCGGACAGCACTATGCAAGGTTGAACACGTTCTGCAGTTTCAGGGCCAGCTGCATGTCGCCCTTGATTTTAAGCTTGCCGGTGAGGAAGGCCTGCTGCGAATTCAACTGGCCACTCGTCAGGGCAAGAAAATCTTCCGGAGACATGGTCAACTGAATGTTTGCGCCTTCCATGGCGCCTTCACTGACGGCAACAGCGCCATCGGCGACTTTTACCGAAAACACTTCCTCTCCCAGGTTGAACTGAAAAATAGAGTTCATTCCCGCTATCTTGCCCGCATCCACTTTCCCGCTCAGACTGTCAAAATACGCTTTCACATCCGACATGATAATTACCTCCCGTTACGGTATGTTTCGGAACCCCGCCGGAGTGCACCATGCGCCCCGGCTTCTTATTGTTTACCTAACCGTCGGTATACCACCAACGGCAGCACAACCACCAACCACAATGTCGGTGTGGGACAATCATACTATAAACCGTCGGGTTATGCAAGCATCGCGGGCCGGGGAGGTGGTCCCGTGCCACAGGCCGGCTGCACGACTCGAGGTAGATGATGCGCGAAATAGTAGGCGATTAAGGCCATTTGGCACAGAGTTAAATCTGAGTTTAAAAATACTGGGAACGCCGGCATCCTTGCCTACATGAATGACAAAATGATTATCAGTGCCGGCAAGGATGCCGACCCTTCCAATAACACAATACAACGATAGGTGCGCCGAAGGCGCCACTTATTCCGGGCGGAGTCCAGTAAGAAGCGCAGGCGCTTATCAGCCCAAAGGGCTAAGATGTTGAACCGTCCGATGGACGTTAATTTTGGAGTGTGCAAGCGGTGCTTGCGTTTTTACTCTGACTTTTGCATAGGCTTTAAAATTTGGTATTGATAACCCGCGTTTTATTCCAAACCAGCAAGAATACAAAAGTGTAAGTTCGGCTTGGGCACTCCAAGAGGTTTAAAAAAAATAACAACGCGTGAACAAAAAGCGGGACACCTTCCGGCGCATGTGACCCTGAAACGCTACGGAAACGCTCCCGGATTGCTTTGCGGGAATAAGGCACGGAACCAAAAAAATGTGGGATTTCCCACCCAAATCCGCACGTAAGAAACCGAGTTGTTGGCGTAAAGCCAATAAGGACAAGGAACGTAGAAGCGGCATCCTGCCGCTTTGCATCAAGACGGACATGCGGGCCGCAGTCACGATGGAAGCGGCAGGATGCCGCTTCTACGCTCTTGCCATTCCTTACGTGCGGATTTAGGTCCCATCATGAGGCTTGCGCCCCCATATACCATGAAAATGTGACGTTGGGGGCGAATTACCATTCGTCCCTGCCACACGTCAAAATCTATGCAAATTTTCAAAGCAGTTTCCTCGCATCCCCACCATGTCCAAAACCGCACTAGGCGTACCTTCCCAGGTGCGCCATAAAGGGTGATCTTCAGCACTTGCGGCACGTTGACGCACCTGGGAAGGTACACCTGTTGCTCGCCCAAGTATTGTTCAGACATCTAGGAACGAGGAAAGGCACGGGTGTTGTCTTTTTGGGGGATGAAAAACAAAACCCGGATTTAGACAAAATTAGGCCCATTCAATTACTGCATCAGAGGTGGACTATTTTTGTTTTATGCCAGATGACGTGGCATGCCTGTAATTGTCATTGCGAGCGCAGTGAAGCCATCTCGACTTTCCGTACACACTCGACAGGCTTTAATGAAGTCCCTTTCAGGAAGTATTGGCCATGACGGTTGCTGACCTTCAGGCTGATGGAAAGTATTCTAGGTTCAGCCGGGATTACAGCCTTTTACATAAAAGACCCGGTGCATAGGGTAGTGCCGGCGAATGAAACTGTCATCTTTCGGTCGTGGTCGTGGTCCATGAGCGCGGGGCGGCCTGTGTATGTAGTATGGGCGTGCTTATGAGACTTTTGCATTGTGTCCTTACAAAACAAAGACTAAAAAGAAAGTTTTCAAAAATCAAGAATATATGAAAATAAAGGGGCAAGTCTGTAATGTTCTCTAACAAAGAAGATATTTTGAAACTTTTTGATCTCGACAACAGTGCTGCTCCGTTTGACGGCAAGGCGCTTTTTTTTGTACCGGACAAAATAGTTGACTTGCAACCTATTTTGTGATAAAGTAACCGAAGAATTATGAGTGAAAAAGGAAGAGTATGTGTAGTAGAAACAAGGGCGCAGGTTGTTTGTATACTGTAAAGGCGTTCTTGGTGTGTTTCTGTTTACGAGGATGAGTTTGGAAGGTAAGAAGAGTTTTATCGTGTGAGCATAGACAACAAGGAGAGAAGACACAATGAAGGCAAACAATTGCGGTTATAAAGTCCATCGGTCCTTGGCAATAGTGCCGTTGGTGTTGCTGAGTCTGGTCTTTATGGGCCTACTGCCGCAACTACCGGCTGACGCGGCGACAGGTTCCGCAGTTCGAACAATTAGTGGCACTACTGTGAGCATTGTGATTTCGGCTACCGGTGTCAGCGTCTGGGGGCTTGAAGACTATATCCCGGCGGGCTTGGAATATGTAGCCGGTAGTGTTACGGGTACGAACGGCGCCTATGACGCCGGTAACCGGAAAGTGTCCTGGTGGGGGTTGGGCGCAAGTCTGCCCGCCACCGTCGGGTACCAGGTGCAGGGGCCCGATGGTACTTATACCATCCCGGCAAATAGTTCACTCAGCTTAGACGGGCCGACACAGGCGATTACGGGGGATAGTGAATTCGTAATCGGCGGTCCGGCCTGCGTTGATGACGAGGATTGCGCCGACGCTGACCTCTGCAATGGTGTGGAAACCTGTGATCCCGTGGAAGGATGCTTGCCGGGCACGCCGTTGGTGTGCGATGACAACAATGTGTGCAACGGGACAGAAACCTGCGACGCGGCGACGGGGTGTGTTGCGGGAACGCCGCTGGTGTGTGATGACAGCAACGCATGCACCGATGACAGTTGTGACCCGGCGATAGGGTGCGTGAATGCGCCAATAGACTGCGATGACGGTAATGCGTGTACCGATGACAGTTGCGACCCGGCTACGGGTTGTGTGAACACGGCCATCGACTGCGATGACGGCGACGCGTGCACCGATGACAGTTGCGACCCCGCGACGGGTTGTGCGAATGTTGCCATAGACTGTGATGACAGTGATGCGTGCACAACGGATAACTGCGACCCGGCGACGGGATGTGCCCACGAAGCGGTTGTCTGTGATGACGGCGACCCCGCCACACAAGACACCTGTGATCCCGCTACGGGTTGTGTATTTACGCCCATCCCGGAAGGCGAAGTAGAGGGTGAAGGTGAAGCACCGGTCGAAGGCGAAGTGCCCGTAGAGGGTGAAGGTGAAGTACCGGCTGAAGGGGAAGAAGAAACTGCGGCGGTGCGTACGATTGTCGGCTTGACCGCGACCATAGTGATTACCCCCCTGCCCGGGACCTCCGTATGGGGTGCTGAAGATTATATTCCCGCAGGGCTGACCGTTTCGAACATTACCGGCTCCAATGGGGCGTGGGATAATACCAATCGTAAGGTCTCGTGGTGGGGCATGGGTTCCGCCCCGGTTACCGTCGGGTACGAAGTCAGTGGCCCCGATGGCACCTACGTGGTAAATGGTGAAGTCAGTCTCGATGGTCCGACACAACCCATTTCAGGCGATGACACCTTTGTTATTCCACCGGTGGTTATCGAAGGTGAAGGGGAAGTCCCGGTCGAAGGCGAAGGCGAAGTGCCCGTTGAAGGTGA
>JAKJCY010000188.1 GCA_022706235.1 Candidatus Hydrogenedentota bacterium | reverse complement strand
CCCGCGCGGGCGCAGGCGTCTTCAATCTCGCGCACGGCTTTGCGCAGGCGTTCCCGTGCCTTGCCGATCTGGTCCGCGAGGGCGGGGCTGCATACCGGCCCGGGCGGTGTCGCTTCCCCCGCCGCCGAATCCAGCGCGAGGGTATTTTCCAGCCTTCGAACCAACAAGTGGTGCACCGCCACATCCGTAACACGCAGTGCCAGAAACGGCGTCACCTCCACGCCCCGTTTTTGAAACAACCGGTTGACGGCAGCAACAAACTTCCTGGTGTGGCGTCGTTCTTCAGGGGTCATCCAAGGTGCACCCCTGGCAGTATCTCCAAGGTTCATATCCGCGTTTCCTTTCCTGTTGAAGCCAGATACCCTCTGACGCTGCCCGCTGGTCCTTGCCGGGCGCGTTCGTCAGAAAGCCCCCCCCAATATATGCCGTTTCGAATGCGGCCTGTCGTCAAAAAGGCCTGAAAGCAGGGTGCCGCAGGTGGTATGAGTGCCAGTACAGCGTAAACCGGTGCGTTTTCCTTTGGGATATGAAAAATGTTTATTTTCAGGTTCTTTTGAGGTATACTTTTCGGTATGAACAATCCGAAAGAGTTCTGCGAAGCATAAAAATTAGTAGACAGGAGTCCTTTTCAGTATTCAGATAAACCTTGCTGGTAAAGGATGCGGTACGCCATGATGGAGACTACGCAACAACATCGGCATGGATTGCGCCTTTCGGCGTTAATCATTTTACTTGGGGTGCTGGTGGAGATATCGGTGCTTGTCAATGACTTCGCCATCCGGAGCGACTGGGAACAATGGGTAAATAAAGTACCATATTTTTCGCTTCACGGCTTGTTCTCGGTCAACAGTATTGCGGGCTTTTTGGGCTCATTTCTGCTGGTCTACGGGTTGATAACGTTTTCAAACCGGCTTCGTATCAGTCGCACCGCCCTTCGCTGGGTGTACCTGGCCGGCATTACCTATATTTTTACCCGGGCCTTTGACGTGGTGAAAACCCTGTGGAACGACCAACTCGCCGGTTTGCTTCCCGACCTCCCGTTTCTGAACGATTTGGTGTTGAACACGCTGCTCGTGGCTTCCGCAGCGGCGTTGTTGGTAGGCTTGATTGTCGCCCTCTATGACGCCCATCGTGCCAACCTGCGACTTGAAGCAAAGAACCGCCAGCTGGATAGCGAGATGCGGGGCCACCAGGAAGCGGCGGCCCGGGCCCTTGCCCGGGAAGAAGAAAACAAGACGATCCTGAACGCATTGAACTCGCCCGTGTTTCTGACCAACAAGGAAGGGTTTGTGCTGGCGCACAACGATACTTTCGCCCGGTTGTTCGGCGGCGAGGGGCTCACCTGCGTGGGTGCGCATCTCCGGACCCTGCTGCCGGAAGCGGTGTTTGAAACGGGCAAGGCGCATGCCCTGGAAGTCTTTGGAGGGGACGACCCGAACACGGCCCGCATGACGGTTAAGGACCGCAGTTATGACGTCACCACCTATCCGGTGTTCGATGAATCAGGGAATGTATCCAGCGTGACGGTGCTTGCCAGGGATATCACGGATAAGTTGCGTTCCGAGGAGGAGCAGCGCCTGCTCACCGGCGCCATCAACAGCGCGGCGGAAAGCATTATTGTGATGAACCGGGACGGGTTGATCGAGTATGTCAATCCCGCGTTTGAAGAACGGACGGGCTACAGCCGCACCGATATAAACGGCAAGAACCCGCGCATACTGGTTGCCGCGCTGCAGGACGACGCCCGGTATGAGGGTATAGCACAGACCGTTCTTGACAAAGGGTTGTGGCGGGGACGCCTTGTTGTACGATGCAAAGACGGAGCCCTGGTCCATGAATACAGCACCATCTCGTCCATCAAAACCGAAACGGGCAAGGTTACGCATTATGTGGGGGTAAGCCGTGACATCACCCGCGAGGTGGAACTGGAAGAGCAGGTGCAGCAGGTGTGGAAGATGGAGACCCTGGCCACGTTTGCGGGCGGCATCGCCCACG
This sequence comes from Candidatus Hydrogenedentota bacterium, assembly GCA_022706235.1. Taxonomy (GTDB): domain Bacteria; phylum Hydrogenedentota; class Hydrogenedentia; order Hydrogenedentales; family CAITNO01; genus JAAYBJ01. The sequence goes on along the minus strand of JAKJCY010000188.1, from coordinate 6,484 downwards.
ATTTGAACAACACGCTGGCCATCATACTCGGGCGCAGTGAAATGGGCCTGCAACTTCTTGACGAACATGACCCCGTCCACCAGAGCCTGGAAGTCATTACGCGCAATGCCAACCGCTCCGCCGCGTTGATCAAGCGCCTGCTCACCTTCGCCCGGCAGAAGTCGGGCGTAAGCGGTCCGCTGTATATCGCTCCGCTGCTCCAGGGGCAAGTCGAAACCCTGCGCAACCGCCTTCCCGGTAATATTTTTCTGAAAGAGAACATCGATCTGGAAAGCGAAGTCATTACGGCGGAGCCAGGCGCTTTCGAGCGGATGGTGGAAGGCCTGGTGGATAACGCGGTTCGTGCCATGGAGCCCGGCGGCGGTGACCTCGAAATTATTCTGACAAACGCGCGGGTTGCCCAGGAACGTCATGTCACCACCGGAACCCTGTCGCCCGGGGATTACGTGCTGCTGCGGGTTTCCGACACGGGGTGCGGCATGGTGCCCGAAGTGCAGCGGCGCATCTTTGACCCCTTCTTCACCACCCGAAACATGGGGGAGGGTGTCGGTGTCGGCCTGGCCGAGGTACATGGCGCGGTGCTTCGCGCGGGCGGACAGATCGAAGTGGAAAGCGCTCCGGGCAGGGGCACCCGCATAGATATCTACTGGCCCTGGTCCGGGGAAAGGAACCCCGAGCCGGACGCCCAGCCCAAATCCATTTCCGGCGCGGGGCTCTCCGTGCTTCTCATTGACGATACGGATGATTTCGTGACACTGCTCCGTATGGAACTCGCGCAGAACGGATTCACGGTTCATGCGTTCAATGAACCCGTGGAAGCCCTCCAATATTTCATGGAAAACCCCGTGTCGGTGGATGTGGCCCTGGTGGATTACATCATGCCGGGCATGAACGGCGTGGAAATCAGCCGGGCGCTGCATGAGGTGCGGCCCGACCTGCCGGTCGCACTGCTTTCCGGGTTCGCCAGCGGCATTACCCGGGCTTCCGCCCTTGACTTTGGATTTTGCGAAGTGGTGGAGAAACCGGTGCGGATGGGGGTCGTTCCCGATTTGTTGATAAAACTGGCACGCGGGAACTGATGCGGGGGTGTGAGGGTGACGGGGTTGGTCAAGCGGCACGGCCTGAAAAGTCTCCGGTTCTTGGCCCTTGACGCGTTTCAGGCCGTTCCCTGACAAAAAAGCATCTCTTGTTGTGGACGACATCTGCGTCAGGTATAATTCCGGATACGGCAGTTAACGCCGAAAACGCCTGTAAAAAGAAAGGACCTAAAGGACTTAAGGGACTTAAAGGACGACCCCATTAGGAGATACAATCAAGAGAGCGTTTTGCAGTCCTTTTGGTCTTTTATGTCTTTAAGTTCAGACTTCCTGACCTCGTTGGAAATGCGCATGGCACCGGTAAACAAATAAAAAGACGGAGCAAAAAGGGACTGATGACGAAATAGCCATCAGAGACGAAGAATGGATGCCCTTTGCTGCTATTGGCTATTTCGTTGTCTGTCCCTTTCTTGCGATCTTATACGAAGATGACTTCAAAAAAGTGCCAAACTGGATTCCGAAAAATCATTGAAAAATCCTGTCGGGATCAGGAAATCTGAAGTCCTTTGGTTTAAAAACCGCTTCTGAATCCGATTGCCGTTTTTGGGATCACGGTCCCGGCTCAACGATGGGAATAAAGCATGAAACGAAAATGCCGCCTCCTTATTTTCTACCTGATGTGCGTCGCTGCGTGTTCCCCGTCAACCTTCGCGCAGGCGGAAGAACCGGAAGAGGAGAACCCGCTCCGGCAGGTCGTCGAGGAAGACTGGCGCCGGCAGGAAATGCGCCTGGGACGTGAAGCGGGTAGTATCGCATCGCTGGAGGCTGCACTGGCGCGTGCCAACTTCTTGTATGCGGACCTGTCCCCGGCGGAAGGACAGGACCGGCTCGCGTACTTTGCCGCGGAGGTCGCCCGGGCGGGAACGATGGATGCCGCCCGGCGCGCCGTTCTGTATTACGAACTGCGCTGGTTCACGCGGGAGATAGCGCTGCAGAATCCGCTGGTCGCCGACACGCCCCTGGTTTTCATGCAGCGCCGGCGCTTCATCTGCCAGATGCTGCATGAGTACCTCGGTTATTACTACGACTACGGGGACATTGAGGGCGGCGGCATTTATGTGCTGGAGCGTCCCGGCAGTTCGTTTGACGTCCGTGAACTGATCGGGGGCCGGCTGCCGCGCGGCAACTACACCACGCTGGCCCTGTCATACGATGGGAAGACCCTCTACTTCGCCTTCGCACCGCGTGCCGAGGGCGAGAAGCCGGAGTTCTATTCCAAAGAGCGGCGCTGTTTCCATCTGTGCGCGATGGACGCCGACGGAGGGAATCTGCGCGCGTTGACCGACGGCCCCGACGATGACTTCGATCCCTGCCCGCTGCCCGACGGCGGCATCGCCTTCATGTCCACCCGGCGCGGCGGCTTCACGCGCTGCAACAATCCCTGGGAGCCGCTGCCCGCCCACACGCTGCACCGGCTGGACCCGAACGGGACGGTACGGCGTCTTTCCGCTCACGAGACCAGCGAATGGCATCCGCAGGTGCTGCACGACGGGCGCATCGCCTACATCCGCTGGGACTACGTGGACCGGTCGGCCGCCCATTTCCATGGCATCTGGACCACCAACCCGGACGGCACGGAAACGCGACAGGTCTTCGGCAATTACACGCAGCGCATCAACGCGTGTTACCAGCCCCATCCCGTGCCCGGCTCGAAGCGGCTGGCTTTTCTCGCCGGGGCGCATCACGCCAACGTGGGCGGTTCGCTCGTGTTGTTCGATCCCGCGAAGGCGGCCTTTGACCCGATGACCGGCGAGGATGATTTCGTTTCCATTGAAGCGCTCACGCCGGAAGTGTGTTTCCCGGAGACACCCGATGTGTGGCCCGAATCCTATTATCATAGCCCGTGGCCCCTTTCGGAGAACTATTTCCTCGTCAGTTTCAGTTTTGATCCTCTTCCCGGCATGAGCGCGCTGACGAAAGAAGACACCGAAACAGGCCTCTACCTCTTCGACCGATTCGGCAACCTGGAACTCCTCTACCGGCGACCCGGCATCTCCTCCATGTATCCCATCCCGTTGGCGCCGCGTCCCGCGCCGCCCGCGCTGCCGAGCCGGCTCGATTCCGGCATGGGCGATACCGGTGAGTTTATACTGGCCAATGTGTATGAAAGCCATCTGCCCTTTCCGAAAGACCGGCCCATCACCGCCCTGCATATCTATCAACTACTGCCCAAAAGCGAGACCCACGTGGCCAACCAGCCGCGCATCGGCTATGCGAACGCCGAGTCCGCGCGCATGCTGTTGGGATCGGTACCCGTCGAGGCGGATGGTTCCGCCCGGTTCCGCGCACCCGCCGGCAAGCCGCTCGCCTTTCAAGCCATTGACGATTCCGGCCGCGCCGTGCAGGGCATGCGCAGCGCCGTGTACTTGCAGCCCGGCGAACGGCGCAGTTGCATCGGGTGTCACGAATCACCCGAACGTTCCGGTACTGCCGCCCCGGGAAAACAGATCGCTTTCCGCCGCGAGGCTTCGGAGATTACGCCCGGCCCCGATGGTTCCCTGCCCTGGAGTTTCCCCCGGCTGGTCCAGCCCATTCTGGACGCCCACTGCGCGCGCTGCCACGACGGCGGCGGCGCCGCACAACCGCGCCTGGTCAATGCCGCCGCCGATGAGTTCACCGGGACCTATGCGGCCTTGAGACCTTTCGCGCGCTGGTACGAATGGGGCGGTGACAGCATCAGCGTCATTGTCACGCGGCCGGGCGAGATGCCCGCCGACCTCAGCCCGCTGACGGCGATTCTCCACGACGCAAATCATGCGGCGGAACTGCGCCTGTCCGATGCCGAATGGCGGACCCTGTACCTCTGGCTTGACGGCAACGCCGCCTTCTATGGAAGCTATTCCGCGCCCGAGCGGCTCGCCCAGTTCGCGGGCGAGGCCATACCGCCGCCCGCGCTGCAGTAAGAACAGCGGTTGATTTTGGAAGTTTTTTGAAGCAAAGGACTTAAAGGACTCAAAGGACATAAAGGAGATACCTATCCGCGGTGTGCTCTACAGTCCTTTATGTCCTTTGAGTCCCTTGGGTCCTTTCTTTCAATAATCCGCCCGAACCAAAACCCTGTCGCACCCCTGGAATCATGGCCATGCCCCACGACATAGACACTTCTCAGCAGGCCCTTGAGCGCCTGCTCAACCAAATCCGTGCCTGCCGTTGCTGCGCCAGGGTTCTGCCTTTTGAACCCCGGCCTGTCGTACGCGCCCGGGTGACCGCACGCCTGTTGATCGTGGGACAAGCGCCCGGGACCCGCGTGCATGAGACCGGCATCCCCTGGAACGACCCGAGCGGCGACCGGCTGCGCCTGTGGCTGGGATTGGACCGGGACACGTTTTATGATGATGCCCGCATTGCCATCATTCCCATGGGATTGTGTTATCCCGGACGTACTCCCCGGGGCGGGGATTTGCCGCCCCGGCCGGAATGCGCCTCCCTTTGGCTGCCCAAACTGCTGCCCCTGTTGCCTCAGATAAAGTTAACCGTGTTGGCGGGGACCTATGCCCAGCGGGCCTATCTCGGCAACAAAGCGAAATCCACCCTGATGAAAACTGTCTGGGATTGGCGCGAGTATGCTCCGGAATATGTTCCCTTGCCCCATCCCTCCTTCCGGAACAATCGCTGGCTGCGGGACAATCCCTGGTTTGAGGCGGAATTGCTGCCCATGTTGTGCGAACACGTTCAACACGCGCTTCGGCCATAAAGCAAAAATGGGGACTGTAATCGGCGCGCGCAAAAAGTCTGGAAACGATGGGGGTAGACCTTGAGCCGCGCCGGTTGCTGTCCCCGATTTTTGCGGTCTTGCTCGACAGGTCCGGCAAAAACCGGCATGACGCCGAATTGGTTTTATATAAGAATCATAGAACCACCGGCAAAGCCGGTGGTATGAGGAAGACCCCGAAAAGGGGCCTGATGAATGCCGATATAGTATACATATTCTCAACGTTTTCCAGCCAGTTGTTATCACGACCCGACCCGTGTCATGCCGGTTTTTTCGCGGCCTGGGGCTCCTGTGTAGGTATTGTCCGATAAACCGCGAAAAAGACCGGCATCCAGATGGAAGCGCCTGAATGTATCGCACGGCCCCTTCACGCTTCACCGTTTATTACCTTCCAACGTCTTCTGAACCTGGATTCCGGTCTTTTCGCGCATATGCAGTCAATACTTTGACATAAGTCTGTTGGCGCGAAAAAAACGGAATGACGTAGCCCGAAAGCGCTTTTCAGATAAAACGAATAGAGGATGATTTCTTGATAAGCAAAAGAAAACGACGGAACGGTACAGCCGGTGGATTAACTTGGATTTCCGGACTCGTGCCTCGTTCGAAAAAAAAAACGGCATGACACCGGATTGGTTTTGTAGAGGAGTTGCAAACGGTAAGCCGTGCTGCGAATATTTACATAAGGTATAGATATGGATATAGAGCCTCAAATTACTATATAAAAGGATAGGTATTACTTTTCTGTACAGGCACTTATAGCACTTGACTTTTTCCGCCCTTTGACGTATACTTTATGAAGAAATATGTGATAGATTAGGGTAAAGAGGTGGCTGGTATACAATGCAGCGGTAAACAGCCACGCGATATTGTGGTCTCTTCATCAGGGAGTGGTAATGTGAGGCATCGGAGTAGTGCGCGGTCACTAACAACGGCGAGGAAGGGTATTTTTTCCCCGGGTCTGTGGAGTACTTTTTTGCCGGGCACGGCGTCTCCGATAAAACAACAACGTAAGGAGTCTTAGCTTATGAAATCACGTTATTTGTCTGTACTGTTTTTAGTATGCCTGGCAGCGGTGCTGTTCGCCGCGTCCTCGGCGGATGCCCAGATCTGGCGCGTGGACAAGTCCGCCACAGGCGCCGGCAACGGCACAACCTGGCAGAACGCCTTCACCACCATCCAGCCTGCCATTGACGCGGCGCGAGCCGCCGGTGGTGGCGAGGTGTGGGTTGCAGGTGGACCTATCGGTTCGCCCGTATATTACGGTGAGCAGCGCAATGAGTCCTGGGGCGGTTCCCTCGGGTCACTGGTCATGAAGGACAATGTCCAGGTCTACGGCGGGTTCGAAGGCTGGCGCGGCGGCGCCGGCAAACAGGAAACGGCGCGCAGCCAGCGCGTGCTGGCTCAGAATGTGGCCGTCATTGACGGCACCACGTCACGTGGCGGTTCGAAAGCCTTCCATGTGGTGGTGTTTGGCCGCAATACGGCGGCCACGGTTAATGCGCGTCTGGATGGATTTCATATCACGGGCGGTAATGCTTCGGGGGTTTCGGGAGTCTATCACACCTATCGTGGCGGCGGTATTTATAACTGGCAGTCCGCGCCGGATGTGGTAAACTGTTATATTTACGGCAATGAAGCCTCTGTCAGCGGCGGCGGCGTGGCCAATGAAGCCGGC
>JAKJCY010000187.1 GCA_022706235.1 Candidatus Hydrogenedentota bacterium | reverse complement strand
GGTCCCGACCCGCATATCGCGCCGAAGGCGGTGCACGCTCCCACCGTTGCCATCGCCAGGCCGCCCGGAAGCGCGCCCAGCCATTGATAAGCGGCGTGAAAGAGGCGGCGGCTGATACCCACATGGAAACAAACCTGTCCCATCAACACAAAAAGGGGGATAACCGTCAGACTATAGGATGAGAACGTCTCATAGAGGTCGGTGGTCGCCATGCTCAAGGCTGCGGTAGGGGTGACCAGAAAGGCGAAACCGGCCACACCCACCAGGGCCATGGAAAAAGCGACCGGCATACTGGCGGCCAGGAAAACCAGCAAGGCAATACACCCTGCAATACCGGCTTGTATCGGTGTCATGGTTTGATCATCTCCCGGCCCGGATGCAGCAGGTTATAAAGAACCACCAGCGTGGTAATCAGGCAGGCGGCGGCAATAACGTAGGACAGCCAAAAGAGGGGAATACCCAGGGTCAGGGAAATCTGCCCGGTCCTCTTCAGGGTGTTACCATGCAGCACGCATTGCCAGGAGAAGACGCTGAACAGGGCCATAACCGCCAGGCGGCAAACGGTGTCCAGAAGAATACGCCCTGCCCGGTTTAGTTTCTGAAAAAAGAACTCTACCGCCACATGCCCCTTGACCGCCGTTGTATAGGGAAGCGCGCCGGCGATTGCGATGGCGCCGGCAATCTGGACGAGGTCATAAGCGCCGGTAAAGGGACGGCCGGCCGCCCGCAGGGCGACATCAACGCATGTAACCGCCATAATGGCAAGGACCGCAGCGCCTGAGATAGCGGCAAAGGCCAATACAACCAGGCGTAGTGCGGACCATCCGTACGCGATTGTACGGAAGCATTTTGCCGAAACACGGTGCGGATTGTCTTTCATCATTTGGGCATGCTTGCAGCGATTCCGGCCTGCAAATCGGCCAACAGCTCGGCGCCGGGAAGTCCCGCCTTGGTGCAATTGGCGACATACTCGTCGAGAATCGGTTTTACGGCCTCCGTCCAGCGTGCCTTTTCCGCCTCATCAAGCATGATCGTCTCGCGACTGAGCGACTGAATAAACTGCATGCCTTCCGCATCCGCCAAGTCCCAGGCACTGCCGTGACGATCAATCCACTTGGCGCTTACTTCAGTGAAGACAGCCTGAATATCCGCAGGAAGGCTTTCCCATTTTGCCTTGTTCATGGAGACAAACATGGCCGTCGTGTAACCGATGACAGCAGTATCCGTCACATACGAAATGACTTCTCCTTGCTTCCAACCCTTCAGGGTTTCCACGGGGCAGAATGTCGCTTCGACAACCCCCTTCTGCAACGCCTCGTAGGTTTCAGGCTGGCTCATGCCGAGAGGCACGCCGCCCAGGTTTTCGATAATTTTGGCTGAAAGGCCGGTGCCGCGCACCTTGAGATTCTTCATGTCGTCAAGGGTGCGCACGGGTTTCTTGCTTGCCAGCATGCCCGGGCCATGGGCATGCAGCAACAAAATATGCGTGTCTGCGGTTTCCGCCGGCGCATATTTTTTCACCATCTCTGTGGCAAGCCTTGTGGCGACCAACCCGTTCGGATACCCGAGGGGAAGATCAAGGCCTTCCAGCAGCGGGAACCGGCCGCGGGTGTAGGCGAGGCAACTCATGCCCAAATCGGAAATGCCGGAGACGACGCCTTCATATACCTGTGGCGCCTGAGTCAGGGTGCCTCCAGCGTATATCGTGATTTTGACACGGCCATTCGTGCGTTTTTCTATCTCCCTTGCCCAGCCCTCAGCCTCTTGACACTGCACATGGGTCGGGGGAAAAAAGACACTGTAAGAAAGTTCAATGACCTCCGCCGGGGGGGGGGCTGCTTCAGCAGCGGGTTTATCCACCGGCTCGGCCGCAGGTTCCGCGGCAGGGGCTGGCGCTTTTTCAGCGGTCTTGGATACTTCCGCAGCGGGTGCCGCAGGCGCGGGTGCGGGCTTGCTGCAGGCCGCTAAAAGGAGAGGTAATAGGGCGACACAGAAAAGAAAACAAAGAAACCACGGTTTTAACTGCTTATGCATAGCCTTTTCTCCCGAGTTGTTAGTTATCCTGAATTGGATTCCTTAAGAAACAATGGCACTATCCAAGTATAAACAATCCCTGTCACGGTACGCAATAAAGTGCGGTAAACCAAAATCCGTATGCACGAAACCGTGTTGTCGGCGTACGTTTATTAAGGACAAGAACTGTGGAAATGGCCTCTTGCTGCCTCTCCGATTTTCCGCCCTCCCCTGTGTGGGAGTCAGGGTGAACAGAAAGGGGGTATTCGGCCGCCCCGCACACTGGTAAGCCTTATTGCCCTTGAGCGTAAGAAGTGTCTGAAAATGAATCTCTGGCGATTATTATGAACTTGGAGTATAATAAAGAAAGATGCAAAAAAGGAATTTACCACGGCGAGTGCCCGCAACCTGCGCTCTTGCCATAGAACAGTAAGCGCACAGCCATTGCCCACGAAGAAGGACATGTTCGGTTTTTGAGTGATTCAATTCCAATTCGTTTTGGCGGTTTGAAGACCGGGTACATGGCTGGAGCAGAGATGAGAACATCCGTTTCAAGGAGCCTCGAAATGAATACACCATTAAAATGGGCGTTAGCGGCCGTATCCGACGGAATACGGAAACTCGGCTGTATTCTTGTGCTGACCGTTCCTGTCATGGTGACAGGAGTGCCAACGTGTTTCGCAGTGGCTGCGGAAGGTGAAGAGGGCGAGGGAGAATGCCTGGAGGAGTACTATTATCTCCCGGTCGAAAATGATTTCGATGGCGATCTGCTTGCGGACGTTGAAGAAGCCGCCCTGGGCATGGATGAAACCGATCCGGATGAAGACGGGAATGAGACAAGGGACGGGCTGGACCTCGCGTACCGATTGGCCGGGCGCATCTCAGATCGCCCATGGGTTTATGCCTACGGCATGATTGGCGGCGAGGTCTGGCCGGCCGACCTGCAGGAACAACTGCCCGCCGACCAGGTCAGCGTGGTCCATCTTGATTACCAGGTGGACTGTTATTATGAAGATGCCGCCTGCGGCCTGCCCGTTACCATCGGGGAACTCATTCTATTCAACCCGGCGCTGCATGCGGGTTGGGAAAAGGGCCTGAGCATGCCCATCATCGGCTGGCAGTATTTGCGCCACGGTTCGTTCAGTTATGCCTGGACTACCTGCAACCCCGGCAAAGGGCGGCTCGACCCTTATGCCATCAAGATGACCCTGGATGTAGGAGTCCCGGAAGGCGAGGGAGAATCCTTCTGTCCGGAGAACCTGGTTATGGACCCGATATTCGATTCGGGTGACCTCGAATTATTTTGGGCGGATTCCATTTCCTCCCCGGGTAATTTGTTGTGTAATGCGGAAACATGCGATGGGGGAGCGCCTTACCTGGGGGATTACTGGGTGCGCTTTTATTCCAGGGTGACGGACGATGTCCTGGCTTTTGGTCAGGAGATTCAGGTGCCAAGTGCCACCCTGGCACATTTGACCTATTCCTATTCGGCGAGTGCCGAAGCGTTCGGTTATGTGGGAATTTATCTTTCGGGCATTCTGGTCGATGAATTGACGCTGCCAGGCGATACTACCGGCGGCGTCTATCTGGAACGCTCGGTGGATGTATCGGCTTTTGCCGATGGCACCGCTCATATACTGGAGTTTGTCAATCCATCGCTGGGCGGGGCGGATATGGCTTTCGATGCCATTTGCCTGCAAGTGGGCGGTGGACCCCCGCAAGAAGGCGAAGGGGAACCGGAAGAAGGGGAGTTCTTCCATGAAGGGGAAGGCGAAACGCCCGGAGAGGGAGAGGTCGTTCATGAAGGCGAGGGCGAGACCCCCTTTGAGGGAGAAATCCCTGTGGAAGGGGAAACCACGGCCATTCATCCGGCGGATTCCGATGGTGATTCCCGGTTCATCATGAGTGAAGCGATTGCCTGCCTGGCGGCATGGCAGCACGGCACGATGCCGATGGCCTATGCCATACGGGCAGCCTACCTGTGGCAGAACGGCGAATATTATGGCTATGACCCGCTCCTGCCGCCGCCGCTTTGCTGGGTGCCCACCGCACCCGCCGAGGGCGAAGGAGAAGGTGAAGGAGAAAAACCTTCCCTGGCGAAGTATTATGTGCCGTACGAAAATCCTATCGTGCCAAACGCGCCCACTTATGCCTTGCCCATCGCGGTGGAAGAGATACCGAACTATGCCTCCGTGGATACCTTGCTTGACATTTCCAGTGCCGATACACTGCTGTCCACTAACGGTTTCGCCCTTTTGGAGCACGACTGGGCGCAGCATGTTTTTGGTTTGGAGGAGAACGACGATATCATCTTACCGTATCAAATTCTGTACGAAGCTGAAATCCCCATCTTCATTACCTCCGATACGCTGCTGCACCTGTACCATGTCCAATTCGATGAGTCGCTGAAAGAGGTGGAGGAAACCGAGTTTTTTGACGACATCAAGGCCCTTACGGACGTGCTGCTGCAGCAGGCGCAATCCGGTTATGCCGCTGCCGAGGATAATCTTAAGGAAGCGTCCAAACGGAACGTGGCCTTTTTGTCCGTGGCGGCCCGGGTTCTCGATGAAACGGCCGATACGCCGGAACTTGTGGCGGATACGGTGAACGCGGAGCTGGCCCTGATCGCCGATCACGGCGGGTATTTCGAAAGCCCCTTGTTTATCTATCAGGAAGACTACTCCCAATATGTGCCGCGCGGCCATTACACGCGCAGCGAGACGTTGGAACGGTATTTCAAAGGGTTGATGTGGTACGGGCGCATGGCGTTTCTGCTTAAAGGCCATGAGTCTTGGGGACCGACCGGGGAGGCCCTGATCAGCCCCTATGACGCCGATATTCAAACCCTGCAGGCGGTCCTGCTTGCCCGTGCGCTGGAAGAGGTGACGGTTGCCGACGGACGCTTGGGCCGCGAGGTATGGGACCGGATGTACGCCGTGACCGCGTTTTATGTCGGCCTCGCGGACGACCTGACCCCATTCGAGTATATGCAGGCGGCAAATACGGTGTTCGGCGCCGACTTCGACACGGCGGTCCTGGAGGAAGAGAACGCGTTGTTTGAACTGAGAAAGGAACTGGCGCAACTGCGCATGCCGCAGATTTACGGGGGTACGGGCAACATCTACCTGACGCCGCCCATCACGCCCGAGTCGCTAAACGAAGCCTTGGTAAAGACCCAGGGGATGCGCTTCATGGGACAACGGTTCATTCCTGACTCCTACATGTTTCAGCATCTTGTGTTTCCCGAGGTGCTCGATTATACGGGATCGGGATTTCCGTTCACGCTGGGCGAAACGGGCGGCGGGTTGGCCCGGTGTTATCCGCGCGGCCTGGATGTCATGGCCGTCATGGGTTCCCCGCGCGCCTATGCCCTTCTCGTCGCCGAAGGCGACACGGAGTACGTGGATTTCGACAAGGCCTTCAGTGAACTCCAGACCGAGTTCGCCGCCTTCGATGAAACCGACTGGAACCGCAATCTGTACTGGGGCTGGCTCTATGCTTTGCGAACCCTTACGCGACCCTTCCCCGAAGGCTATCCAGCCTTCATGCGTACCCCGGCATGGGAAGACAAGGAACTCCAGGCCGCGTTGGCGTCCTGGACGGAACTACGCCACGATACCATTCTCTACGCCAAGCAAAGTTCCACCCCCGGTTATACTTACATCCCGGAGATACCGCCGGGCTATGTGGAACCGGTGCCGGAGTTCTTCGGGCAACTGCTCGCCCTTACCCGCATGACGCGCCTCGGCCTGCTGGACCTGGACGCCTTGTCCGAAACGGCGGAAGCGCGCCTGCTGAGTCTTGAGGAAATACTCGAAACGCTCATTCAAATCGCCAACAAACAACTGGTCGGCGACGCGCTTACGGAAGACGACATTCAGTTCATCAAGGATTTCGGCGCCTTGCTTGAATACGCGGTGGTCGGCGTGGCGGAGCAGGGCGTTAAAACCACCCTCGTGGCCGATGTCCACACTCACGGCAACGAAGGCCGGGTCGTCGAGGAGGGTGTGGGGGAAGTAGACCTTATTGTGGTGGCATGCCCTACAACTACGGGGGATATTTTCCTGGCCGCGGGTCCGGCGCTTTCCTACTATGAATTCAAACACCCCATGGGCGATCGTCTGACTGATGAGGCCTGGCGTGCGTTACTCGCTTCTGAAGCCGCACCCGAACGTCCCGCGTGGACGGACAGTTTTATGCCCTGAAACAGGATGCTGCAGGCTCAATCCTCATCGAGGAGAATACGCCTGTCGGTGCCGTGCTGTTTATTTCGGCTCGTTTATGATACAACGCAGACGATACGCGTCGGACCTGCCTTCGCCGGTTTTCACATCCTCTTCGGTGAATACGGCCATCAGAATCTGCCGGGCTCCCGTGCGGTCGAAATCATAGGTGATGTAAATGGCGCCGTCAGGGGATTGTATGCCATCGGGATACGAAACGCCTTCCCGCTCGTCGAGTGACAAACTGTACGGCCAGGATTGGCCGTCATCTTCGGACAAAAACGCCGTCAGACGGGACCGCCCCGTTTGTTCCTTTATAGGGCCATGCTTGACCAGAAGCAGATTTCCTGACTGCAGGCGCCGGATAAAAAAGCGCGCGCTTGGATGGGCGATATTCGACGGCGTCAGTTCAGGCCAGGTGATGCCCCCGTTTTCGGAAATACTTTCCCCGATGCCGTAGGCGGTACGCGCCAGCAGCCAGAGGCGGCCGTCTTTTTTCTCCACAACCATGTGCTCATCAAAGGCCCGCGCCTTCCCGGGCACATTGCAGGCACCGTGAAGGGTCCATGTGGCACCGTTATCCGCGGACACAATCAGGCGGGCACTGTTGTCGGTTTCGCGCCAGGTGGACGCGGGAAGTACCCAGGCGCCGGAAGAGAGCACTGTTGGCTTGCCCATCATGACGCCGTCCGTGACTCTGCGAGGGGCGGACCAGGCAGGGGAAGGGTTATCCGGCGTGTTGGTGGTTATGGCCCATACGCCGCCCGTGGACGCGTCATGGCCGACTGCCTGGGCCCAGAAAAGCCAGAGACGTCCTGTCGGGTCAAGCCATATATTCGGGTCAAAGGCACGCACAGGACCCTCTTTATCCGGGTCCACCAAAAGTATTTCATCGGACCACGTGCGGCCCTGGTCCCCGCTGGTAACCAGAATTACGTAGTTGGTTTCATCTTCCCCTGTCCCTGGACCGCCGTACCAGGTTGCCCACAGGCGTCCTTCCGGTGCGCGGGCCAGGCTGGGAATCCCCTGGAAACGCCTGGTCGAAGCAACGAACGCGTTTCCGGGCTGAATTATGATCTGTGGCGGATCCATAAATGAAGTCAATATGGCACAGGAAAGCAACAGAGTTAACACGGCTTTACATTTCTCCTGAAGTAATAAATGAGGTTGACACGCCCGCAATCAGGGGCGAAAATTTCGATGCGAATGGAGGCCGACACGGTACTACTCTTTTCTGCCCATGCAGCCGAACCCGTAATCGGTCAGACGGATTTTCTCCACGGAACGGTCAAGGATAAGGGGACTGCTCCCCAATTCTCTGCCGTGCAGCATTAGTTTGACGGTGCCAATTTCCGTTTCGGCTTCCAGCGGGGCTTCCAATTTTACGGGCGCCGAGACATTCAGCGTGAGTTTATCCGCGTCTACCACGCGTACAATAACTTCGATGGCGTCTCTTGCCAGGAGGCGCACTTCTTCATCCATGCTTTTATCGACAGGAACAGGCTTCCCAATCGGCATACGGGCTTGAACCGGTTGTACGCGGGTGACCATTTGAAAGCCTTGTTCCAAAAGGCTTTTGGTATGGGTGAACCTTCCTGTTTTGTCGCTGCCCATGACCACCGCAACCAGTCTGATGCCATTGCGTTGCGCCGTGGCCGTCAGGCAAAAGCCCGCGGCACGGATATACCCGGTTTTTAATCCGTCGCATTCCGGCAGTTCTTTCAGCAATTTGTTGGTGCTTTCCTTCGGTTTATCGGTTGGCCGCAACGCATATTCCCGCATGCTGGTCCAGGTAAGAATTTTCGGGTATTTTAAAAGTTTCAGGGCGAGAATCGCCATTTCTCTCGCTGTAGTCTGGTCAAAGGAAACGCCATCGGCAGGAGGAAGGCCATGAACGCTGTAAAAGCGGGTGTTTAGCATGCCGAGTTCCGCGGCCCGCTGGTTCATGGCGACCAGGCAATTGTCCACGCTGCCCCAGAGGCCTTCGGCAACGGCAACGGAAGCATCATTGGCGGAATGAACGCATATCGCCTTCATCAGCTGTTCAAGGGAGAAGGATTCCCCTTCCTTCAGATAAACCTGGGTGCCACCCATGTTCTGTGAATGCTTGGTTGCCGTAATCTGTTGGTTGTAATTCCATTTTCCGGCTTGAACACCTTCTTCAACAAGAAGCATTTGCATCATTTTCAACATGCTTGCGGGAGGCCGTTTGATATCCGCATTCGACTCAATCAGAATGGTGCGGGTTTCCGCTTCC
>JAKJCY010000186.1 GCA_022706235.1 Candidatus Hydrogenedentota bacterium | reverse complement strand
CCCCCTGTGCCGTACCACCTGTTACCGTTGGCATATCACAGACCCTGTTAATTTCAAGGAATCCCTGCGCCTCGAGATCGAGCACATGGGCGTAACCTTCAAGGAAGACGGCTCGGTGCGCTCCGGGTTTGAAGAACGGGCCGACGATTTCTCGTCCGTGGCCTTCTGGTACCAGGTGGAACCGCACAAACCGTTCCAACCGCTTCCGGAAGCTAAGGCCCGCCTGTATGAGGACTGGTCGAAACTGGTGGAAGCGGAGTCCGATCTGGAGGCCGCGAGCGCCACTGCGGGCGACATCACGCTCCAGGAGGGTATCGGCACAGGTAAAGGACAACTGTGGTGGACCCCGTCAGAACCGAATCAGTCCCTGGAACTAAACATAGACGTTGCCGAAGAAGGAGCGGATGAATTAATGCTTTTGCTGACCTGCTCCCACGATTACGGTATTTTTCAGGTCGAACTGGATGGAAAACCGGTTGGGAAAGCGGTAAACCTGTACAGTCCCACCATCAAAGGCGAGGAAATCCGTCTGGTTATTCCGCCTCTCAAGGCTGGACCGCATATCTTGCGTTTTGCCAATCAGGGCAAGGACCCCGGTAGCGGCGGGTATTTCTTCGGGCTGGATGGGTATATGTTCTGGTGAGTATTCAATGCCCATTTTTTTCTGCGGGGTTTCCAGGGAGATGCCTTTGGTTTCCGGCATGATGAAAATGACCCGGAGCATCTACCGCACCGGGCTAACCGCGTAGAAGGCGAAGTTGTGGCCGCCGGAATATTTCGCTGTCAGAAGGAGAGTCCACGGGATGGCTCCCGCCGAGGAGCGTCATGAAATCTTGACTGCCTTTTCTTATTCGCCTGTTTTCCAGGCGGAGGCCAGTTCATGCACGGTGAGGCTGCTGAAGGTGGCAGTGCCGCCTTTCGCGAATACTTCGAGGCCTGTGTCCGTTTCTTCCTGTATATGCGACATGGGCATATAGACGCGTCCCTCGTTTGCGAAAATTTCAACCGAAAGACGGTCCACCAGCAGACGCAGGTGTATTGCCCCGCTGTCAGGCTTTAACGGCGCCGTCTTATCCCCGCAGCGCAATTCGCCCGCCTTGGCGTAAAAGGTGATGGGGAGTCCGCAGACCATGATGCCGGATTCCTCGGCACTGCCCATCTCAAAGACAGCGGTTATATCGTAGAGTCCGCCCGCAATGTTTTCCAATGTGCGGGAAGTGTCCGCAAGTTCCATGACCGGAAATACGTGTTCTTTTTGATGAAGCGACGCGATTTCGTGTACCGGCCAGGCGAACAGACGTGGTCCGGATTCCGTGGTGCGCAAGGTCAATTCCACGGGAAAATTCATCATCTGGTTAAAGGGCATGTCAGGATGGCCCGTGCGCCCCCAGGCAATCTGGATGCGCCGCCCGTCTTCAGGGGGGATATCGCTGAAGGTCTGGGAGGCATAGAAACAATTGCCGTAATTGAACGGGAGCGCATCTCCGTCGGGTGTGTAGGTTCTGCCGTCAAATTCGCCGGTAAAGTACTCGCCCGATGCGCCGTACAGTATCCATTTCCTCGTGTCGCTGTTGTCGTCTACAGGCAACTGAAAAAGTTCCGGGCATTCATAAAAACTTTCCAACTCGCTTTGGCGTTCCCAGGATTTCAGATCGGTTGAGGTGAAAATGCCCATGCGGTGCTCGTCAAGATACAGCACCATGACCCAGTGTTTCGACGGTTCATGCCAGATGAGTTTGGGATCGCGGTTGCCGCCGACAATGTGTCCCAGCACCGGATTGCCTTCATACTTCGTCCAGGTGCGACCCCGGTCGTTACTGAAGGCGATGGCCTGGGTGAATTTTTGGCCTTCTGACCAGCGGTTCGTATCCCCCGCATAGGTATAGGCGGCCACAAGCGTCTTTTCGTCTCCCTGCTGGAACCCGGCAGTATTCTGTTCATCCACCACGGCCGAACCGGAAAAGATGGTGCCTAGGCCATCCGGGTGAAGGGCGTCACCCAGTTCTTCCCAATGAACCAGGTCTTTACTTACGGCATGGCCCCAGGTCATGTTGCCCCAGTTCCACCCGTAGGGGTTGTGCTGATAAAACAGGTGATATTCGCCCTTGTAATAGACCAGCCCGTTCGGGTCATTGTTCCAGCCCCGTTTCGACGAAAAATGGAATTGAGGCCGGTATTGCTCGCGGTACATGGTTTCGCCGCCACGAATCTCTTCCGCTTGTTCGATAGCCTCAAACCCTTTGTTGTCATGTTCAATCTCATCCGCCCAAAGGGTTAGGGTCTTGCCCATGAAAGGGGTCAGGTCCAGAAACACCCAGAAATCCGGTTCCCCGGGAGCCAGTTCTATCTCGAATTCCCGCAGGAGGGTGTCGCCTTCGAGCAGGCGGACCCACTTCTTGGGCGCATCGTTCTTGACGGGCAGATTCAGGTATCGGTGTTGCACTTCGATGGCACGTGTTTTCTCCGAGACATAGGGCTGGTCGCTCTGCACAAAATGGTCGGCATTGATATGGCCCCATGTGCCGGTCTGCTGGTCATTCATCTGTAGCTGCACTTCCTTGTCCATGAATTCGCTTACCTCCCAATGGGTCCACTTCAGTGTTTCCCGGCCGCCGGGTTCCGTGTTCGGTCCTGTGGCTATCCGGACCGGCTTGCCCTCGTACAAAAGCGCCACGGACGTGTTGAGGCCGTGGCCGCCGCCGCCAATCAAAAAGTTGATATAAGGCCGTTCCAGCTTGAACGGGGGCGAGGTCAGAACACCGGTGGCGCCGTCCCCGCCAAAATAACTGTTGACCAGCCGCTTTCCCCGGAACCCGTCCACCCGCATCTGGTCGGGCAATGTACCCTCGGCCGGCCCGGAGCCGAAGGCGGTGCCTTCCGCCTCCCAGTCGCCATAATCAACCTTTTCAAAATCTTCTATCGGGATGTCGGGATTTGCCTTCGCACTGTGTGTAACAAGGACTGCCGCCAGTACTCCAAACAAAAGGATTGCAATGGTGTTTCTCATGATATCGGGTTCCCTTTGTGCGCTTTGATGACAGACTCTCCTATTTTGGGCGCCCTCCAAGGCGATGCGGTATATGACCCCCCCCTGTTGAAGTACCGTGGTATAGTAGCCGATTGATTAGGCAAGCTCAAAACCGGAAATACCCAGAGTGCATAAGACGAACCGCATCTCTCGCAAAAGATATTTGTGAGTAGTTCGGTATAGGGGGGGAATCCTTTTCAACAAGCATACATCCCCCGGCGCTTCGCGCCACCCCCTTCAAAGGGGGATTTTTCGCTGCATTGATTACGTTTGACTGTAATGGTTTTAGGCGTTGCCTTTGTTAAAGAGCAATCCCATTGGTATTGCCTGAGCCATTCTATACCAGAGCCCCCTTCAAAGGGGGACTTCTCGCCGCGTTGGTTACGTTTTCCGTAATAGTTTTAGGCGTTGCCTGTATCATGCAGCTGCCCCGTAGGTAGGCTCTAGCACGTACCCGTTTCAAAGGGGATGTGTTCTTGCCTGCCTCTGGTGTTATGCATTTTCGTAGTCCTTAATGGGGCCGTGTTTGCTTCTTATTTTGCCAGAACCACACCGATGCCCTGAAAGGTCCCCCTTTGAAGGGGGTGGCGCGAAGCGCCGGGGGATGTATACTGGAGAAAAGTCACCGTGAAATTCTCATTAAACGCTATCCTGTCCGGAGCCTTCCCGCCGGAAAACTTTACACCAGTTTGTTGCTTTTTGAATATGAATTCAGGAGGAACCGTTTCTGCGGTATCGGACCCAAACAATAATCGGGGCCTGCCGCCTTCTGTCTCAAGACGGCAGGCCCCGTGCTTCAACAAACGTTTCTTTATTCTATCCGTTTACTTTGAACCGGCGAGGTCGAAACGATCGAGGTTCATTACTTTGTTCCAGGCCGCAATGAAATCTTGCAGGAATTTTTCACAAGCATCTTCACAGGCGTACACTTCCGCTATGGCGCGAAGTTGGGAGTTTGACCCGAAAAGAAGATCAATACGGGTTCCGGTCCACTTGCGTTCGCCCGTCGCGCGGTCACGGCCCTCGTAGAGGTCTTCGGCCTCCGAGGTGGGCTTCCACATCGTGTCCATGTCGAGCAGGTTCACGAAGAAATCATTGGTAAGCGCTTCCGGTTGTTTGGTAAAGACACCGTGTTGCGCCTGTTTGAAGTTGGCATTCAGAACGCGCAGGCCGCCGATGAGCACGGTCATTTCGGGTGCAGTCAGTGTCAGTAGTTGCGCGCGATCGATCAGCAGGTGTTCGGCCGCTATACTGACCCTGGCCTTGATATAGTTGCGAAAGCCGTCTGCGGTCGGCTCCAGTACGGAGAAGGATTCCGCGTCCGTTTGTTCCTGCGATGCATCGGTACGCCCCGGTGTGAAGGGAACGGCCACGTCATGGCCGGCGTTTTTCGCTGCCTGTTCGACGGCAGCGCAACCGCCCAGGACAATCACATCGGCGAGCGATACTTTTTTCCCGCCGGACTGCGCATCGTTGAACGCCTGCTGAATGCCCTCCAGGGTTTTCAAGACTTTTGCCAGCCGCTCGGGCTCGTTGACTTCCCAGTCCTTCTGCGGCGCAAGACGAATGCGCGCTCCGTTCGCGCCGCCGCGCTTGTCGGAGCCCCGGAACGTGGATGCCGACGCCCAGGCGGTAGAAACCAGTTCCGAGACGGACAATCCCGAAGAGAGGACCTTGCTTTTAAGATCGGTGATGTCCTTCTTGTCGATCAACTTATGGTCAACCGCGGGTACCGGGTCTTGCCAAATGAGATCTTCTTTCGGCACTTCCGGGCCTAGATAGCGCGAACGAGGGCCCATGTCACGATGGGTCAGTTTGAACCATGCCCGCGCGAAGGCGTCCGCAAAAGCTTCGGGATCCTGCTGGAAACGCCGCGCGATAGGCTCGAAGCCCGGGTCGTAGCGCAGCGACATATCGGCGGTGGTCATCATCGGCCTGTGAAACTTGGTAGCGTCGTGTGCGTCTATGACCATGTCCTCTTGTTCACAGTTGATGGGATGCCATTGGTGAGCGCCGGCGGGGCTCTTGCAAAGTTCCCACTCGTACTTGAACAGCACCTTCAGGTAGCCCATGTCCCATTTCGTCGGGTTAGGTTTCCAGGCGCCCTCGATGCCGCTGCTGATGGTATCGCCGCCTTTGCCGCTGCCGAAACTGCTTTTCCATCCCAGGCCCTGCTCCTCCAAAGGAGCCGCTTCGGGTTCCGGTCCCACATGGGTCGCGGGACCGGCGCCATGACACTTGCCAAAAGTGTGGCCGCCGGCGACAAGCGCGACGGTCTCCTCGTCGTTCATGGCCATGCGGGCGAAGGTATCGCGTACATCGCGGCCGGAGGCAACCGGGTCCGGATTGCCGTCAGGGCCTTCCGGGTTGACATAAATCAGGCCCATCTGCACGGCTGCCAGGGGATTGTCCAGGTCGCGGTCGCCGGAATAGCGGCTGTCGGGCTTGTCACTGGTGGCCAACCACTCTTTCTCGGCGCCCCAGTAGACGTCTTCTTCCGGTTCCCATATATCTTCGCGGCCGCCGCCGAAGCCGAAGGTCTTGAATCCCATGGATTCAAGCGCACAGTTGCCCGCGAGGATGATCAAATCGGCCCAGGACAGTTTCCGTCCGTATTTCTGTTTGATGGGCCAGAGCAGCCGGCGTGCCTTGTCGAGATTCACATTGTCCGGCCAACTGTTGATGGGCGCAAGGCGCTGGTTGCCGGTACCGCCGCCGCCGCGGCCATCGCCCGTTCGGTAGGTGCCGGCGCTGTGCCACGCCATGCGGATCATGAGCCCGCCATAATGCCCCCAATCGGCCGGCCACCAGTCCTGCGAGTCGGTCATCAGCGCGTAGAGGTCCTTCTTTACGGCTGCCAAGTCGAGTTTCTTGAATTCCTCGGCGTAGTTGAACGCCTTATCCATAGGATTACTCAACTCGGAGTGCTGGTGCAGTATCTTCAGGTTTACCTGGTTCGGCCACCAGTCGCGGTTTGACGTTCCCTTTCCGGCGGGATGCGCATGGGTTTTACCCGTTACCGGGCACTTGCTTTCTCCATTCATCTTCGGTCTCCTTTTATTTGCGGGTTCCTGCCGGAGGCCGCGCCGCCGGCGATGTATCACGTAACCCAATCCATGCAGGTCGGTACCATTAATACTTGTTTCTGGTGCGGCTGCTGCATTTTGTGCACACCCCTTTTACCTCGAAATGCAGGGAAACAGGCGCGCCAAAGGCGCGGGCTTCCCGGGGGCACTGAATGCTTTCCAGTTGTTCTGAACAAAAGTCGCGGATGAGGCCGCACTGTACACAGACGAAATGATGGTGCCGTTCCATATTCGCATCGAAACGGAGCCGCTCATTGCTCGTCCCCGCGACTGCAATAAGGCCATAATCAGAAAGCAGCTTCAAGTTGCGGTACACCGTATCATGGGAGATGGTAGGAATGCGTTTACGCACACAGCGGTAAATCGTCTCGGCATCAGGATGCGTCTCCGACGACGCCAATGCCCGATAAATCTCCAGACGTTGGTGGGTGACTTTCACCCCCCGTTCGACACAGGCCTGCTTGAACGCTTCCATACGGCTATTGACGACAGTTGTGGGAAAGGACATTATTCCGCGCACCTTTATTGTCTTAGGGAATCCTGTTTAGGATTATATCCTATCTAGCGCCGCAAGTCAAATTTCTTCTAAAAGCATTCCGTCATGGTGTGTTTCGTTCCATGTCATTTCCGAGGCATCATCGGTGGCAGCAGTCAAGGTGCTGCAGCGTTTACGGATATGGAATTTGTTTGCGAAGTGGGGCTCAAAATTTGGCCAGCGCGGTGCCCACAATAAATTCGGGGGCTATATTGAGGAGCTGCCAGGCCTTGAACGGTATTTGCCAGTGCCGCACACCGGCCGCAGAGACAGGCGGTGCGTTCAGCCCGGCGGCGATGGCATAATGCTTGACGGCCTCTTCGCGGAGTCCTAGGAGGTCCAGGCAGCGTCCTACCCAGATATAGGCCTCGGCGCGCATGACAGGGTCGCGGTAATCATATTCCGTGTTTTGCAGCAGCAGGGGCAGCGCCCGCGCATACAGTTTCTCCTTCAACAGCAGCAGGCCGGCCATGCGCGGGAAGGTGGGTTCGCCGGGCAGCAGTTCTGTCGCACGCAACAAGTGAAAAACCGCCTTGCTGGTGTCCAGTTGGTCAAGATAAGCCGACCAGGCTTCTTCATATTCAAACAGGGCGGCGCGCTCGGTGGCATCGAGCTGGCCGCCGCCGGGCAGGTCATCGATATCATCCTGGTTTTCATCGCCCTCCCACAGGGCCGAAATACGGAAGCCGCGGAACCGATCATTCAGACACACGGGATAATCCCCGTGGGCCATCCACAGGGCGTCGTCCTCGGGGCTCAATACAACGCTCTGTACATTGTTCATCGCGGCGACAATATTTCCTACGACGCGTTTGCGACCTTCGAAGGGATCTATGCAGTCGCCTAGCAGCGCCGGCCCGTCTTCCGGAGTCAACGCGCCCCGCTTTTCTTCCAACAGTTCGGTGAGCCGTTGAAAACGGCCCCGGGTATTTTGTTGAAATGGATGGGGCCCCACTTCCCGCGCTTGCATGTCTTCGGTGACATAGTGGTTCGTGCGCACCAGGGTGTCCTCCTCGGGACGTACGACTTCGGCATGACGGGCCGAGAACCCCACGATAGCGGCATCCTTCGCCCGTGTGTCCACCACGAACAGGGAAAGGCCGCACAGGCGCCGTGTTTTCAGGATGTGCTTGGTAGCCTCCTCCAGATTCGTGCATTCCGCCAGAACATCGCTGGCTATCTGAAAAATCGGGGTGCCTTTCGTACTTAGATCACGGGTGAATTTCGAGTGCATGCCGACAAACAGGCCGCTCTCATTAAACCCCTGCCCGCTGCCGGGAACGCCCAGCGACCCGATCCAGCAGTGGCGCTGCCCGCCTTCCGGATGCATGACGAGGAGGGCATTATTGGTGTTCCAGACGCCGCGCCCGAAAAAGTCGAAGTTGCGGCCGATAATCACCTTGCCGTCGCGGGTGGCGTTGCCCCGGGCAAAGAAACAGGAGCACGCGGGTGTCAGCGTTATAAAGCTTGCTCCTGCCAGGACATGAAAGAGGTCGGGCATGATAAAAAGACGTTCGGCATCTGCGGGCTTCAGGCCGTAAGCCCGGGCCAGGGCTCTCAGGTGGATATGCCACCCCTCGCTGATCTGCTTGCGGTTGCGCAGGAGGAAGAACCGCGAGATGAGGCCCGCCACGGGACCCGCTGCGGCGCCGACGGTATGATATACCAGTTTCCGAAGCATCCGGTTCATATACTGGGGCACCACATCGCCGCAGACGGCGGAGGCCAGTTCGCCGTGCTGGCGTCCCATGGCCTCCTGGCTGCCCCGGAGATGCACGATATAAATGCCCTTGCGCCGGACCAGGGTGCCTCCGGAACGTTCGAGGCTTAACGAGGAATCACAGCAGGTCATGGGTGGTTTTCCTTTCCTGTCCTCTCCGACAAGGGCAGCCGCCGCAGTTCGTAAAA
>JAKJCY010000185.1 GCA_022706235.1 Candidatus Hydrogenedentota bacterium | reverse complement strand
CGGGTCTGGCTGATGGCAGTATCCAAGGAAAAGGCGTGTACCCAGTGTTTTTCCTCGTTGATTTTCGAATTTCCGAACCTGCTCTTGACATTCGGTTTCCAAGCGGCGGCCCGTTCCCATTCCGCTTCCCGGACAAGACCTTCCTGCGGCGCTATGCCGATAAGCAAGGGTTTCCATGGCCGGAATTCAGTCTATCAGAAGGTCTGCGGGGTGTCAACGCAATTTTTCGGGGAGAGGAAGGGCATGGCGCGGGTAACGGATGATTTTCCATACACACCGGACATGGGGTAGAATAGGTCTTCGCTTGGCATTTACCGGCATTAAAACCGCATCACGATCCGGAGGTTATCATAATGGCTGCAGTGCTGCAGTGTCTGCGCGGGCAATTTACGGCGTCTGCGCTCTATCGCTACGTTTTTTTTGTGTGCGTCACGTTCTGGGGACTGATTTTCCTGGCCTGGCTGGGGTATCCCGAGGAAAACAAGTATTCCATCATGACCCATACCTTCAGTTTTCTGGGCAGTTACGAGATGAAGCACAGCCCGGAATGGTGGTGGCTGTTTTCCGTAGCCATGGTGTTCTGGGCGGTGGCGGGCATGCCGCTGGTACTGCATATCCACCGCCATTTTACTTATCTCTCCACGTGGGGCGCCCGCGCGGGCGCGGGGCTCCTGCTTCTGGGATGCGTCAACATCGGCCTGGTGGGTATTTTCCCCGATGCCAAAACACCGCTCGGCCCCAATCTGCAGGTTACCGATGTCCATGAAAAGGTGGCGATTCTGGCCGCCGCCGGTTTCATTTTCGGCATCCTTCTTCATGGATTGCTGTTGTTGAAAGATCGGTTCCTCAGCAGCAACAGCCAGTTTGAACACCGGCCTTTTATCCCCCTGTACGCCTTCTGGCTGACCATCCTCTGCACGGCGTCCTATTTCCTCATCAAGTGGGAATATGTCTATGCGGCCCGTAAGACGGCCGCCCAGGCGGCGGGCACGTCCATTGGCAGTTCCTGGTCCGAAGCGATGAACACCATCTATTCGTTCCCCCTTTGGGAAAACATTCTCATCTACACATTGTTTATTTTTTTGGTCTCGCTCTCGCTGCTGCTGGTCAAAGCCGGTCCCGCCCCGGACCCGGAATAGACACGCTGAAATAATCCGTTGTCTCAGGTATACTGTTCTAAAACCATTTATCCCAGCCGCAAGATGCCCCAACGCTATCCGGGAAAGGACACGAGATGAGCCTTACCAAAGACGAAAAGGAACTACTGGCCTCCGTGGAGGCGGGGGAATGGCGTTCGGTGGCCAACGTGAAAGAAGCACTAGAACGCTACCAGGCGCTGGCGCATGCCTCGCAGCGCAAGGACAAGCGCGTGAATATCCGTATGACGGAAAGAGACCTATTGCGGTTCAAAAAGAAGGCGGCTGAAGAAGGGTTGCCTTATCAAAGCCTGATATCGAGTGTGTTGCACAAATACATTAACGGTATTTTGTAAGGGTACCCTGTGCGGTGACTATTCGTCAAAGGCCTTTAGTACCGTGTTTACCAATCCGGTATCGTAATATATACCGGCAGCCAGAGCCTTCTCCAAATAGGGGCGCATGGCCGGAATAAGGCCCTGCGTTTTCGCCAGTCCAAGTATCCCCAATGTGCCCATGACTTTAAGACCAACACTGAGTGCCGCCCGCCTTCCCTTACTCTCGTCAATGCATACATGAGATATCCTGCTTTCTAAAGCCAGTTGTATAACTGCAGCTTCTCCGGTATCCAAAGACGATACCGCAAGTGGAGAAAGCGGAGCCGCCAATGGGCGAATATGCAAATAACCGGGTGTTGCAGGAATATGGCCCTGCCTTTCTCCTTCCCGCAGTTCGGCATAGACTTCTTCGGGACAGATGAATTCAACCGGGAGCAACCCTATGATCTCCAGGGCATCAATACGCGCCAGCGCCACAAGCGGCCCTGTATTCATAACAACCCGTTCAAGCATGTTGCAGCGTCTCGATTTCGAGCAGGGCATCTTCAGCACGTATATTGCTTATGGGAACACCCGCCTGCGGCAAGGCGCAGAGAAAGGCAACACGACTCATGCCGCATAACCGGGCCGATTGCCCGGACGAAAGCCTCCCCAACTCATATAGTTTTGCTGCAAGCAAGAGGCGTGCTTCCCTGTTGAACTCCTGTTCGTGAAGGCCGGCACTTAATAATACGGCATCATCATACTCAATGGATAACGTATGTGTCATCGTCACGGATATCCTGTCTTGAATCCGGCGATATTGGATGATGCATTCTTTCCGGATTCAACCCAAAGCATAAATCTTCAGTGTAAACCACAGGACTTAGTCTAACAATCCGGCGCACACTATTCAAACAGGAACACAGGCCAATGTCGAAGAAGCAACGTGAATACCGGTAGGGATTCAGAAGTTTCGGGGTCCCTATGCCGCGTGCGTAACCGTCTCTGCAACGTATACTTGTTCCCGGGTCAGGTTCAGGGTAAACCCGCGCTTGGGCACGGTGCCGATGAGGGTGTCGAAAGCGGGACCAGCCTCCGCGAGGCGTTTGACCAGCATGCGTTTCTGGTAGTGCATCTGGTTGTCTTCCACGATGATGTCGCCCCAGACCTGTTGGTAGATATCCTCGTAGGGCACGCACTCGCCGGGGCGCCGGGCCAGGGCGAGGAGGAGGCGGTACTGTTTTTCCTGGAGCGCGATGGATTGGCCGTTCAGGGTGATCCTGCCGGGACGGCGTTCATCCACCACGAGGATCGGCGCGGCGGGTTTCCCGGCCGATTCCTGCGGCGCGGCCTTCGTTTCCGCGTCCGCCCAGCGTTTCAGGGCGGTCGCCTGCTCCGCAGTCATCCAGCGTTCGAGTCGGGCCGGATCGGTTTCCCGGAGGGCGTCCGGGCGCGTGAGTCCCGCCCCGGCGAGAGCGAGCAGCGCCGGGCGGGGGAGTGACGGCACGGCCCGCGCCGCCGGCAGCGTTTCCTCGCGGGCGCCGAAATGCACCCGGTCGGCGAAATCGCGCAGGGCGGCCGTGAACGCCGGGGCGAAGTCCTGCGCTTCGGCCAGAGACGCGGCGGCCTCGGCCAGCCAGGCCAGGGTGTCTGCCGCGGCGCGGAGTTGCCCCGCCGAAACGTCGTATTCCGCCTCGATGGCGTCGAGCGGCGCCTCCTCAATCCAGGCCTCGAGAAACAGGGCGGTTTTAATAGCACGCACCTCGTCATAGAAGGGCATGATCCGGCAGTTGCGCAAGCGGTTGACGGGAATGTCCACATGCAGTTCCCGCGCGGCGGTGGCCTGTTTCAGCCGGTTGAAATAGTCGCCGGATTCATACTCGCGTCGGGACAGGGCCACCTGGCGCAGCCGGGCGTCGGGCAGCAGGGCGAGGGCCGTCAGCAGGTCCAGGGGATACCATTCGCGGGTTTCCGACAGGCGCAGCCAGTGGCGGAGCGCCCGGGCCGAGGCCAGCGACAGGCCTTTCACCGCGATGATGCGTCCCGCCGGCACCGCCTCAAACGTAAGCCCGTCCAGCGGCGTATGGGTGTCCACGGTCGCCGCCGCGCCATCTTCGCCGAAGGCGCGCACCGCGCCCGCCTCAATGCAGCGGCGCACAGCGGCGCCGAGGCGGAACCGGATTTCCTCCGCACTGTGCCGGCCCGCCCAGGCCAACCGCGCGGACAGGGTTTTCCCGAAGAAGGTTTCGAGTTCCGCGAGGGTGCGGCAGCAACGCGATGCGATTAACTGCAGCAGCGGGTCTTCAAGCGGGGTATGGGCCAGCCGGGGCACAACCGCTTCGCGCAGGCCCTTGACGTACCGGCGCCAGAGGGAATCCTGGTCGAAGGGCGACGCCGCCACGAGGAGGGCGCGTCCGTAGTCCGCGCCACTGCCGAACCGTCCCGCACGGCCGCTCATGTTCTCGAATTCGCCCTGCGATATGGGCGAGCGCCAGGGCAGGTCAAGGCCGGGATCATAAATCCATTTATCCGAACTCAGGAACACGTTGCGGGCGGGCAGATTCATGCCCGTGGCCAGCGTGTTGGTCGCGACCAGCGCCTTGATTTCGCCCGCGCGAAAGCCCGCCTCCACCGCGCGCCGCTCTTCGGGCAGCAGGTCGGCGCTGTGAAAGGCCGCGCCCGTCTCGCAGGTGCGCAACAGCAGGTCCCGCGACCGGGTCGGCGCCAGGCCGCGCAGGATTTCGATGGTCGCCGCCGCCGCGGGCAACGCGAGCCGCCGCGACAGCTGTTCCGCACCGCGCCAGGCCTCACGCCGCGCCTTTACAAAAACGAGGCAGGGCTCGCCCGCCTCCGCCAATGACCGCACATTCTGCATCACCTCCGCCCAGGGCGTCTCGCCGTGGGCCGTGTCCATCTCCTCCTCGCCCTCCGTGTGGTCGTTGTGCCCGCAATAGCGGAACCGGCCCTCGTACAACACGCCGTAGCGCAGTTCCCGGGGGCGCCGGTCCTGTTCGAGCAGGCGCGCATCCAGCCAGGCCGCCGACTGCGACGGATCGCCCAGCACGGCGGACAGGCCGATAATCCGCACGCCCGCGCCGCGTAGCCGCGTCAGCAGCAGTTCCACCGCCGCGCCGCGTTCCGGATCCGAGAGCACCTCGAGTTCGTCCGCCACCACCAGCGACAACTCGCGCAGTCGCTCGGGGCGGGACACGGCCAGCCGCTCGAGTTTTTCATACACCGCCACGGCGATATCGAACTCGCCGCGTTCGAAGGCGCCGTCAAAGGAACGGTGGTCGCGGGTGCATACGATAATGCGCACGCCGTAAGGGGCATACTTGGCGCGGAATTCATGATACTTTTCCTCGGCCAGCGCCTTGAGCGGCAGCAGGTAGGCCGCCTTGCGCCGCCGCAGCGCCGCGCGGACCGCGGCCATCTCGCCCACAAAAGTCTTGCCCGAACTCGTCGGCGCCTGCACCAGCAGGTTGCCCTCCTCGAACAATCCGTACTCGCGCACCGCCTGTTCCTGCAGCGGCAGCAGCCGCGTGCCCTGCTGTTCCCGCCAACGCATGATAAGGGTCGCGGGAATACCATATCCTGCCAGTTCCATCATATCCATAGCCGTACCTCTTCTGTTTCGATTGAGCCATTGTTACAATAAGGTACCCTACAGTATACTGAAAAAATTTTCAGTTGTCAACAAAAAAAGAGGTGAAAAATAACTTAACGCTAAAGGTATAGGGGAGAGGGGGCAGGGTTTTGCCGTATACCTGTGCTACGTCTATGTAATTGCTTCGGACCCGTTTTTAAAATCAACGACCTATCGATGGGTTTTACTCCAACCAGTTGTAATGGTTGCGAACAGACTGGCCGTTCTTCTGATGAAGCGAAGACGCCTGATTTTAAACGACGCAGGAATAAAAAGCCATCTTTCAGGGTTTCAGAGTGTTGAAGGGCTGTGATAAACACTTTTGCTCTTCATAAATGGTACCTATCACTATCCAACCAGGGAGACCAACCAGATGAAACAAATGATGCTGCTTGCGACCGTCCTGCTCGTTACAGGCGTATCCGGATGCGCCCGTTATGGTCCCGAACCGGAAACTGTGCCCTACGTGGATATCCAGCGTTACGTGGGCCTATGGCATGAGATAGCCTCGAATCAGGTCTTTTTTAATAAGGGACTTGTCGGTGTGACCGCGGAATATGGTGTGCTCAACGAAAACCAGATCAGCGTACTCAATTCAGGCTATAAGAATACCATCGACGAAGCCAACAAGAGCTCCATCACGGGCGTAGCCACCGTGGTGGATACGGAGACGAATTCCAAACTCACGGTGCAGTTTGACATGCTTTTCGGGGCGTTGACGAAGGGAAAGTATTGGATTGTACTGCTGGATGAAGAAAACTATGAGTACGCCGTGGTGACGGACAACCGGCAATTCACCCTGTTTGTGCTCAGTCGCACTCCTGAGATGGACAAAGACCTGTACGACGGTATTCTGGCGGAATTGGAAGCGAAGCAAGTGGATACTTCCCGGCTCAAGGTCACGGGCATGTTGAATTAGGGTAAGCAGGACCCGCGGGACCGGCAGGGTGTGCAATAGGGCTTTAGCGATAGGGAAAGTCCAGCCCACGCAAACAAGCGGGCGATCTTAAGGGGTGCGCGCGTTGCGTATAACGTGTTGAGTTCCCCTGCGTGTCCTACCGGTCCACACCGGATTTATATTTCTGCCGCACATGACGCATAATACCTTCATGGAACCGATGCGGATAGCGAAATTAATGGCCCAGCGGGGGATGTGTTCCCGCCGGGAAGCGGAAACCTTGATTGAGCGGGGCTGGGTATGTGCCAATGGGGAGAAGATACTCTCCTGCGCCACGCGGGTAGCCCCAGATGCGGTCATCACACTGGAGGAACAGGGCCGGCGTTTCCTTTCGAATCACGTGACCATACTACTCCACAAGCCCGTTGGCTTCGTCTCCGGTCAGCCGGAAAAGGGATATGCGCCCGCAGTGTCGCTCATCGTTCCTGAAAACCAGTGGAAACCCTCCAATGCGTCCCTGCCAAAAAATCTGACCGCGGGCCTGGCGCCCGCCGGACGTCTCGACATTGATTCGCAGGGACTGCTGGTCCTGACCCAGGACGGGCGCGTTGCCCGCCGCCTAATCGGCGGCGACACCAAAGTGGACAAGGAATACCTGGTGCGGGTGAAGGGCGAAATCAACGAGCAGAAGCTGCGCCTGCTAAACCATGGCCTTTCGCTGGACGGCAGGCCGTTGAAGCCCGCCCGGGTCTCCTCGCTACATCCCAATGAACTGCAGTTTATCCTGTGGGAGGGGCGCAAACGCCAGATTCGCCGCATGTGCGCGCTGGTGGGGCTCGAGGTGGTCCGGCTGAAGCGGGTCCGCATCGGACGCGTTACCCTGGGCCGCCTGCCTTACGGGAAATGGCGGTTCCTGGCGGAAGGGGAATTATTCTAGCAAATCGGAGCAAATCGGGGACAGACTACGAAATAGCGCTGATGGGTAAAGAAATTGAATTGAAGGTTATCGCGGCCTATTTCGTAGTCTGTCCCCGATTTGCTTGATTTGCTCTGAAATAGGCGTAGGTCGCATACTGGGCGCGGCGCCCTCCCCGCCGTCCACGAACGTAGGTGTTTTGCTGGACTTTGTCCAGGATGCGCGCCTTGCAGTTGTCTTCTATCTGTATGCCCACCATATCCAGCACCTGTCTCTTGATGTCCGGGTCGTAAATGGGGAATGCCGCTTCGACACGCCAGTCCAGATTGCGCTCCATCAGGTCCGAGGAACTCATGAATACCCGGGCCTCGTCGCCGCAGCCGAACGCATATATCCGCTGATGCTCCAGAAACCGGTCAAGGATCGAAATGGCGCGGATATTTCCCCCGGGGATAATCGCGCAGGTGGTTCGCACGACCAGGTCCACCTCGACGCCCGCCGCCGCGGCCTCATATAACCGCTTTATGATGTCGCTGTCCGTCAGGTGGTTGGTTTTGAACAGGATGCGGCCTTCTTTGCCCTTGCGGGTTTCTTCGGAAATCAACCTGCAGAACTCTTTGCGCATGTTAAAGGGGGATACCAGCAGGTGCTTGAACTTCGGCAGGGCCAGCGTGCGGCTCGCGGGTGTATTTTCAAAATAGTCGAACACCGCCGCCACATCCGAAGCGATGCGCTTTCGGCCGGTGAAAAGCATGCTGTCCACATAGAGCCGTGCCGTCGTTTCGTTGAGGTTTCCCGTGGACAGGGCGGAGAACCATTTACCGGCCCGGTTGATCAGTACCAATTTTGCGTGCACCTTCATGGGCGGCACACCGTACAGCACCGTAGCGCCCACTTCCTGCAGACGCGCGCTGTTGCTGATGTTGCGTTGTTCATCGAACCGGGCTTGCAGTTCAATAACAGCGGTCACCTTCTTGCCGTTACGCGCCGAGTTCAACAGGGCATTGATAATCTGGGAATGGTCCGCCAGGCGGTATACGGTTGTCTTGATTTCCTGCACTTCGGGATCAATGGCGGCCTCGCGCAGCAGGCGGATGACATGGTCAAAAGACTGGTAGGGATAGGTAAGCAGCACATCCCGGTCCGCCATAATGTCCAGCATGGGCTTGCGTTCGCCGTCCAGCACGGGATGGTCATGGGGCTCCATGGGTTCAAATACCAGGTCCTTGCGCTTTCCCGGAAAGCGCATCAGGTCGCGCATGTTGTGATAGCGTCCGCCGCCGATGGCCGTATCCGAAAGGCCCAGGCGCAACGACTTCTTGAGCAGATTCAACAATTCCGCGGGCATCTGGTTGTCATAGACGAACCGGGTCGGCCGGCCGCCTTTGCGCTGCAGCAGCACCTTCTCCATCTTGCGGACATACCCTTCGGAGAAGTCGTTGTCCATGTCGAGCTCGGCATCGCGGGAAATCTTGAATTCATAGGCGCCGATGGACTCATAGTTGAAGATGTAGAAGATTTCGTGCAGGGCGAAGCGGATGACGTCGTCCACATACATGATGCATCCGTTGGGCAGTTCCACAAAACGGGCCAGCGCCGAAGGCAGTTCGAGCAGGGCGTACGAAAACCCGCTGCCCCACA
>JAKJCY010000184.1 GCA_022706235.1 Candidatus Hydrogenedentota bacterium | reverse complement strand
TTCCAACCCAGGGTAGCGGGGTACCGCAACCCTGGGCTTTGTTCCTAAATCCCGTTGGGATATTGAATTCAAACATTTTCTCGTTCCCAAATCGTACTCTTTGTTCTCGTTCCCAAGTTGTACTTGGGAACGGGTCCGTTCTTGAAGTTTTACTTCCGGTTTCACGCCGCGCACCCAGTTGGATTTGCGTCTGGCAGATTGCGCCCGAGGTTGCGAAGTACTACTTCGCGGAAAAGTGCGTTCCCAAGTGCAACTTGGGAACGAGTTGCCATGAGCCCGTGGCTCACCTGGAAACCATGAAATGGCATACCAATTTTCGAAGCAGAAAACAACTCCTTGTACATAGACGTCAGACTATCTTTACGGAAGCAGATCCGCCTCCCTGACCTTTACGCGGACGCCGCCTTGCATGGTGGTGATCCAGAGTTCGCCGGGTTTCCGCTCGTAGACATACGGATAGGCAAGCCAGGTACCGGGTTGCCGGGCAATTACGACAGGCGTCGTCCAGGTTTTCCCATCATCCTCGGAAAAGGCGGCGGACAGTTCTTCGCGGTGGTTGCTCACCGGCACTTCCGACCACTCACGGTCGCCGCCGGTGAGCGGGAATTCCGTTTTCCCCTCGGGATAACGACGGTTCCACACCAGCAGGAGCCTGCCGCTTTGCAGCCGCGCGAGCTGGCCCGGCGCGCTGCTCGCGTCCAGGGTCGTCGGCCCCATCGTCCGCCAGTACAGGCCGTCGTCGGAAAAGGCCTCCCAGAAGACGCCCAGGTTGGTGCGTATCAATTTCCAGAGGCGCCCGTCGCGCAGTTCCTCAAGCGTCGCCTCCGTGGCGCCGTCATGATGGCCGTTGCCGCCGAGGTCAAGGAGATTGCTGGGCTTCCAGGTGAGCCCGTCATCGGTGGACGAATAGGTCAGCACGCAGTGCCGCCCCGGCCGGTTCAGCAGGCGCATGGAAGTGAACACCACGCGCCCGTCCCGCGTCTGCAGGATGTCGCGCACGGCGCCGGTCCAGTCTTCATGGAGCGTTTGCAGGTCCTGCCAGGTCTTGCCTTCGTCCAGGCTGCGTATGACGCAGTTCGGCAGGCGCGTGCCGGGGTCGGCGTCATGGGTCTCGCTGTTCCAGCGCCAGTCCTGCGCGCTCATGTTCAGGAATGCCGCGATAATCACGCCGCTCCGGGTGCGCAGCAACGCCCCCTCCGTGCTGATGGAGATAGTTTCACCTTCCTTGAAGATGGGCGTGGATTCCCATGTGACCCCCTCGTCCTTGCTGACCAGGGCATTGGCGCCCTGCAGGGCAAGAATGCCGCCATCGCCCAGGGTAACAAAGGGCCCCAGCACCTCCGACGGCAGTTTCTCACAGATTGGATGGAGCCACAGTTCTTCCGGGAAAGCCTCCATGCCGATACAAAGCATGAGTATCCCTGCTATTGTTGGGAAAAAGAAGTTGCGCATAGCTGGTCTCCCTTGGTTGATGGCACGCCGGGCATAACGACCACCGTCGTATGGATGCCTTTTCCAGCCATGATATACTTGTTTCTTATATTTGCTCAACTCAGTAGCTTCATATCTCCGGAAGTCCAACGTGGGCTCTGCCCACAACCGAGAGAAAGTCTAAAGGTATGTTGTTCACGCTTTAGCGTGCTCTTGAGGCCTTCTATAAGTCCCGCACGCTAAAGCGTGAACAACATACGAATCTTTTTGTTCTTGATGATAGAACATTTTATTAAGGACCAAAGCGGAAAAGACAAAGGAATACCCCAATGAACAGAAGGCATTTTATCGGCATGGCGGCCGGAGGCGTACTGACGGTGAAGCAGGCGCACACCTCCGGAACAGACGCGCCGGATGCGCCCGCCTCCGCTTCTTTTACATCGCCCTTTGCTTCCTGCCGCGTACGCCGGGGCAAGCTCGATATCCGTGTGGACAGCCCGCGCGTGCTCATGCGGGGGCCCATGTTTCCTAATCTTGCCCGCTTCCGCGATGGTTCGCTTATCCTCTTCGCGCAAGCCGTCGAGGAGGGCGGTCCCCTGGCCGCCATCCGGTCTGAAGACAACGGCATCACCTGGCGCGGCCATCCGGCGGGCGTGGATGGTCTCGGACTGAACACCTTCCAGCCCTCGGACGGTCCCGCCGTTTCCATCCATTATGATACCCGGCCCGTGGAAGGGTCTCCAGGCTTGCGCACCACCCGGCGCTGGGAGTCCGACGACGGATGGCATACCCTGCGCGGCCCCCTCGAAGACGGTACCCTCGAACTTCCCCCGGACCAGTTCAAAACCGAAGAAAAGCACTGGT
This sequence comes from Candidatus Hydrogenedentota bacterium, assembly GCA_022706235.1. Lineage (GTDB taxonomy): Bacteria > Hydrogenedentota > Hydrogenedentia > Hydrogenedentales > CAITNO01 > JAAYBJ01. The sequence continues at coordinate 6,342 of JAKJCY010000184.1, read as the reverse complement.
TTCACGGTAACACCCTGGAACTGCCCGACGGCCGCCTCCTCGCCGCCTTGCAGGGGACCCACCAACCATGGGTATTCCGGACTTTTCTGGCCGAATCCTCCGACCGGGGGAAAACCTGGCGTTTCCTGAGCCACATCGCGTCCCTCGACACTCTGGACGATCCCGAAGGCGCCACAAAAAAAGGCTGGAGCCTCTGGGGCCCCTGCGAACCCAATATCGCCCACCTCGGCAACGGAAAACTGGTCTGCGTGGCGCGGCTGGTCAACGATGATAGCAACCCGCTCCTGGCCGCCCCGAAGGACGCCTATCACGACCTTTCCCATACCCTCCCCGGCACGGGCATTCATCCGGGAACGCTCCCCGCCGACGCCTATTACGAGCCCGGCCCGCCCGGCGCCCCCCTGGTCATTTCCTTCAGCGACGACAGCGGCGCCACCTGGTCGCAGCCCAGGCCGATGCAACAGGCCCGCGGGTGCTTTCCACGCATGGCCTTTGACGGCAAGGTGCTCGCACTCACCTATGGCGGGCTCGCCTACCCGCGCTGGGGCAACTGCATTGCCTTCAGCACCGACGGCGGTATTACCTGGACGGAAGAAATCAACTTCGCTCCCTTATTCACCACTGGCTATACGGATATTATCGCCCTGGGCCCGGGGAAATTTCTCGCGGTCTTTGACAACACGCCACCCCAGCCTTGGACCAACCACGCCGCCCATTGGGTCGGCGCGGTGGATATCGAGGTTACCTGAGAGCGTATCGAATTATCCACGAAGCAGTTGAAACACCTGTTCCGCCACCGGGGAAAGTGTCGGCGGGAGTTTGGCGTCAAGGGTGATGGTGTAATCCTCAAGAACGCCTTCGTCTGCCTTGGTGACCTCGAGGGAATAGGTGCCCGCAACGCCGGGGGTGACGGTGGCCTCGGCGGACGGTTGTTTCGCGGAGGTCTGGACTGTGGCGATTTGGGTGTCGGCGGGATCAAATACCTTCAGCCGCGCGGTCTCGCTGCCCTGTCCCTTGATGGACAAGGTAAAGGCGCCGGTTTCGGTGGGCACGTGGAAGTAGAGCCTTCCTGCACCACCGATCAACGACAGACCTTCCGCGGCATAGAAGCCCAGGGGCGCGTTGGTGTCGAGGATGGAATAGGCGCTACCGCCGGCGCAAAAGGCCAGGAAAAGCAGTCCGTCCGCTTGCGGCGTAAACTGGATAGTACCGCTTTCCCCGGGAGGGATGGTTCCGGAAACAAGCGTCTTCATGGCCCCGTCGCGCAGTTCCCAGTGCAGGGCGTCCTTATAGGAACCGACAGGGGTATTGCGAAGGTGCATCTCGACGGGTTTCCCGGAGGCGGCGGCCAGGACCACCAGATTGTCTCCGCGCAGTTTCATGGCGGGAAGTTCTATTGGTGTTTCCATTTCGGGCGGGGCCGTAAGGTTACTGCCCGCCTTTACCCTGTTAAACGCCTCGGCGAACCAGGTCTCCGGGTTCTCGCGCGGCTGGTGTTGGGCATCGAAACGCCCTTCCCGGATGGCGCTGTTCGCCCAGGTAAACCACTTCCAGTACTCGGCATGGTCTTCTTTGGTGTAGGTGGGTCCCTCGTAAAAAATCCAGTAGCCGTCCGTCACCCCGGAAATCATGACGGCGTTCTTGCCTGAAAACTCGGGGTCTGCCCCGCGCACCAGGGGATCAATGCCGCCCGTATAGATAAAGGGTATGCCCGCTTCACGGGGAATCTTCATGTTATCGAGAAGCCTGGCCTTGTTGCCCGCCAGGGACTCCTGCTCCGGGAGGAACCGGGAGGGCCGGCCGTAGGTGGATGCATCGGCCAGAATCAGGGGCGCTTGTGCCGTAGCCCATTCCGGGTATACCGCCTGCACCATGAAGGGCGTGCCGGGGGCCGGATATACGCAGAATTGAAAGGCCGGGGCAATGGCGTCCACCGCCTGGCGGAGGGCACGGCATCGTTCGCGCCAGTGGTTCACCTGGAACTCGGCGAACGTTTCGTGGAGACCCTTCTCCTCGAGCCAGGCCTTGCGTTTGTCCCGCGCAAGCGCCGGAAGTTCAAGGCCTGCGGCTTCAGAAAATTGCGTCAGAATGATGTCATCATAGGACAACGAATACAGGTTACCCTGCTTTCCCGAGGCATAGTTCTCGTAGTCAAGAAACACGCCCATCAGTGCGGGAAATTCCAGGCTGATGCGCGCGTATTCCACGATATAGCGGGTGGTCCAGTCCCAAAAGGCGTCCGCGTTGGGACTCCAGAGGGCCTGTTCTGCGCCGTCTTCCCAGACGACCCGTTTCCCATCGGCCTCGGGGCCGTCCGGCGCGGTCAGGGACCCGCGCATCCAGGGCAGGTGGAAGATGCCGTACTGGCCGCACCATGCGGCGATCCGCCGCACCTCGTCCAGGCGTTCGTGGCCGACGCGCGGGGAAAAAACATTGAACCCGGCTTCGGCAGCCGCCTTGACCATCCATTCTTCCGTGACCCACTTGGCTTCGGGCTGCATGACCTTGTCCACGAGGACGCGCAGTTTTTCGGACCTGCCCAATTCCGCCCGTGCGGCAGTTTCTTCCGTAAACACAGGGAACGAAACCAGGCTGAACACAACCCCGAGCATGATTAAGCACTTCATAAATAAACTCCTGTCCGTGTCGCAGATTCAAGTAAATTCATTTCTATCCTGCATCTAAAAATACTCCCATACGGGCGTTAACCGCAAGCCGGGCTGTAAAGCGGCATTCCGAAATGGTTTCCCTGTGAATGGTTCCCCTGATGAAACCCTGTCGCCCTTTAGCGCATAATACAGGGCGCAAAATAACTGGCGGGTTTCCTTCTGCCGTATACAGGTGATACGTATATGCCCTTACTTCAGACCCGTTTTGAAAATCAACGGCATAACAATGGATTCCACTCCGCCCGGCCTACGATACTCCCTATAACGGTTTTGGCCAGCTGTCAGTTCTCTTGTGACAAAGTAAAGACGCCTGCTAACGATACCTTCCGCGAGGTATCGCGGCCTGGTTGAGAAAACGGAACAGTTTAAAAGGATACGGTCATGATTGCAGCCATTGGCTTGTTTGTTGTGGGAATACTGATGCTCTGGGCGGGTTCTGAATTCGTCACGCGCAATATCGGGCTGTTGGCCCGATCCCTGGGGGTAAAGGAACTGGTCATCACCGTGCTCGGGGTCAGCGTACTTTCCAGCCTGCCGGAAATGACGGTATCCCTGTTCGCGCTGGCAAAAGGGGATGCGGCCATTTCGCTCGGCAACATCATCGGCTCGAATTTTGTCACGCTGACCTTTGTCACGGCGATTTGCGCGCTGATACGCCCCATAAACATCCATGAGGAAGTACAGGCCAGGGAATCCAGCTGGATGATATTGTCCTCCAGCTTTGTGCTCCTGCTGGCCATGGACGGCCGCCTTTCGCGCTCGGAGGGCGTCCTTTTGATACTCCTCTACCTTCCTTACGTCGTAAACGTTCTGAAGACGGCCCGGGCGGGCGCGGAAACGGTACCGTCCGGGGCGGTGGAAAAGTCGCGGCTATGGGCTTCTGCAGGAACCGTTTTGGGTATTTTCTGCATTATAGCCGGTTCCAAAATCGCCCTGGATTCCGGTGTCCTATTGGGCCGGGCGCTGGGAATTTCGTCCGTGGTCATGGGCGTGCTGCTCTTCGCATTCGGCACCAGCCTGCCGGAATTGACCATCAGCCTGTCCGCCACCTTCAAGCAAAAATCCGATGTGACCATCGGTGAGGTGTATGCTTCCAATATTTTTACGCAGTTGGTCGTGCTGGGCTTGTGTTGCCTTTTCCGGCCCATGGAAGTGGCGCCAGCCTTGACCACGTTTGCCATGCCGTTTCTGATTGTCGCCTCCGTCGCCATCCAGCTATTTGTTACCTCCGGACGAAGACTGAATCGTATCGAGGCGCTGGGCCTGATGGGATTTTACCTGGTATTCGCGGTGAGCCAGTTTCGGCCCCTGCCCTCGCTGGAAAGTATTCTGGGTTTCTGAGGCTCGGTAACGGCGGGGCGGGATCCTTCCTGTGGGGTTATTCCCCGGCCGCGGCCCGGGCCAGCGCCAGGGCGCCCAATACCCCCGCGCGGTTGCCCAATCCCGGGGGCACAATATATTGGTCCATGTTCTCAAGAATGGCCGGCGACTGAATGTAATCCTTCAGGATGGCGCGCACCTGGCGGCGTATCTTCGGGAACAAGTGGGCCTGTTCCATCACGCCGCCGCCCAGGATAATACGTTGCGGCGACAGAATATAGATCTGCGGGACAATCCCGTGGGCCAGGTACCTGGCCTCCAGGTCCCACGCCTGATGGTCCGGAGGCAGATTCTCAGCCTTTTGGTTCCAGCGTTGCTCGATGGCCGGTCCTGAAGCTAATCCCTCCAGGCAGTCTCCATGATAGGGGCACACACCGGCGAAGGGGTCTGCCATCCAGTCATGGGGCGGCAGCACATGGCCCATTTCCGGGTGAAGCAATCCGTGTATCAGAGTGCCGTTCACCATGGCTCCGCCGCCGATGCCGGTTCCAATCGTAAGATAGACGAAAGTATTCAGGCCTTGTGCCGCGCCCCATCGGAATTCTCCCAGCGCCGCCCCGTTCACATCGGTGTCAAAGCCCACGGGTATGTCCAGAGCCCTGCTTATTGGCCCGGCCAGGTCCGTGTGCGCCCAGCCCTCTTTCGGCGTGGTGGTGATGTACCCGAAGGTAGGCGACCCGGGTCCGGGGTCCAGGGGGCCGAAGGAGGCGATGCCTACCGCCGACAAGGGGCCGTGGACCGATTGTATCGCCTGGAAAAATTCCAGGCATTTCCCGATGCATTCGTCCGGGGTGGTGGTGGCAAACCGTACTTCTTCGCGCACATCTTCCGGACCCGTTCCAGCCGCGCAGACGAATTTCGTGCCGCCGGCTTCAATACCGCCAAACAGAGACATGGCTGTTCTCCTTGATTAACCTTGAGGCCTGGTACAGACGGAACTGTCCGTAATTATCCCGGTATGGTTGTCCCGGCTTCAAGTCGAATTGAAGCTTGAAAGAATTCCGCCGCGAATTTGACAGGCCGGGGGCAAAGCTATTATTATCCGCGGACAACGGCGGCGACTAGGAATACTGTGAGAAAAGACTTAAGGGACAAAAAAGACGCGATGATAGAATTGTCGCCACGTTGCCCGACAGTCTCCACGCGCCTTCGATGCTTTTTCGGTGAATTTGAGGCCTCTGCGGGTAGATACACGCGGCGGACATTAAAAACTTCAAGGAGGATAGACCATGCTCGGTTGCACCCACGGAACCATGTTCAAGACCTCGGTGGCGGGGGGGAGTTACCAGGAAGGCCTTACGGTTCATCTGCAAGGTGTGCCGCCCGGGTTGTATATTACGGAAGCCGAGATTTATTCGGCGCTGTTGACGCGCAAGCCCGGCCAGAGCGAATTGGCCTCGCCACGGCGCGAACCGGATGTGCCCATCATTTATAGCGGTGTCAACGCAGCAGACACCATGCCGGGGTTTTCCAACAAGGGCTACACCAACGGCACGCCGATGGTTATCCTTATCCCGAACCTGGACCGCCACTTCGAACACATTGAACAATACCAGTCCACGAACCGCACGCCGCGCCCGGGGCACGCTTCCTATGCCTCCTACATCAAGTACGGCGAGTGGGATGACAGCATCGGCGCGGGCTTTTTCAGCGGGCGTTATACCTCCACCATCGTGGCGGCCGGCGCGGTGGCCCGGCATATTCTGAAGCGGCACGGCATTGAGGTCTTTGCTTATGTAAAGGAAGCGGCCGGCGTGCGGGCGGGCGAGGTATCGCTCGATGTTGCCCGGGACAAGGTGGACAAATACCGCGAGGTGCGCCGGGAGTACGATCCCATCTATAACTGGCTGTTCACTGACGGGCGGTTTACCACGGAGATGCGTTTTCTTCAGAAAGCGGCTGTACTCGCCGAACTCGAAAAGGATCTCATCGCCATTCAGTCCGCCGCACGGATCATGGATGCAAAAGCAATCAGTGAAGAACACGGGGTGCATCCGACCATGAATTGTCCCGATGTAGAGGCCGCCTTCGCCATGGAAAAACGCATCCTGGAAATCCGGGATGAAGGGGATTCCAGCGGGGGATTGGTGGAAATTGTCGCAACAGGGCTGCCCGTCGGGCTCGGGGAACCGGTCTTCAACAAGCTGGATGGGGAACTGGGTCGCCTGATGAGTATCGGCACCATCAAGGCGGTGGAGATCGGCGCCGGCTATGCCGTCAAGGATATGCGCGGTTCCGAGGATAACGATCAGATCCGCGCGAAAGACGGCAAGGTCTATTTCGAATCCAACAA
>JAKJCY010000183.1 GCA_022706235.1 Candidatus Hydrogenedentota bacterium | reverse complement strand
ATCCGATTACACCCACATTCAGAGGTTTCATGGAGTTGCCTTTCATGCAACAAGGTCCGGGAACACGACCGCCCCCGCGCTTCCTGCCGATGCTACATCAGAGTTAAGTCAACGGCATGCCCACAGCATGCCCCGTTTCATCATATCAAAGCAGGGCTTTACATCGAAATCCGCAGCCACATGGCCCAGGGCGGAATAAAAGACCCGCCCCTCCCCATAAGCACGTTTCCATACTACCGGCATGACGCATCCCTCCACCCAGGCATAAGGATCACCCGCAATAGTCGTCGTTGCAAGCACCTCGTTGGACGGGTCTACATGCATGTAATAACACTCGGAGCTAATGTTGAAATCCTGAATGCCGTCCACAATGGGATCTTCCGGCCGGATGATGTGCACCGTATATTCGATAATGCCGCCCGGATGTTCCACGAACTGGCCGCCGGTCATGAACTGGTAATTCGGATTGTTGCGGAAGGCGTCGCCCATGCCGCCATGCCACCCGGCAATACCCGTCCCCGCACGCACGGCATCGATCAGCCCGGCTTCCTCTTCCGGTTGTAATTGTCCCATGGTCCAACAGGGGACAATCAGGTCGAAAGAACGCAGCCGCTCCGCATCGGCAAATACGGAAAGCGTGTCCGCAATCGTAACGCTACAACCCCGTTCCGCTAAGAACGGCTCAAACCGGGCGACACATTGCCGTGGCTCATGGCCTTCCCATCCACCCCACACCATCAAAACGTGCTTCATTCCACTTCTCCGTTACTATTTTTTACTATCGTAAAAAGAAAGCGTTACGCCTGTTTTCTTAAGCCCGCAAGTTCCACGACTTCAACCCGGCCGCAGGGGCTGTAGTATACGACAAGCGGCGGAATGCCTCAAAAGGCTTGCTGGCGTAAAAAAAAGGACATTAGCGTTTCGGTTATGCTACAGTGAAGACACCGTCAATCCCCATGAATATCAAGTCCCTCATACTGTCAGAAAAGAACAGCGGCCCCGCCTTGTTCTGGGCCGGGCTGCTTCTTTGCTGCGCGGCGGCCTGGTCATTCCGGCTCGTATCGTTTCTGCACGCCAAGGACCTTATGCTCGCCTTGGGCCTGCCGGTGGCGCTCTTCTGCCAGTACCGTTCCGGCAAGGCGGGGATGCAGGGCGTGGTGCAGTTGGCTCCGCTTTGGCTTGGCTTGTTGTTCTGGGGTGTGTCCGGTATTTTCACTGCGCAGGTACCGGCCTATCACGTGGAAAGCATGCTGCGGCTGGCACTGGTGCTGGCGGCGGCCTCGTTAGCCATGGAAGCCTTTCGCTTCCGCAACGGTCGCCTTTGGTTATACGGGGCGTTGGTGCTTTCGGGCGTACTCGTCGGCGGGCTCGCCCTGCTGCAATACGCCGGTCCCGGCCGGGGGCTCTTTCCCGAGTTTCCCGGATACGACCAGCGCGCCTATTCCGTGTTCGGCAACCAGAATCTGCTGGGCGGATACATGGCGTTCAACCTTGCCTTGCTGGCCTCCCTCTTCATCCGTTCCAGACACCGCCGCCTCCGAATCACGCTGCTGTTCGCGGCGGCGGGAGCCATACTGCTGGGCGCACTGCTGGTCTCCGCCACGCGCAGTGCCTGGCTGGCTGCGGTCGTGGGCGGCCTCACGGTGCTCTTCCTGCCCGGCGGCCCTGCACGCTTGCGTGCCCTGGTGCGCCGTCGGACACGGGTCCAGTGGCTGGTGCCGCTTCTTGTCGCCATACTCGTGCTGGGGCTGGGTGCACCGCTGGTGCTGGAAAAGGCTTCCCGTACCTTTTCAGAAACCGATGTGGGCGGCCGGGCGCGCTTGTGGTTCTATGCGGGAGCGTGGAACATGGTCCGGGAACGCCCCTGGACGGGCGCGGGCCTGGGACAATTCGGATACTGGAGTCCCCTGTACCAGGGCAGGGCCCTCTGGAACCCCGGCGGCGAAGGGTTGTACTTCAACGAGCTCCATACCGACCACGCCCATTCGGAGCCCCTGGAATGGTTCGCGGAAACCGGGCTCTTCGGCGTGCTGTTCTGGATCTGGTTTCTGTGCCGCACCCTGAAAGCGCGAAGCCCGGCCCTGCCCGCGGTTATCGCCCTGCTGGTCTTCGGCGGCTTCAACACCTTTTCCCACAGCACCCCCCACCTGTTGGGCTTACTATTGTGTGCCGCAGCCTTCCGGTCTGCGCCGCAGCCCGAAGAAAAACTCCTGCCGCGTTTTGCCGGCATTTGCTGTGCGGTCCTTATACCAGCCGGTTTCATAGTGGCGGTCATTGTGCCCAGCGCCCTGCTATGCCGCGCCGAACAGGCTCCTATCGCGGGAGACACCCGGGACGCCCTATATGAACAAGCCCTCGCCTGGCCCTGGCCCGCCTACCGGGCCCACGAGAGTTATGCGATTGCGCTCATAGACCGGGGTAACTACGAAACAGCACGGACGCACCTGGAGGCAGCCCTTCACGGTACAGATACCGGGCGCGTCTATCTGCTGCTCGCCCTCTGCGCTGAGGACCTCGGCCACCCGGACGCCGCCCTGAACCATGCCCGCGCCTGTATCTACCGCTGGCCGGGAAATGAATACGCCTGGTCCGTGCTGCTCGAAACGTGTCCGGAGGCACAACGGCCCCGCTGGCTGGGGGCTCGGGAAAAATTTGAAAGGGCTCAGGACAGATAACGGCATCTTGCCTGGGTCGCGGAAAACACATCGGGCCGGGTCGAATACGCATGGCAGTAGGATAGGCAGGACCGCGAACCCGGGGAGACTACAACACCCCGTATACATACAGCGCACGACAGCAAAAAAATGGGAACGGCCTCCGGCATGCTTCAGGATTAAGTCTACCGCTTATGATTATCCCGTTCATCGGAGGCAGACCCATTTTTTAGCTGCGGAATTTTCCATTAATCTTCCATAAGCAACTGGATTTCCGCAATGGTGGCCCAGGGGTGATCAGGGTTTCCGGGACGCATAGCCTGCACGTGAAGATGCGTACCGCGCGCCGGTTCTTCGAAGCGGATTTCGTGCGTTTCGGAACCCTCCGGGAACGCGCCGCGCGCGGTCGGCCGGCCCGAAACATTCTGGGTATCGCTGAGATAAACAGCATATTTCCCCACATGGCCATTGGTCATGTCCTGACGCGGGGTTACCGCGATCCCGTATAGGGTTACCGGTTGTTTGAAGTCAATCCGAATCCAATGGGGATAAGGGGCGCTTGTATCGCCCCAGGGGGTGTGCCAGAAGGTGGCCGGGTCGCCATCAAGGACATTGCCGGCCTCATACCCGGGATGTTCGGAATCGGCTGTTACCGTGGCGCCCAGTTTCGCGTAGGGCGAAGGTTCCTGAAACACCGTTTCCAGTTGTTCGACCGTAAGTTGCTGTGCCGGGGAGAAGCTATTAGCTGCCATATAGTTCAGCAGTGAGCGGCGGAGCTGGCGCGCGGCGGGCCGCTGGTCCAAATCAGTTTCGAGGTCCATGCTGCAGGCCAGCAGCCGGCCTGCGCCTACCCGCGCCTCAAAGACAAGCCCCAGACGTCGACAGGTGTTCCAATCGTCAATCACCTGCACCAGCGGCCGGACCTCTTGCGGCAACCCGTCCAAAGACATCACTTCCGCATGAGATACCGGGTCCCACCATTGCCAATCACTGTGGAAATCCGTGGGGAACTGCGCGAACAGGGGATGGGCAGGATCACACAAGAGGCCCAGGGTGCGCAGTTGTTGCGTCGGGAACCAGAAGGTGTTCCAGAAGATGGGAGGAAAGGCCGAAGGCACATTACCGAATCGGGGCCGGGCGACGGTGCCGGGTCCGGGCAGCAGCAGTACTTTACCGCCGGCTTCCAGTGCCGCGATCGTAGTGTCGTCGAGGGCGTGGGCGATATGAATATCTTCGGGCGACAGTGTCTGCTCCGGGTCCGGATATACCCAGAGATGCCAATCGTTTGTAAACGCATCCACGGTGAGTTCCAGGACCAGTTGGGAGGGAACCGGTAACGCTGCGAAAGCGACTTGTACTTCGCCAAGGGCAATGGCGCTGCCGCGCGGGATGTCCTGCTGCGGCAGGGTACCTTCAAGCAGGATGTCTCCCATCGAATTTTTCACACACCAGCGCGGCGTGATACCGGCAAGGGCCACCGGTCCGAAATGGGTGACTTCGGCCTGTCCCCGGAACGTCTCTCCTTGCGTGAACACGCACTTCTCCATCCGCAGCAACGGCACCGTCGGACCGCAGAAACGGCGGAACGCCTCCGGCGTCACATAGCCCTTGCTTTCCCAGAAGGGATCCAGCATGCCTACCAGCGCGGTGCCCTGGCCGGGGAAATCATGAAGATCGAGCAGTTGGAAGCCGCCGAAGCCGGGCGTGCGCAAGGCGGCCTCGATTTCCTCTTTATAACACAGGGTCTGCAGTTTGCCGGACGCCATCAGAAAATCTTCGGCCTGGTCGAGCATGCCCTGTCCGGCGAGCAGGTCGCGCACGATTTCAAAATTGCGCGGTTTCAGGGGGCCCGTGTATTTTTCTATTTCTTTGAGGTTAGGGAACACGCACCACTGGCCGATTTCATGGCTGACCACGGGAACCGGCCATTGTTGTACATAGTCGCGATAATCAGAAGTAGACGCGAAGGGTTCCGCCGCGAAGCGCATCGGCTTGCCGCCGTAATTGGAATGTACCCGGGGGTGATAGGTCACATGGTACTGATTTTCTTCACTCATGGGCCACCCGGCGGCCGCGGTATAAAGCCGGCGTGGATCTTTCTTCTTCCAGCGGGCAACAAGATTGCACAGGAACGCCTCGCTTTTCTTGCCGCCGGGCTCGTTGCCATAGGCCAGGAACCCGAAAGAGGGATGGTTCCCGTAGGCATCGAGAATACGATCGCACTCTTCGATAATATAGGCGTCCAGCGGGTCGCCGTCTCCGGGGTGGGTCCAAAAGGGCCCCTCCACGTGAAACAGGAAACCCGTCCGATCGCCCGCGATGAACGCGGCCTCGGGCGGGCACCACGAATGGAAACGCAGGTGGTTCAGACCGTGATCTTTCGCGGCACGGAGTATCTTTAGCCACGATTCCACATCGGTGGGCGGATACCCGGTGCGCGGAAAAATGGAACATTCCAACGTGCCGCGCAGAAAGATACGTTCGCCGTTCAAGGTGAATTGGGTGCCGTCCACCCCCAGTTCACGCATGCCAAACGTAGTCTCCCGGGTGTCGGTATAGTGGGTTTCGCCATCAGAAGCCGCCAGCACTGTATTCAGCGTATATACCGCTGGATCAAACTCACTCCAAAGACGCGGTGTCTCCCCCATGGCATACACGAAGTGCACCCACGTCTTTCCATCCTGTGCCGTAACCGGCATTTCCAGGGGTGGCGGGCAGGCTCCTTCCGGCAGGGAGGCGGTAACGGTCAGCGTGCCGGGACAACTCTTTCCGGAAGCGTTTAACAAATCCAGCCGGACCCGAATTTGCTTCCCCGTTATGTCCGGGTAGATTTGTATATTCTCAATTGAAACCGGATTTTGAGCAAGGATTTTCATTTCACCGACCACGCCGTTCCAGTTGGTTTGGGTGTTGTCAGAAACGCTATGGGCGTTTACGCCCACATCCAGCGCGCAGGTGTTGTCCACACGGAGCGTCAACGTGTGCCGGCCGGGTCTGAGTTCCGCCGTGGCGTCATATTCATGGGGGACCGATAGGCTTTTTTGCGGGAGGCCCAGGGCCTTTCCATCCACCCACAGCCGCGTTTCCCAGTGGCAGCGTTCCAGGCGCACCAACACGGTCTTGTCCCGGAACGATTCCGGAATCTCGACGTCCCGCTGGTACCACGCCGCGCCGATATAGTGTTTGTCCGGCTGCAGCCAGAACAGAATCTTCGTGTTGCCCGGTTCGCGATACGGCGCGAAGCGCTCGTCGTCATGCCACATGCGGCTGGTAATGGTGCCTGTCCAAGGCGTCTCCGGAGTTACGTCGTTACCGATGCCATTTTCGTTAAGCGAACCCGGCAGGCGCACGGTATCCTCCAGCGTCTCGCGAAACCACCCGTTGTCCAAACCCCGGCTTTCAGGATCCAGGCGGAACCGCCATGGTCCCGAAAGGTCGAGGGGTTCAAGCGATGTGGCCCAGGCGCTCAACATCGAACCAAATACCAGCAGCGGGACAGTCAAGGCCAGAAACGACCTGCATGTCAAAAGTACTTTGGACATTATCACCCTCCTTTATCCGGAACCGGAACTCCCTTTTCTACTCAACAAAACTTCCATTCGAACGTGGACGTTGCCCACAACCCTGAAAAAAACTATTCAGAGTATGTTGTTCACACTTTAGTGTGCGTGTTCAAGGAACTTGAATAACCTGGCACGCTAAAGCGTGAACAACGTACCTAAGACCGGTAATTCGACGCAGCGAAAAAATTGTTTTGAAAGGAGATTATCCCCGGGGAACGCATCCCGGTTCTTCGACCGAACCTGCTACATGCTATCCCATGTCTGCCTTTTACTGCAACACAGGACGACCATTCCGATTCCATCTCCCGTACCCGCGAAAATCCATCTGCATAGAAATGCAGGCCCCTGCCAGACACTTCCAGGACGGACAGGTTTTGAAAAGATACCTGCTGTATTTTATGCTATTGATAATAGCATGTAGATTAGTGAAAGAAAGGGCGGCATTTGCAGAAGCAAATGCAATCAGCGCTGTCAGGATATGTTTTGATAGATAAAAGGAACACTGCAATGTCATTTGGAAAACGGCTTACAAAAGTCAGCGTCGCACATCCCGGTGTGATTATCGGCATCATGGTCTTCGTCACGCTGTTTCTTGCCCTTGGTGTAGCCTTGCCGACGCTCTGGCCTGGAAGCGTTCCTCTGCCGCCGGTACGGGTGGATACGGACCCCGAGAATATGCTGAATCGGGAAGAGCCCGTTCGCGCATTTCACAACGACATGAAACGCGCCTTCGCGCTCCATGAAATCGTTGTGGTGGGCGTGGTCAATGAGGAACATCCGGAAGGCGTGTTCAACCCGGAAACGCTGCGCCGCGTGTATGCTCTCACGGAATACGCCAAAACCCTTCGCGGCGAATCCATCGGACAGGCCGATCCCGCCGCCGGTGTTGTGTCAATAGATATCATTGCCCCGTCCACAGTGGATAATATCGAACAGGGCGGCCCCGGGGAAGTCAAGTTTGAATGGCTTATGCCAGAGCCGCCGCAAACGCCGGAGGAAGCGCTGGCCGTTCGCGAAAAGGCCTCCCGGATACCCTTCCTTCAAGGAACAATGGTTTCGGAGTCCGGCAAGGCGCTGGCCTTGTACCTGCCCCTCACGTCCAAGGATTTGAGTTACCGGGTTTATTCGAAACTGCGCGCTAAAATTGACGAATTCGATGGCAATGACCAGTGGCATATTACCGGCCTGCCGGTGGCGAACGACACCTTCGGCGTCGAGATGTTTATTCAGATGGCCATTTCGGCCCCCCTGGCCATGCTGGTAATCTTTCTGTTGATGATCTTCTTCTTTCGCAAGCCGATATTAATCATTGCGCCCATGATACTGGCGCTGGTCATTGTCATCATCAACATGGGCCTGCTCGTGGTGACGGGAAACACCATCCACATCATGAGTTCCATGATTCCCATCTTCATCATGCCCATTTCGATACTGGATTCGATTCATATTCTGTCCGAATTTTTTGAAAGTTACCAGAAGTTCCGGGACCGCCGTAAAACGATAGAACATGTGATGGATAATTTGTTCTCCGCCATGCTCTATACCTCGCTGACCTCGGCGGCGGGTTTTGCCTCGCTGGCCATTACCCCCATCCCGCCCGTGCAGATATTCGGCATCTTTGTCGCACTGGGCATTATGATTGCCTGGGCACTGACGGTTACCTTCCTGCCCGCCTATATCATGCTGATTCCGGAACGGTCGCTGAATAAGTTCGGCGCTTCGCTTCAGAAGGAGGAGGACGCCCCCGCCGTAGACCGTTCCTTAATGGGCAGGTTCCTCGCCGGCATTGGCGGATTTTCCTATAAACGGGCAAGAGTGACGCTCATTATCACCGCCCTGCTCACAATTATTGCCGCCTATGGCGTTAGCCTGATACAGGTTAATGACAACCCTACACGATGGTTCAAGGCATCCCATCCCATCCGCGTGGCGGACCGTGTTCTGAATGAGCATTTTGGCGGCACCTACATGGCGTATCTGACGCTCCAGCCCGAATCCACCGTGACGGATGTCAAGGCCTATGCACTAGACCTTGAAGCGCGCCTGCGCGCGCGTATCGGTGAATCGGACATCTCCGAGGCGGCGCGGCCCGGCCTGGCGGTCGTCGCTGACGCAATTCCCGAGGAAGCGGCCGGGGCCGCTTCCATCGAAGAACTGCTTGGCACGATAAATGCCCGGACGAAAGCGGGCGGCGATCAGGCCCTTGACGCCATGATGACTGCGCCCGAATCCGATACCGGCGCGGAAGCGCTCGTGGAGGCCTGGGAGGCGATAGCGCTTTTCATGGATCTTGAATGGCAGCGGGATGAACTGTTCAAACAGCCGGAAGCGCTTGCCTACATAGAAAAATTGCAGGCCGCCCTGGCTGACACGGGTATCGTCGGCAAGTCCAACTCCCTCACTGATATTGTGAAAACCGTCTACCGAGAATTGATGGAGGGGAACGCGTCTTATT
>JAKJCY010000182.1 GCA_022706235.1 Candidatus Hydrogenedentota bacterium | reverse complement strand
GTTCATCCTGGCGGTGTTGGTCTTCGGCGCCGCATCGCTAGGCGGCTTTACCGCCCTCAAAATTTCCCTCGCCTCCCTGCTGGAGGTTAGCGCTCCGGAACAGGTATACGCGTCCAACTTCGACATTGCGTATGTGCTGTTTGCAATTGTACTGGTGGCGCTTGCAGGCAGTGTTCATCCGGGCCTGGGTATCGGGCTGATTGTGCTCGCGCGCTCCTGGACTGACGGCTATACCTTTCCGCTGGATAACATCTATTTTACCTGGAGCATCTGCCTGCTCGGCGCCATCTGGCTGGTGGGGGTGATCAAGAAAAAGGAACGGATCCATTTCCCCGTCCCGGCATACCTCTTTTCCGGCTTGCTCCTAATTATGGCAGTAACCTTGCCCTTTGCCTACCAGTACTATAACACCTACTCCTTGTTCTGGCTGTGGGTGGGCTATGGTTTTCTGTTTCTGCTCACCCTCAATACCATGAGGAACACCACCGTATCGGGCGTACTGCTAACCATTTTCATGATTGCCATGGCCGCTCAAGCCGTGTTCAGCATCCTGCACTTTGAATATTTACTGCCCTATCTGCGGCAGGTGGTGCAGGACCCCGCCGTGCTGCGTCAGTATTTCAAGACCGATGTTATGTCCGCCGATATGGCGCGGCGCTTTATGGTGAACCGTGCTTTCGGCACGATGCTTTTCCCCAACGCCCTGGCCGCTTATCTCTTATTGGGACTTCCCTTTCTGTTGGCCATGGTGGTGCCCTATGGAAAGCGTTGTCAGGAGGCCTTTAAAAATCTGTCTGCCGCAAAAGCGGAGCCTGCCGCTTCCTCGGAGCGTATAGGGATGATTGGTGTGGCCTCCGTCGTCGGTTTTGCCGTTGTTCTGGGGGTTCATTTCGTCGCTTACTTTCCCAAATCCTATGTCTACCACGGGACAATGTCAACGTTGCCTATTTATTTGCGCAACGTTCCCCTGGCGGTGCTTTCCCTGGCCGGGGGCTGTGTCATCGGTTTGGTGGCACTGTACCTGTTAATGCGCTGGGGCTTTCTTAAGTGGTGGCTTGCGGTGCGTTTTGCCGGTAGCATCCTAATCGCGCTGGTCGTTTCGTATGCCTGTTGGATCACCTATTCCCGGGGCGCTTTTCTGGCCCTGCTGATGGCGATGGTCTGGGCGTTTTTTTTATATGCAGTCAATCCGCGCCGCTTTCCGGGAAGGCTGGCTAAGATATCTCCCCGGGGCGTTGCACTCGGTGCTGTTTTGGCTTTGCTGGCTGTCGGGTTTGTCTGGGCGCTGGCCGGATTCAGTGCGCCGACGGCAGGCTGGGCTGACGAAACGTCTGAAGCCGCCCAAAGCCCGGGCCGATCCGGGGAAGGGTCGGGGCCGCAGGTACATCAGGAGGGTATCAGCCTGTCCATGCAGGAACTGGCCGACCCGGCCTCCTTCCGACTACGCCTTGGCTATTGGCAGGTCGCTTTTCGCATGGCCCTGCACAACTGGCGCACCGGTGTCGGCATGGGAAATTTTGCCATTGCCTATCCCCGCTATCAGCATATTGGCGCCGGTGATGTACGGGAAGCCCATAATGGTTTCCTGCAATTCTTCTCGGAAACGGGCCTTGCCGGCGGGATGTTGTTTGCCGCCTTTTGGGGATTCCTGGGAATATGGGGCGCGTGGCGGATTGTGCGGGAGGAAAATAAACACGAAAAACTGGTATTGCTGGGCATGTACACAGGACTGGTCGCGTTTTGCCTGCATGCCTTCCTGGACATTAATTTCAGCCATCCGTCCTTGATGATGTATGCCATGGTTTTTTGTGGATTGTTTTATGCCCGCGCCAGGATGCCAGTGTCTTCCGGCGCGGTTCCGGATGAAGACGTATCCCCGGGGAACCACGTTTCCCGTCGGGGAATATCCGACATAGCCGTTCTTCTCTTCCTGGTGGTCCTGGTGGCGACGGTTTGCGGCAGTGCGCGCATCTATCTCCAGCATCTTGCCCTTAACCGCATGCGCTTCCTGAATCTTTCCTGTGAGGAGGAACTGGACCGGCATCTGAAAGCAGGCCATTTCTTTTTCAACGAACTGTCACACTATGCGCTTCAGCGCGACCAGGGCAGGAAGGCAAAAGCGTTGCCCAGAATACCCTTGTCATTGGCGCGTCTGATCCTGGACGACCTCGAAACGCTGGACAAAGGGTGCACCTTTTATAAACCCATTCCGGAAACACGCGGACAGTTCGCCAGGTTGGAAAAGGGCGACCCCATTCCGGACAATGCGTTGGTGGTCGTCCAAAAAGCATGGATGATGCGAAGGGCTGCGGGGGAATCCGCTTTGGAGTGGGTACGTGAACTCGAACTTCAAGACCGTTGGTTTCCCCATTCCCCGGAATTGGCCATGCACCTGGCAAAATGGTATGAATTCTACGTCCAGGCCTTTGTTACTCCGGCCTATGCGGAACGCCGTCCTGAATGGATAAGGAAATTCATGGATTGGTCCGAAATCATGTTATATCGTAATCCCATGCATGCCGACATGCGCCTGATTCGGGCCAATGCGCTGGTCTGGAAACTGTTGGAGGCTCCTGAAGGAGATGAAGAACTTTTATGGGCCCAGGCGCAACAGGAATTTGAGGAAATGCTGCGGCTCAGCCCCATATTTCCCCGGCACAAATTGGCTTATGCCGGGGTTTTGGAACGAATGACGGCGTATTTCGAAGAAACCGCACAAAACGAACAGGCAGCCGTCTGCCGGGAGAAAGCGGACTTGCTGCAGCAGGAAGCGAAAGAACAACAGGAGGAGCGGAATGCAACCGGCCTGTATTCTCGAGAATAAAGAATTGGATTTGTCCCAATTTGGCATGTCGGATTCGTTCATTCGTTAGTATTTCGGATTACGATTTTGTATAATAGGGGCCAAATATCGCTGAAACATGGAGTTTCATCCATGCGGCAGTCATCGATTGTTAACGTCATTGACGTTAAGCATATGTGTTTTTGGGTCGACAGATTGAAAAGAGAAAGGCTATTCCAATGAGAAAAGGTAGTTTGCTGGTCGTTTTGTTGGTTGTGATGATAGGTATCATGGGATGTGGAAAATCATCGGCACCTACGGTCGATGCGCCGAAAACGGCACCGGCGCCGCAGGTTCCCGTAAAAGACGCCCAGGCGGGCGGTGATGTCGGTGAAGTGGAAGAGGCTGCGCCTGTGGCGGCACCCC
This sequence comes from Candidatus Hydrogenedentota bacterium, assembly GCA_022706235.1. GTDB lineage: Bacteria > Hydrogenedentota > Hydrogenedentia > Hydrogenedentales > CAITNO01 > JAAYBJ01. The sequence goes on along the minus strand of JAKJCY010000182.1, from coordinate 5,670 downwards.
CGGCGGCGCCCGCGCCCGTGGCGGTACCCCCGGTGGCAGCCCCTGCCCAGGAATCGGCAGCAGCCCCCGAAGCGGTACAGGCTCCCGAGGGGGGTGGGGTACCCAAACTTGTAGTACCCAATCCGGAATATAACTTTGGGAAGCTGGATAATTCAGAGACGGCGGAGTGTCAGTTTGTTTTGCGCAATGAGGGTACGGGCTTATTAAAGATTGAAAACGTACGCGCTTCCTGCGGTTGTACCGCAACGGCATTGGACAAGAATGAACTCGCGCCGGGGGAAGAGGTCGTACTGCATGCGTCAACCAATCTGAAGGGCCGCCAGGGCCTCCAGACCAAGGCTGTCACCGTAATGTCTAACGATCCCGATCAGCCCACGTTTCAACTTAAGATTGTAGGCGAAGCCATCGCTTCCATTTCCATCGAGCCCATGGCTGTGCAGTTCGGCCGTATTGAAGATAATGAGCCCCGCGAACAGAAAGTGGTAATACAGTCAAACAAAGAAGATATTACCTTCAAGGTTCAATCCGCGGAAATAGAGGACATGGATTTCATTCAGCATGAAATCAAGGAAGTGGAACCCGGCAAAAAATATGAGATGATTGTCAAAGCGGCGGGCGATCTCCCCGTGGGCAACCACAACGGAAGATTCATCATCCGCACCGATTCGCCCGAACGTGCCGTCATCTGGCTGCCGGTCAGCATGCAAGTGATTGGTGCCCTTGAGATTATGCCGCCTGTTGTCAACATCCGGTTTAGCGAGGTCCCCGATGAAATGGAACAGCAGCAGCTCAGCATCACCGCCGGGCGGGTAGCCGAATTCAAGATTAACGAAGTGGTCGTTCCCCTGGATACCATTCAGCATGAATTGATTGAAGCGGGCCCCAATGCCTACAGGTTGCGTCTGTCCAATATGCCCCGCACGGACGCGTTGGATGGAAAGAACATAATCCTGCGCACCAACCTGAAAGACACGCCGGAAGTGGAGATACCGTTCAACATTTACAAGCCCAGAGTGCGTCAGCTTCCCACACCGCCGCCGGCTCCCGCCACGGCGGCGCCGGCGGCGGCTGCGGCCCCCGCTGTTACTGCGGTGCCCGCTCCCCCCGCCGGGGTGGAAGATGTTTCGAATGCCCCTGAAAAAGCAAAGCAATAAGGGCGAAAAAAAACGGCCTGAGTGAAACCATTTGGCCGTGCAAGGCAGTCTAAGCCCCGGAGTGGTATGCATTCCGGGGCTTTTTTTATTGCAACATTACCGGTGATACCAGTCTTGCCCGGGCGGGCGCCGTTTCCCGAAATCCCGCAACTCATAAATGAAGGGTGTACGTCACACCGCATAACACAAGAGAAATGGAGGTCTTGTAATGAAATTTAAACTGGTCCGAACGGGATTCCTGTGGTCATTGCTGCTACTGGCGGGTCTGAGCTTCGGCGGGTACGCCGATAACCTGCGCGTGACAGAGGGGCTTACCCCTCTGGATGAATATGTGGCCGCGCCGGACCCCAGTTTCAAGTATGAATTGCGCCACACCCACCAGGGTGCAGGATGGAAAGGATATGTGCTGTACATGGCTTCCCAGACCTGGCTGACTCCGGACAAGGTCGACCGCACCCTTTGGGAACATTGGCTTGTGATTCTGGTACCTGAAAAACCCGCCCATACCACCTCGCTGCTGCTTATCGGCGGTGGGGATAATGACGGTACAATGCCAAAAGGCGCTGATGCCAACCTGCGGCGAATTGTCCGGGAAACCAACACCGTGGCCGCACAGATTCACCAGGTGCCCAACCAACCGCTGGTGTTTGCAGATGATGGAAGGCGTCGCAGCGAAGATGCCATTATTGCCCATAACTGGGACAAGTACCTGCGCACTGGCGACCCGCTCTGGATCACGCGGCTTCCCATGACCAAGAGCGCCGTGCGGGCCATGGATGCGATACAGGCATTTTGCGCCAGTGAAGAAGGCGGCAAGGTGAAGATCGACAATTTTGTCGTGGCCGGCGCCTCCAAACGCGGCTGGACGACGTGGACCACCGCCGCCGTGGACAAGCGCGTTATTGCCTGTGTTCCTATCGTCATTGATCTGGTGAATGTGACTCCGTCCTTCATGCATCACTTCAATGTCTATGGCTTCTGGGCGCCCGCAATCGACGATTATGTGGAAGCCAACATCATGGAATGGCTGGGTTCGCCCGAATGGAACGCCATGCTTGCCATCAATGATCCCTACAGCTATCGTGAACGACTGACCATACCCAAATTGGTGTTGAACGGAGCGGCGGATCAATTCTTTCTTAACGATTCCTGGCAATTTTATTGGGATGATTTGAAAGGCCCGAAGTATCTTCGTTATGCGCCTAATGCCGGGCACGGCATGGACCGGGCTGATGCTGCGGGTACGGTTGTCGCTTTTTACAAATCCATTTTGGAAGGTGTGCCCCTTCCGGAATATGCGTGGGCGTTTCCGAATGAGGAAACCATCCGTGTGACCGCCCAGACGAAGCCTTCGGTGGTAAAACTCTGGCAGGCAACCAACCCGGAAAGATGGGACTTCAGGCTGGACGTTGTAGGCCCCATTTGGAAGGAAACAATACTCGAAGCCCAGGAGGATGGCGCCTATGTGGGCCGCGTGGATAAACCGGAAAAGGGATACACCGCGTACCTGGTCGAGTTGACCTTTCCCGGTCCAGGGAAAGATCCCCTGGTGTTGACGACACCGACGCGCGTAACACCCAACGTTACACAACACCAGATTGAAATGAAGACAGAATGGCCTAACGGGTTTCTCTCCGGTAAGAAAGTGCAATAAACAGGGCACCGGAAGTATTATAGTTTAAGTGATGATTGCACCCTATTGGTACATGGTCCCGATGCCGGGGGAGAGTATTCCAGGCAATCCAGCTGGAATTAGTATCGTAGTTTGGACTTGAGGCGGGGTGGGGTGGAATCCACTGATATGTCCTTGGGTTTTTGCTGCAGATAAAGTACCTGGTATGCACGTACCTGTGGTGTGCGGCGGGACATATTCTGCCTTCACAATGAATAAGATCTTTCATAGTAGGAGATGATTCAGATGCTGAAACAGGCCTGTCTATTACTTGCGATACCCTTGGTTGTACTGGCAAACGGTTGCGCCACCATTGAAAATGTGGCAGGCGAGGATGACCTGAAAATACAGGATGGTTATATTTATCGCGGAGATAAAAGTTTTACCGTGCAGGCGGTCCATGTTCCCGGTCTTTTCGAGAAAGGCGCCAGCCTGGAATTCATGGTACCTGCCATGGCGCGCATCGCCGAGGCCGGCGGCAATGCGATTGCACTGGACCTGTCCGGTTTCAGTGAAGACGGGCGCAGCCTTGACCCGGTTTCCGTAACTACAGTTGCCACCTATGCGGAGCGCGCCAAGGATCAGCGTATGGTGCTGGTGGTGCGCGTGTTGGGAGATGCCGAGAATACCGCCTTCCGTAAAAATGCTTTGGAGACCGCGGCACGGATGCTGAAAGGTCAGGGCATGGCGCTTTACTGGATAGACGGGCCGGACGCGGCGGTGCTGGCCTCCCGGTTCAAGAAGTTGGCGCCCCGCCTTATTCTTGCCGCACCGGAGAATGGCGATGTTCAAACGGTCACGGACCCGAATGAGGCGGGTAATAATGGCCTGATGCTGGTGGCGGGAACGCTGCCCCTGGATCCCTGGGGCGATACTCATTATGTCGTTCCCGATTCGGAAGAAACCTATGCGCGCCTGGAAGCGGCCTATACCAATGAGACGGAGCGCAAGCCCTGGACCCCGGACAACAGCATGCTTTCTGAAGACGAGCGCAATGCGGGGTTTGTATCCCTTTTCAATGGCCGTGATTTGAACAATTGGTGGCACTATTATCACGGGAAGGAATCGTTCCGGGTGAGCCAGGAAGGGTATATCGAATGCTACCAGGCGGGCGCGGGCGGTCTGGTGACGCGGGACCGGTATGAGAATTTTATCCTGCGCCTGGAATACAAATTGAATGAAGCCGACGCCAACAGCGGTATCCACCTGTGGGTGCCCCGTGCGGCGCGCCAGTCCAAGATCGGTTTTGAATTCCAGATCATGGGTGACTCCGCCCTGAAAGAACCCCACGCCACCAGTACCGGCGCGATTTATGACGTGCTGCCCGCGCTCGCCGTGGCGACCCGGCCTGAAGGCGAGTGGAATGAACTGGAGATCATGTTGAAGGGCTCTCATTTGAAAGCCACCCTTAACGGCATTGTCGTGCAGGATCTGGACATGGACGAAATAGAGGAATTGCGCTATCGGCTGCGACGCGGATTTATCGACCTTCAGGACCATGATGACTATGCCGCATTCAGGAATATCCGGATAAAGGTACTCGAGCCCGCCAATGAATAACCTCCCGCTAACCTGCCTCGCCCGAATCTCTTTGTGCTTCGCGCTGGCGGGATGTTTCCTGTGCGTACTGACAGGATGTGACGGGTTTATACAGGGTTTTGTGAAGGATGAATCCGGCTTTGATGGCGCCGTGACGGTGCTTTCTGCCCGCCGGGATGGCGCCTGCGGCGTGGTTACGGTTCGCGTGCCCTACTTGGACATATACGGCAACGCCCGGGCAGGCCGGGCACGGCTGGTCGTCCATCGCAACCAGGTCCGTTGCGGTTCTCCCGTTCCGGCCTTCTGTCATGTTCATTATGAAATGAATCTGGGCGCCGCGAAAAAATGGGCTGAACGCGGGTGGGCGGTATTCACCGCCGAATATAACGCGGAAGCGCCCATTGCCGTCTCCATGGGTGACGGGTATAACCAGGCCCGCGCCATCCTTCAGTGGGTGCGGCGCTGTCCGTTTATTGATGGGGCACGGCTGCATCTGGATGGGGGAAGCCAGGGCGGGTACATGGCGCTGGCCATGAGCGCGGATATGTTTCCGGTCACTTCGGCCACGGCCGATGCCCCTGTGGTCAATTGGGCCTATAATTTCGGGTATTTTGAAGCGAATCGCACCCTGGTGGCGGGCTTTACGGCTCCTATGGAATCCCCCCTGCCTGTTCTTGCTTCTGTGCTGCCGCTGGCGAATATGGCCTATGAACACTTCCCCCGTGACCTGGCAAATGACACCTGGTTCTATATCAGTCCCGTTGCGCAGGTGAATCGCATAACGAACCCCGTTCTCGTGACCATTGCCACAGGCGACATGTTGGTGCCTATGGAACAAATAACACGCGCCCACATCCATCCACACGATCTCGGTAAATTTCCGGACGGTTACGTGCGCGACTTTGAGCATCTCGCCCCTTCCGACAAGACCCGGGTCCGCCTGGAAGACGTGCTGGCCCCGGATACCGCCTCCACGCAGGTCATGTCCTTACAGGAACACAGTTACCTGGTTTCCACGGACATGCGGTTGGACAAAGAGCCCCGCCCGTCAAAAAGACCGGCGGCTGAAGACCGGCCCTGGAGTCAAGAGCACCAATGGAATTTCTGTATTCTGGACGAAGGACCGCCGGAGCCCTTTGCCGACCATACCACCTACGCATGGGATACGGTTCCGGACAGTTATGTTGACCACCATTACAACGCGACTCCCGGCCCCGACCTGTTAAACGACGCCAAACTGCAGTGGCTCCTCGAACAATATACGGCGACCTCGAACCCTCTGCCGCTACTGAGAAACGGAAGCCC
>JAKJCY010000181.1 GCA_022706235.1 Candidatus Hydrogenedentota bacterium | reverse complement strand
GTGCATGTCCGGTTCCCCTTTGAAGAAGGATGGTTCCAGCCCCGGCGTACTCAAACCATAATTTCGTCCCGGTGCATATCTGGTCCCCCTTTGAAGGGGGTGGCGCGAAGCGCCGGGGGATGTATGCGCTCAAAGCAGGTTTAACGCGCGTACAAGAAGTTATCGGGCACTATTGCAGAGGCAGACCCTTCTTGAACCGCCTGGAAAACGCGGCAAGGCTGGCCAGAACGCCCAGGAACAACAGGGAGTCGGCATGGCGCAGCAGAAGCGATTTCGGCGTGAGATTCTTCCACGCTGAAGTGCTTGCACTTTGGCTTGGAAGGCTCTCGCCGCAGGCATTATAAGCGGTTACCCAGTATTCGACTTCCTGTCCATAGTAGTGCCCTGTGTAATAACAGCCCGGATTGTTCTCGCTGTTTATGCAACCTGTGCAATCCAGCGATTCGGCAAAACAGCCGTCGGGATAGGCATAATCCCCGGCGCCGGCAGGGGCGTTCGTATCCGTAAAGGTATTGGTATTGGTCTCGCCAATGAAGACAAATGCCTCGGCGCTTCCTGACGGTCTGCGATATATCTTGTAGCCGGTCGCTCTGGCTGAAGTGTCCCAGGACAGGTCCAGCCGGCCCGCTTCACCTTCAACAAGACGTACGGTAACATTCTTCGGCGCGGCGGGTTTTTCACATTCCCCCTCACCTTCGGGTGTGACTTCCCCTTCCCCTTCATGTGGTGTTTCCCCCTCACCTTCGGGTGTGACTTCCCCTTCCCCTTCATGTGGTGTTTCCCCCTCACCTTCGGCTGTGACTTCCCCTTCGCCCTCAGCGGGTATTTCGCCTTCCCCTTCGGCTGTGACTTCCCCTTCGCCCTCGGCGGGTATTTCGCCTTCCCCTTCGGTGTGCGTTTCGCCCTCGCCCTCGGCGGTTATTTCGCCTTCACCTTCGGTGGTGACTTCCCCTTCCCCTTCAGTTGGTGTTTCGCCTTCGCCTTCGACGACCAGTTCACCCTCGCCTTCAAGGGGCGGTTCACCTTCGCCTTCGGCCACGGTCTCCAGTTGGAATGCGCCTGTGATAACATCACTTTGCGTCCAACCGTCTTTCCATGCGCGTGCTTTGAGCACGGTTGTAGTTTGAAGGGAAATCGGCGCAGTATACAGGGCGGCGTTGGTGTCCGGGTCCGTCCCGTCCGTGGTATATCGAATCGTGGCATCCGGCATGCTACATAGAATCTGTAGTTCCTGCGGGGATGTATATGTCCCTGGAGCGGGAGCAAACACCGGTCTTTCTGCGACCAAGGGTTCTTCCTCGATAGATGTTTGCAGTTTGAATGACTCCAGGGTCAGCTCCATATCGTCTTCAACGTAAAACATTCGTTCATACACCTCTCCACCGGCCAGAACAAGCTGCAGTGTTCGCGGGCCGTGGGGCACATCCGCCAGGATGAAGCGTCCCGCGGCATCGGTGGTGGCGGCATGGGTTTGAGACAGCCCCGTATTCACAGACGCATCGCCGGAGAGGGGGCCGCCCTTGTCATCCCTTGGCGGGAGCACGATGATCTGGACATTCGGCAGGGGAGCGCCGCCGGCGTCCGCAATGGTTCCGGTGAACCTGGGGCCCCTGTTTTCGAAGGAAAGGACGTAGTTCTGATCCCGTCCTTCTTCGGGAATTTGCAGCAGGGGTGAAGTAACTCCCAATAATTGCGTTACATAACCGTCCTTGCGTATGAGACCCGCGTACCAGCCGGGAACGAGGTTCGCGATCAAGAAGTCCCCATTCTGATCCGTGATCGCTTCCGCGATGCCGCCTGCGATAATCACTTCGGCCCGGGCCAGCGGATATTGATTGCCGCCCGCCTGGCATAGCACCTTCCCCCGCAAAAAGGCTGGGGTGGTTGCGGTACTCTTTTCAAGGCTGAAATTCAGGGTGTCGGTTTGTTCAAATACCGCCTGCGATTCACTGACGGGGGCGTATCCTTCCTTGTACAGGAAGAACTGGTTTGTTCCCCGGGGCACTTCCTGCAAATAATAACGCCCGTCGGTGAAGGTGCTGGTTTGACATATCTCGGATTGCACTCCGGGCGAGACCGTTACCGATACGCCCTCCAGCGGAAGGCCGGTATTTGAATCGGTCACGACTCCGGAAACAAGATAGCTTTCCTTTTTCATATTCACTTCATGCCCGAACACAGTGGAGCCCGGCTGCACGCATCTTCTTACAGGACCGTAGTTCAAAAATTGCGCGTCCCGGGCGGCCACCCAGTAGTTGCCGCGGGCAAGGCCGGTAAAAGAGAAGGAACCGTCGTCTTCGGAAGTAGCCGTGGATACAGGGTTCTCCCAGTTGGATGCCTCATTATAGCTGTTAAAAATCCGCACCTGGATGCCTGTTGCCGGATAAACCCCGCCCGACGGAGACACACACACCTGTCCATCAAGACCCGGCACAAATATTTCAATCCAGTTTCGGACGGGATAGTGGGCCTTGTTTTTTGTAGGTGGTATTGTAGACAGTACATCCAGAGAAAAATGATAGAGTCCCGGACGCTTGGGCAGAAATTCCCACGATTCCGCGGCGTCAAACCCTTGCGGAATATTGGAGCCGAAGGCCGGGTTTCTGGAGTCTTCCACCCAGCGCAATGCCATTGTTCCCGGAATAAAATTTGTATCTTTGGCCGCCGTAAGGGTACATCGGTCGCCAACGCCCGCCAGTTCCGTCTTGTTCGCGGAAAGTTGCGCCAGGGGGGATGAGGTAAAAACGAAGGCATCCGCATGGCTCCATGCGGATTTTCGGGTCACTTGAATCAGCCGTCCCACGGAAGCGTCCGCGACATCCACATCCAGACTCATCTCCTCATAGGCGGGCGCGGATACGACAAGTTTCAGTTGGCCTTGCGGAGCGTTTCGAATCATAAAATACCCGGTGCGATCCGTGCTGACATTGTGCGAGACTACGTTCGAATAGCCGACAATGCTGACCGATGCTCCCGAAACAAGACGGCCATCCTGGCTGTCGCGTACTTCGCCGAACAGCGCCGGCCCTTCTCCACTGGGCGTAAGGATAAAATCATGCGTGTTGTCGCCCGGAGCGATGCTGACAATCAGGTCGCGGCGCCCCGACCATCCAGGCGAGACGGCCCAGGCAACATAGGTGCCGACGGGTATGCGGTCAATGGTATACCGGCCCTTCGCGTCGCTGGTTGCCGAAAAAGCGCCGCCGCCAAGAGAGATGTTTACATTGGGGATGCCTTTTCGGCTTCCCTGCGAGAGGATGTCGCCGCTCAGGGAGCCCAGCGCTTCGCTTGTCTGCAGCGTAAAGGCCGGCCGGACATCCTCTATAATCTGAATGGGACGCGCCTCGGCGCCCTTGTCATGGATGAGCTGCACCGTCCAGGAGCCCTTTTGCACATCCACACACTGGAAAGTGCCCTGGGAATCCGTGGTGTCGGTATTCCCGTTCAGATTCATGCCGGCCAGTATCATGACCTGAACGCCGCGAAGCGGCGCGCCGCCACCATCCGAAACCACCCCTTCCAGGAGGTTCAGCACGCCTCGGGACATCCCCAGCGATTTACGGATGCCCAGAGACGTAAGCGTGTAATTGTCGTGGGCATCGGAATAATTCGTTTTGCGCCGCCCCACAACCGCGCTCAAATTCTGGCCCTGGCTGAGCCCCAATCCATATAAGGAGAACAGACCACGCGAGGAAGAAACATCCGCATCGAGCGGATTCTGCCAGGACGTCGCATCCGACGCACTGGCGAACAGGGCGACCTCCACATCGGCGAGGCGCACGGTATCGAAGGACGGGAGCGCATACAGGGAACCACGAATTCCCGGTACATTAACCGTAATCTTTGGACCCTGAGCCCCCGGTGACGCCGTATCCTGATCGGAAGGGGCGATGCCGTCGCTGGCCACCAGGTTGAAGATATACCGGCCCCCTTCGGGGAAGATCAGACGCGGTTTGGGATTGGTATCCGCCTCGAAGGGCACGAGTCCCAGGATGGGGTTGCGCGGATCCTCGCGCCAGGAGTAAAAAAGGAAGCGGTTGTCCCGGTCGGGATCACGCGTAGGCGTCCCGTCAATTTCGACCACGTCATATTGGCTCAGCAAATCAAAGGTATCCTGAACCACCGCCGCGACAGGCGGACGATTGGAAAACAAATCACGAATACCATCGTTATTGAGATCGAGGAAGCCCGCACCGTTGGACTCAAAAGCGTCCGGAACGCCGTTGCCATTCCCGTCCTGATAGGCTTCCGCGACCCTGCCTACATAAAACAGGTCCGGCCGGCCATCCCCGTCAAAATCTTCCAGTGCGTCCGGAATGCCGTTGCCATTGAAATCTTCCGCAACATCCGCCAATCCATTTCCGTTGAAATCCTGAAAACAGTCCGGAGTACCGTTCCCGTCGAAATCCTGAAAGATGTCGGGTTCCCCGTTTCCGTCCCAGTCGGAAGAGGCACTGTCATTTCCCCGGAAAGAACCTCCATCATTTACCGAGATGGAAGTCCTGTTGAAATCCTGCCAAGTGGAAAACAGTTTGACGCGCCCGCCCCAGGAGGCGCTATCCGGCGCTTTACCGCCATCGGCAAGTAGACCGCCGTGGGTCAGACCCAATGCCGCGCCGAGTATTAATATCCCGCCGCCGCTGCCGTTGCCGCCATTGCGTTGATGTGCATCGCTACACTCGCCATAAACACCATCGGCGCCGGAGACATCTATCGTTCCATCAATCAAAATATAGGTGCCATTCAACGCTACATACGCGCCCCCGGCGCCTCCGTTACCGGCGCGGCAACAGACATAAGCCGCATAACTTTTATCATCTTCTTGAAAAACATCTTCAACTCCATTCGTGTCGTTTTTTGAACTGACCGTGCTGGTACTGCGAGGGCGGCTATGAGGGTTGTAACAGTGGCTGTAACCTCCTCCCCCGCCGCTTCCCATGGCGATATCAGGACCATTGTCCGTTCCATAGAGGTAATAATTGCCGGCGCCTCCGTGTATCTTGCTCGCAGAGGTACCCGTTCCGGCCGCGCCGCCGCCCGGACCTTGCCCCGGATTACTTGGTAGGGGGCTGGGCATGATAGTGCTGGGCTGGAATCCGCCGCTCGCACCTCCTCTGTAGCCTTTACCTTTACCGTTAATATGCCCATGGATATGAATTACAGGTGCATTAAGGCTAATGAAGCCCGTCCCGGGAGTGTCATTATGCCCCGTGATATTCAACGTTCCATTAATTACCACTGACCTGTTATAAGTTAAGGTTCCGGATAAGGTCTTTGTTTCTCCCGCCTCTATCCTGAGGTCGTTTGCGTCATTGATGAATGCGAATGCGACCATTGGGGTAAATAAAATAGCAAGAAATACTTTTTTCATGATTCATACCCTTTTAAAATAACAGAGACCAAAATAGACATAAACCCTGTATGGTCTGGTGTCCGTTTTGATCCCATCCAACCTCGTTCTTTCATCTATTTTTTCATATCCATGAGTACGATTAGAACAGAATCCTTAAAAATAGGGAACCATTTCAGACTTCCTGAACTCATCGGAACATACAATGACACTTTTTGAGAAAACACAGAGACTAAGTGAAGAAGGGACTGACTGCCAAATAGCCCCTGAGTACTGAGTATAATCCTGTGTTTCACGCTTGCTATTTGGTAGTTTGTCCCTTCTTTACGGCCTTTTGCGTCAAACTTTTGTGCCCTACTATTTTCCGAAAACCGCGTCAAAACTCTGTCGAGGTTAGGAAGTCTGCGTTTAGTACAGGAGTCTGTTACGAACCGCGCATGAGTGTGCACGCGGGTCCATTACCCTAAAAACAGTATAATTAATGATTTCACTTTTGTCAAATTGTTTGCTGCTGCACAATCAAACATGGGTCGTCCGTATCAGCGCTGGATTCTTGTTCTTTCTCGCCCATGGTTCTATAGTAACGTGTCGGGTGAGTCGTGGCATGTCCGTGGGGTGCGTGACGCATGAAGAATCCCCCGTCTTGGTTTGGTCCCGGGTAGGGAAGTGCAGGGCCGCGCAAGTACGCAGTGTTTGACCCCTGATGCAAAACAGGTTATGATGAGAGCCGGGTGCTCCTGTGCTCGAGAGAAAGAATCGGGGTGGCCGTATTTTCAGCAAGAAAGAAGAAACGGGATTTTACTATTTACTTCTTTTCTGACCGTACCCGCGAAAAAAACGCAATGCACGACCTGCCATGATACCGCAGCAGTTAATCGGGCTCATCACGGTGGAATAAGTGTACCGGTTATAGCAGCAGGGGTAATGGTCAGAAAAGTCAGAACCCGAACCAATCCGGAAACAGGGTTCAGAAAAGGATACTTATGATTCAACTTCCGCAACCTGCGGCTGTTCAGGGCGACATGGACTGGTTTGTCCGGGCCCGGTTCGGCATGTTCATCCATTGGGGGCTTTATGCCGCCGCCGCGCGGCATGAATGGGTGAAGCATCATGAAGAAATTACGGACGAGGGGTATGAACCGTATTTTCGGTATTTTGACCCGGACCTGTTCGACCCGGGCCTGTGGGCGCGCAAGGCGCGCGAGGCGGGGATGAAGTATGTCGTCCTTACCGCGAAGCATCATGAAGGCTTCTGTCTTTGGGATTCCGCCTATACGGACTACAAGGTGACGAACACTCCCTGTGGCAAGGACCTGCTCCGGGAAACTGTGGATGCATTTCGAGCGGAAGGCCTGCGGATAGGGTTCTACTATTCCTTGATTGACTGGCATCATCCGGATTTCACCATTGATCCTCTGCACCCCATGCGCAATCATCCCGAGGCGTCGGCATGGAACAGGGCCCGGGACATGGGACGGTACCGGGAATACATGAAGAACCAGGTGCGCGAACTGCTGAACAATTATGGGGACATAGATATTCTCTGGTTTGATTTTTCCTATCCTGAAAAGGAACTTCACGGGCGCAAGGGCAAGGGCCGGGAGGACTGGGATAGCCAGGGGCTGCTGGCGCTGGCCCGGGAACTGCGCCCCGGCATTATCGTGGACAACCGGCTCGACCTACCCCCGGAAATGGCGGACATTCACACACCTGAACAATATCAGCCCGCGGCATGGATGACCGTTAACGGCACGCCGGTCTATTGGGAAGCCTGCCAGACGTTCAGCGGTTCCTGGGGCTATCACCGCGATGAAACCAGTTGGAAAAGCCCGGAACAACTGATACGGATGCTGATCAACACGGTCAGTTGTGGCGGCAACCTGCTGATGAACGTGGGGCCCACCGCACGGGGCAACCTGGATGACCGCGCCCTGGCGGCGCTCGACGCCTACGCGGCGTGGATGTCCCTGCACAGCCGATCCATTTATGGCTGTACCCAGAGCCCGTACGAGCCGCCGGTGGATTGCCGGTATACCCAGAACGGCGACCGGCTGTATGTCCATGTCTTTGCCTGGCCTTTCCGGCACTTGCACTTGCGCGGACTGGAAGGCAGGGTTGCCTATGCCCAATTGCTCCATGACGCTTCTGAAATATGCGTTTGCAGGGACACCTGCGACGGTCGGCATGACTGGAAGCAACCGGGCACGCTCACCCTGGAATTGCCGGTGCAAAAGCCCTGCGTGACCGTGCCGGTTATTGAAATGTTCCTGAAATAGAAAGAGGATGTTTCACGTCAAGTGTTGCTATCGCCCCCGTATGCCAGCGATCTGCCCCCAGAAACGGGTATCGGTTGTTGGAAAACAGCCTATTTGTTTACAAAAGCCATACGAAGTAACTATTTAGTGTAAAACCTTTTCCTGGTCCGTATAATCAGGCAGCGACTTTACGCCGATCATTAACGGCGTTAGAGAGTCATAGTACCGGAATTTATTTCACCTGTCGTAATTTATTGTTCAAGATACTTCTGTCCGGGCGGATTGGAGCATTTTATTCGATGGATCTAAAATTCTTGACTGTGACATCAACATGCGTTATAATGCGTGTAAAGATGAGTTGATCTACTTCCTGTAGCGGTGTATAATGCCTTTCAAAGAGTCCGCTATGGGTTGGGCGTAACTAAAGAAAGCGCATTTTTTGGGAAGTTTGATTGAAGGATTCGGTTCTTGCGGGAGGGGAAAAATCTTGCCGCCCTTTCAGGGATGGTTTTTCGAAAGTATTAAAGTACACGGGGTATTTACAGTTAAGAAAGCCTTATAGTTCTGATTATCAATCGTGATATACAGCAATTTGTTGACAGGAAGGCTAAACGCAAAAGGAGAGACGTAAGATGAGTGACCGGTTAAACGTTTTAAGTGTATTGGCGTCTGTCGCGATTCTGGGACTTTGTTCCGGAATGGCGAATGCATGCCCGTACAAAGATTCAGTGACGGGAGAGCCGTTGATTGCGATTGGCGGCGAAGCGGTTGCCGACGCGATAGGGATCATTGACCCGCCCAGTGCAAGCAACTACACGAATTGGGACGTAAATGAGGATGGCATCAAGGATGCGGTTCAATTCGCTCTGTTGACGGAGTTGCTCTGCCTGGACCCGAGTTTGGTCCATGAGTATGACGCCATTCTGCTGCAGCAGGTGCAAGACCAGTTCGAAACCAATCTGGCACTCATGCAGAACCTCCGGGCGCAAGCGAATGATACGCTGCCGCTTGCGATGGCGGCGGCCCCGCTGGCCGTTGCGGTTAGCAACCAAATGAAAGCCCCGGCAAATGCGGCCGCGCTGGCCGGGCCCATCGAGGCGGCCGCGTTCACCACGGCGACCGTTCCGGCGAACTGGGCCGGCAGCACCTATGCGGACCTGGCGAACTTCCTGTTTAAATCCGGGGATGGGGTTATTTACCATGATGCGGAAGGCAACATTGGCACTGCAGTAGCGGCCGCGGACAACGATGCCGCCGCCTGTTTAGCCGCAGCGGGCCTCGGCTTTGCAACGCCTTCAAACGTTGCTGACATCATGGCCAACATCTGG
>JAKJCY010000180.1 GCA_022706235.1 Candidatus Hydrogenedentota bacterium | reverse complement strand
GGAAGCACGGCGCCGGCATGTTCCCTCCATGGCCGGCTTCACAATGCCGCTCATCTGCTCGCGCGTGTTTGCCAGTTCGAGAACGCTCCCGGACATGCGAATTCCCTGCTGAAGGAGAGTCTGATACGGGCGCTGCCGGAGTCCTGTATCAGCTTGGGTAATCTTACCCGTCAGTGGCAACAAAGAGAGAACTGTCATGAAGAGGCTGCCCTGATTGCCTGCGATCTGGGTTTGCGGCGCTGTCCGCATGACGAGGGCCTGGCGGAGGTGAAAATGGCCTATTTGCTTGACAGAAAGCGGTGGGACGAAGCGCTGGCACTGTTGCCTGAAGTGGAAGGGAGGACCCACCATTATCCGGGACTGGAGCCCAAACTGGCCCTGGGACTGGCGAAACGCGGTGGCGAAGAGGATCTTCGGATGGTCTGCGACATACTCATGAATTATTATGGAAATTATCGCGGGAATGAATTTCCTCGGGAGGCGTTGGACCTGTTGCGCCGGTCCCCCCACTGGGCAACGATGAAAGAGGCCCGGATGGTGGAAAAATTCCTCCTCATGGACAGGAACGATTGGAAGCGCCTGCCGTGGCACGATTCCCTCGATACCGCCCTGAAGGAAGCCAAAACCCGGAACTGTCTGGTGTTTGTAACTATCACCATTCCTGATTCCGGTGCATTACGTAATCTTAGGGAAACGATATTAAGTAACCCCAGTCTCAGTGAGTTTTTAACGGAACATTTTGTCCTGGTACAGGTGGACGCTATGGAACAGCAGGAGGTTGGGCCCCGTCTGGGCGTCTCCGACCTGCCGGCCCTGGTGGTTCTGGATGCCGAAGAAAACGTACTACGACAAGAAAATTACAACTTTTCGATCAGTGAGTTCTGCTGGGAATTCTTGAGCGGTTTTGATAAGGCAACCCGATTGAATGACTGGTGTATTATCGGGCTCTTCGGGCCGGAAGGCTGTGCGGAAATCGAAACGAGTGGTAAATCCGGGAACCTCGATTTTTCTCAGACCTGGCCGAGTAAAGAGGGTGAGGTTCAATGGAGGGCTTACTCGTGTCCGCCTGTATTTCCGAATGTCTGCCTTCCAAAACTGTATTCATGGAGTCCGCAGAGTGTTGCCTATGCCTATGGGTGTTTTGATACCAAGCAAGAAATGGTGATTGAACCGGAGTTAGACCTGTGGGAAGGCGGCGAATTATGGATAGACGGTGTGCTTTTGGCGAAGCGGGCGGGCAGAAACGAAACACTGAGCATTAACCATAAAACAATGACATTGAGTAAGGGACGGCATCATGTTTTCATCAAGGTGGCCGGACGGTGGTACGGGTCATTTAGAGTAGAGCTTGTGCGGGACGCCAGGACTGCTGCGGCGGGTTTTACGCCATGTCCCTTACCTGAGTTGCCGCCATTGTCCATTGCAAACCCGGTGGGTGCAAATACAGGGATGGCAAGTTTTTCCGAAGGCAGCGATGCGCCCAATACCGTTCATCTTACGATCAATAAGAATGATATCTTGCGTGAATGGCGCGAGCATTACGGGGAGATCCTCGCCGCTTTGAATCCCCAGCCCTTTTTTGAAGACGGCAAGTTAGTCGGCATCCGTGCGGAAAATGTGGAGAAAATCGCTCTACTCGCCAACTATGGATTCAAAAACGGAGACATTGTCACCTCCGTTAACGGTTATGAATTCGGGGGTGAAAAAAGCGTTCTCGAAATCGCTGAACTTACCGAAGGGTCCGACCCGTATGTCATTAAAATCAAGCGGGATCAAGAGGAATATACGTTTGTGGTGCATGTGGAATAATTAAAGATTAATGATTTCATGGACGGAGGTGAAACCTATGGATGACATTCGTATCGGTATCGTAGGCTTGGGCGGCATCTGTCGCGACCGGCATGTACCGGGGTTCACTAAAATTGAAGGGGTGCGTCTGTGCGCGGTGGCCAACCGTACGCGGGCGTCGTCCGAACGGGCGGCGCGTGAGGCGGGCATCCCGGAGGTGTGCGATTCCTGGCAGGAACTCATCGTCCGCGATGACATCAATACTGTGGTTATCGGCACATGGCCGTACCTGCACTGCGAGGTAAGCGTGGCGGCGCTGGAAGCGGGCAAGCATGTGTTCTGCCAGGCGCGCATGGCACGCAACCAGGAAGAGGCGGAGCGCATGGCGGCGGCGGCGCGCAAGAGCGGCCGGGTTGCGGGGTTGTGCCCGGTGCCCTATGGGTTGAGCATTGACCGACTGATGGCGCGGCTGTTACGCGAAAACACGCTCGGCCCCGTACGCTATGTTACCGTGAGCAGTTTTTCGGACGCGTGGAGGGATCGGAATGCGCCCATTACCTGGCGTAAAGACCAGTACCTTTCCGGGCTGAACGTGCAGACGCTGGGTATGTTTATCGAAGTGATTCACCGATGGTTCGGTTGGACAACGCGGGTGAGCGCCGAAACGTTCCTCTTTACAAAAGAACGGCCCGATGCGCAGGGCGACATGACGCCGGTGCGCGTTCCGGACCAGGTGATCGCGACCACCGTGGTAGGCGATACCATCCCGGTCCATTACGTTATCAACGGCGTGTCCGGCTTTACGGGCGATGCCATCGGTATTTACGGCGAAAAATGCGCGCTCCAATACGACGTGGACCATGATATCCTGTATCAATGCGTGAATGGTGCCATGGAACCGTTGGAGCCCGAAGATGACGAACGATACGATGTCGCCAACTGGCGCGTGGAACAGGATTTTGTGGACGCCATCCGGCAAGGCGCGCCCTATCATCCCGATTTTGAAGACGGATTGCGGTACATGAAAGTGATTCAGGCGATTCACGATGCCGCCGCTACCGGAAAGACGGTGCAGGTGGAGGCGTAAGGGTCTTGCGGTAAGCGATGCGACCTTCTTTATCGTGCTATAACATCCCGTTGGACTAAACGGCTTCGCCGTGGATAATTACTTGTGTGCACGCAAAACAGGGACAGACAACCAAATAGCAGTATCTGCCAAATGGCTTATATGCGACGGTCGTGGGCTATTTGGCAGTCAGTCCCTGTTTTGCTCTGTTTTCTTGTTTGCGTTTAGTCCAACGAAGTTTTTCAGTTGGCAGGGCAACTGAAAAAGCTTATTCGTTTTGTTCTTATACGAGCACCTTAATGGAAAGGAAGGGTAGTTTTCATGCGTACCCCGGATTTTGAGCAGTTCCTGCGCGTGCTCAGGCGCGACACGGCTCCCGGCCATTTGCCCTTTTATGAGCACATCGCGAGCCCGGGATTCATTTCGACCCGCATGGGGGTGGACGCGCGTGCGCTGGACTGGAGCGGGCGGGACGCCTGGAAACTGTATGTGGATTTCTGGATGGGCATGGGCTTTGACGAAGTTCCCATCGAGATTCCTCCCGCCCTGCCGCTCCAGGAACATGAGAACCGCACAACGCAGGTGTCCAGCGGCAGCGAGGCCCACGTGGTTATCCGCACCCCGGATGAGTTTGAGCGCTATCCCTGGCCCGAGCCGGGGGCGGCGGTTTCCCTGTATCCCTTTGAATATGCCGCGGCGTGCCTTCCCGAAGGGGCGAAACTTGTCGCGGGCGTGTGTGCCGGACCCTATGAATGGGCCACCAGCCTGCTCGGTGTTGAGGGGCTCTCCACCGCCGTCTACGAGCAACCGGAACTCGTGCGGGCTGTCTTTGACAAGCTTGGAGAGATTCATACCCGCGCCCTGCGCCAGATCGCTTCGCTGGAGGCGGTCGGCGCGTGCCGTCAGGGCGACGACCTGGGTTTCAAGACTTCCACGTTTCTTTCCCCGGAACATCTGCGCACCTATGTGTTTCCCATTTATACCCGAATGGCGCAAATCGCCCACGCGGTGAATAAGCCTTTTATTCTTCATTCGTGCGGGAACCTGGCCACGGTATACGATGACCTTATCGATGGTTGCGGTATCGATGCCAAGCATTCCTTTGAAGACGTTATCATGCCGGTCACGGAATTCAAGCGGGCGTACGGCAGTCGGGTCACGCCGCTTGGCGGCCTGGATGTGGATTTCATCTGCCGCGCTTCGGAACCGGAATTGCGCCGTTATGTAAGGCGCGTGGCGGAAATATGTTACGCCGATGGATTCTGGGCGTTGGGCACGGGCAATTCGCTTACGGATTACATGCCCGTGGAAAACTACCTGATTGTACTCGACGAAGGCATGAAACTATAGGCCGCTATACAGCGCGCGCGGCGTGCGGTTCTTTACGGCAAAAGCCGCGCTTATAGCCGGATATCCACGCCGAGTCCTTTAAGGCCGTCCAGAAAGCCGTCCGGATCTTTCAAGAGCCGTTCCGGCGCGTAGACGCCTCCGGGCAGGTTGTCGTAGGCGCCTTCGCAAAGCCGTTTCGACGCCAGATAGACCGGCATGGACGTGATGTCGGCGATGTGTCCCACGTAGGAATAACTGAGGTGGGCTTCCTGTCCGTCTTTCTCGCCGATGACCTCCACCCGTCCAACGGATTTGTCCAGGCCGCCCGAGGGGAACCACGACTCGACGTGATGAAAGAAACGCGCAAGCGCCGCGCGGCGCTGGTGGGTCTTGAAGGCGCCTGTGGCACGAATCACTTTCAGCAGGGTGACAATATAGTGCGGTTTGGCGCCGCCGTGGAGTGTTACTTCCTCGAGGCCGGGCAGATTCCGGGGCAGCGACACCGATTCCGCGTGGCCGGTGTAATAAATGACGGCTTCGTTGATTGGTTCCGGAAACTGTACCCGTTTCGGGCAGGTACCCGTCTGGACGCGCACTTCCTTGCCGTCCCGCCATTGCAGGGTGGTCCCTTCGAAGATATGAAACAGGTGCATCAGGTTCGACGCGCCCACGCTTTCTCCCGCGCCGGCGCACCAGTTCACATGAATGCGGCGGGTACGGTCCAGGGCATGATACCCCTTGGCGGCGAGCACCTGGGTGATGCCCGGCGAATTGCCGAAGCCGGTGAGGATTTTCACGCCTGCCTGCCGCGCCGCATCGTCCAGGGTGATGACATCCAGGTAGGCGTCATAATCGTCCGAGATGGACACGTAGTGCACCCCCGCCTCGATGGCACAGGCGGCGAGGGGCCGCTCAAAGCGGTAGAAAGGGCCGACATAGCAGGCGGCAATGTCGCATCCTTTCATCAGGGAAATGACGCCGGGGCTGTCCGTGGCATCACAGGGCACGCCCTGAAACTTTGGTCCGTACCCCGAGGCCAGGCGCCGCGCTTTCGACGCGTCCAAATCCGCCACAACGACCTCGGTAAACATTTCATCGTTACGCAACCGTTTCAGCAGGGGCACCGCCATATCGGCGCACCCGCCCAGTACAAGCAGTTTCATGGGACACATCTCCAAGTTCAGCTATACACAATATCTTTCTTTTTCCACCACGGAAAACACGGAACTACACGGAAAGACATTGATAACATATAGTTACACGGGAGGAGTTGGTGATCCGTTCTTAAATACAATTTTCCGTGAAGTTCTGTGACTTCCGTGGTGGTAACAACCATTTTTATTCCCGTGCATCGTGCATGGCTCGGATGGCGTCCAGTTCCTCCCAGTATTTTTCCAGGGCGCTGCGGCCTTCCGGAGTCAAGCGGAAATCGGTGTGGGGGATGCGTCCATTGAACGTTTTGACAATGGTGACATAGCCTGCCTTCTCCAGTTTGTCCATGTGGGACGACAGGTTGCCCTTGGTCAGCCCCACGGTGTTGAGCAGGAAACTAAAATCCGCCTCGTCCACGCCGGATAACAGCGTCAGGATGCGCAACCGCGCCGGTTCATGAATGGTGCGGTCCAGGTCATCCATTCGCGGGACTCCCGCCATCCTTTTCCTCCCCGGCGTCCGATGCTTCATCATCGTATTCAGGGATGGAACTCTGGGTCAGCGACTTTAATTTCCGGAGCGCATAGCGGCTGTAGGCGTGCCCGACCAGGATGGCGATAAGGCCGTAGGCAAAGATGGGCGCAATTATGTTGAAGAGTTCCAGTTCCCTTCCAAAACGGACCGGCAGCCCCAGCATCAAGGCGACGGCATGCAACCCGTAGAGTACCGGCCAGAGCCACGCCCAGAAACCGAGGCGCTGATAAACCACCATGAGGATGAGATAGGGGGTCATATAGGCGGCGGACCAGGGTTGCATATATTTGATGTGCATGTAATTAAAGCTGATGAGCAGTGCGCCCAGCAGGTGGTAGGCCAGCAAGCCTCCGCCCAGCCCCGTCAGCCACAGGGGCAGCGACTTGTCCGGGTCATTGCCGGAATAGGACACATAGCCTTCGCGCCCATAAAGCCAGTTGGTGATACTGAAGACCAGTTCACCGCTCCACCGGGACACGGAGAACCAGACCAGCGCCAGGGCCGCCAGGAACATAAATATCACCGAGAGCGCAAAGGTTGCTGTTTTCCCCTCCTGGTGGGCGGCCTGGGTCAGGCTGGCGGCAAGGCCGATGCCCATCACCATCACCACGATGAACACCCACTGCACAAGGAAGGAAATGGTCCTGCTTTGCGCGTACCGCCGCGCCCAGCGGACAATCTGCCGCGGGTCGCCGGCCTGGTACTGATTTTTCGCGCTTGTAGTCATGGCAATACTCCGGGCTGCTGCCTATCGTTGTATCACAACGGCCGCTGAAAAACAAAGCAGGAGACCGGGGGACACCCAAGGCTAGTCCCGGTATTCCATTTCATAGTCCCCGATGGCCACCGATTGTCCCGGCCGGGCCTTCATGCGCTTCAGCGCCTTGAATACGCCCATCTTTTCCAGTTGCCGCTGCAGGTGCGCTAGCGCTTCCTCGTTGCTGAAGTCCGTCATGCTCACCGCCCGCAGCGGTTTTTCGCCTGTCACGCGAAAACCCTCGGGCGTCCGGACAATTTCAAAGGGCGCCTGAAATAGGTATTCCCGCTGGGGAATGACCATGTCCTTCTCCAGTTCGGCCTCCGCGTGCCGGGCCGCTTCCACTTCTTTCCACAAGGCTTCCATCAGCGGACGGGTACCCTGCCCGGTCGCCGCGGAAATCAGGTGCGACCCCGGGAGCAGCGTTGCTGACAACGCTTCGAACCGGGCGCTGTTCTCGGGAATATCGGCCTTATTAAAGGCATAGAGCCGGGGCCGCTTCGCAAATTCGGGGCTGTGCTGATTGAGCTCTTGTTCCAGGACGGCAACGGTGCTCAGCGGATCGTCATCCCCCAAATCGACCAGGAACAACAATACGCGGGTGCGTTCAATATGCCGGAGGAAATCATGGCCCAGGCCCTTTCCCTCGGAGGCGCCTTCGATGATGCCCGGGATGTCGGCCACCGTCAGCATGCGGTCATCG
The DNA here is from genome assembly GCA_022706235.1 of Candidatus Hydrogenedentota bacterium. Classification (GTDB taxonomy): domain Bacteria; phylum Hydrogenedentota; class Hydrogenedentia; order Hydrogenedentales; family CAITNO01; genus JAAYBJ01. The sequence continues at coordinate 1,745 of JAKJCY010000180.1, read as the reverse complement.
GCAAGCCAGGCCACGCCCAGGTTCGGCGACAGGGTGGTGAAAGGATAATCGCCAATCTTGGGCCTGGCCGCGCTGATGACGGACAGCAGGGTGGATTTGCCCGCGTTGGGCAGGCCCACCAGCCCGACTTCCGCGATCAGTTTCAGTTCAAGCCGGCATTCCCGTTCCTCACCCGGCTCGCCTTTTTCTGCGAAACGCGGCGCGCGGTTGGTCGGTGTGGCAAAGCGCGCATTGCCCCGGCCGCCCTTTCCGCCCCGGGCCGCCAGGAAGCGCTGTCCTTCTTCCGTGAGATCGACCAAGACCTCGCCCGTATGATAATCATGGATTACGGTGCCGCAGGGAACGTTGATGACGGTATCCTCCCCGTTCCTGCCGTGGCAGTTTTTGCCCTGTCCGTGGGCGCCCCGTTTGCCGACCCAGTTGGGATGATAGCGCAGGTCCAGAAGGGTGCTCATGCGCCTGGCGGCGACGAAATAAATACCGCCGCCGTTGCCGCCGTCACCGCCGTTCGGGCCGCCGAGAGGCACAAAGGCCTCGCGCCGGAAACTACAGCATCCGTTGCCACCGGCACCGCCGGTTATTTTTATGCGTACACGATCAACAAACATTTTACCCGTCTTTTCATCACTGTTTGCTGAAGTAGGGACTGACGCAAGCGAGCGAAGCGAGACGGGTCTGATCCCTACTTCAGCAAAATTACACGACAGACCACGAAATAACCAATAGGAGTAAAGGTCTGCTATCTTCGTTACCGACGGTTATTTCGTCGTCAGTCCCTTTTTTACGCTGTCTTTGAGGTTTATTTACCATGACCATACGTATTAAACCGCTTCGAGAACTGGCAACTGGCTCCAAAATGGCAACTGGTTTCCAAATTCCTATTTGGGAACCCGCTCTGGGATGGCTGCCAATTTTTTTATAGGTCCTATAAGTCCTATAGGTCCTATACGTCGAACACCCGGTTCCAATTTTCATCGTTCATGGGGAGGCTTAAAGCCTCATGACGAAAGGTCCTTTTTTTTACGCACAACATAGTATACAAGAAAAGCACCCCCAAAGAATTTGAGGGTGCTTAAAAATGCTGCAAAGGGAATCAGGCTTCAGGCGTTGCCGTCGGCAGAATATCCACACACTTGCGCCCGCGCTTGAAAAAACGGAAAGACACACAGCCGTCCACCAGCGCGAAAAGGGTGTGGTCCTTGCCTATGCCGCAATTGACGCCCGGGTGCAGGCGTGTGCCGCGCTGACGCACAATAATATTGCCCGCGCGCACCTGCTCGCCGCCGAAGCGTTTTGTGCCCAACCGTTGTGCATTGCTGTCGCGGCCGTTTCGAGAACTGCCGCCCGCTTTCTTGTGAGCCATAACAATATCTCCTGATTAAGATTTGATCTCTTCGATGCGGATCAGGGTGTACGCCTGCCGGTGGCCCTGGGTGCGTTCATAGCCTTTCCGCCGTTTCTTCTTGTAAACACGGATTTTTTTGCTCTTCCCGTGTCCTTCAATTTCAGCGACCACCCGGGCGCTGTTCAGGGCTGCGGCATCCGTCACGATTTCCGCATTGTCCCGGATTACCAATTGAACCTCATTCAGTTCAATACGTTCGCCCACGGGAAAGTCGAGTTTCTCAACCCGTACCCGGCTGTTTTCGGCGACTTTATATTGCTTGCCGCCCGTTTTAATTACTGCGTACATAATTTGTCTCCACCACAATACTGTTGTCTGTAAGGCGAATTTCAGTCCCGGC
>JAKJCY010000017.1 GCA_022706235.1 Candidatus Hydrogenedentota bacterium | reverse complement strand
TAAAGAACATGGAAGCGGCAAGATGCCGCTTCTAAGGTCTTCGGCATTCCTTGCGTGCGGATTTGGGACACAACAAGAGGATTGAAATGGGCGTCATCATCGTAACCGGTTCCGCGGGATTGATAGGGTCATCAACAGTCCGCCTGTTTGCCGAGTTGGGATATACGATACTTGGCGTGGACAATGACATGCGCGCCTATTTCTTCGGCAGCGCCGCCTCCACACGGCCGATGGCCACTGAACTGACCGGTGAACTGCCGACCTATAACCACATCACCGCGGATATCCGTGATTATGACCGCCTGTCGCGCTTGTTTCAAGAGTATGCCGGCGCCATTGAAGCGGTCATCCATACGGCGGCCCAACCCAGCCACGACTGGGCGGCACGGGAACCGCAAACGGACTTCGGAATCAATGCCGTTGGCACCCTCAATCTGTTGGAGCTGACCCGGCTTCATGCCCCCAACGCGGTTTTTATCTTCACAAGTACCAACAAAGTATATGGCGACCGACCTAACGAACTGCCGCTGGTAGAGCAGGAAACGCGTTGGGAAGTGAACCCCGCCCATGCGTATGCGGCAGAGGGCATTGACGAATCCATGAGCATCGACCAGTGCAAACATTCCGTTTTTGGCGCGTCCAAAGTGGCCGCCGATATCATGGTCCAGGAATACGGACGGTACTTCGACATGAAAACCACCGTGTTCCGCGGAGGATGCCTGACCGGGCCCGGGCACGCCGGCGCGGAACTGCACGGGTTCCTTGCCTACCTTATGAAATGCGCAATCACAGGGAACACCTATAACATTTTCGGCTACAAGGGAAAACAGGTGCGCGACAATATTCATGCCGCGGACCTGGTAGCCTGTTTCCAAGAAGTGGTAAAGGCGCCCCGCACCGGCGAGGTCTATAACATCGGAGGCGGCCGCTTCAGCAATTGTTCGCTGCTCGAGGCGGTCTCGCTGTGCGAGGAAATCACCGGCAACAAAATGAACACGGCCTATACCGATACCAACCGTATCGGCGACCATATCTGGTGGATCAGCGACACGCGGAAATTCAAGACCCACTATCCAGATTGGCGACAGCACTATAACCTGAAGGCAATCCTGGTGGAAATCTACAACGACCTTCTCCGTCGGGACCGGTGCGCATCGTGAAACCAGATACGCTGCTATATTCCATTTTGATCCCCGCATACAATGAGGCCAAGAATCTGCCGCCCACCCTGGAACAATTGGCGGTCGCCCTGCGCCGGGAGGGAATCCCCTTCGAGTTTCTGGTTGTAAATGACAACAGCACCGATGAAACACCCCAGGTATTGGAGTCCCTGGCGGCTGTTTATCCCGAACTGCGTGCCGTTACCAATCCCCCCCCCGGCGGCCTGGGACGCGCGATACGATGCGGATTGAAGCATTTCAAGGGAGACGTGGTTGCCGTCGTCATGGCGGACAGCTCAGACAGCCCGGAAGACGTGGTCGCCTGTTACCGCAAAATCGTGGAAGGCTACGACTGTGTATTCGGCTCCCGGTTCCGAAAAGGCAGCAAGGTTTCCCAATACCCGCCGGTCAAACTCGTATTCAATCGTATCGTCAACCTCGCCATGCGTGTTCTGTTCTTCACCCGGTTTAACGACCTGACCAACGCCTTCAAAGTCTACCGACGTCACGTCATCGAGAGTATCAGCCCCCTCCATGCCGCCCATTTCAACATCACCATCGAGATGTCCCTGTCCTGCCTGATACGCCGCTATAAAATCGCGGAAATCCCCATCTCCTGGAGCGGGCGCACCTGGGGCCAATCCAATTTGCGGCTGCGCGAAATGGGGCGCCGCTATCTGTGCACCTTGCTTATGATCTGGTTCGAGCGCATGCTGATCCTGGATGATTTGCTGCTCGAAACCCGGCCCGGTCCGGAAAACCGCGAGTAACCGGAGCACTGCTCGGCTCTTTTCACGGCAGATACAAACGCTGCCGCTGTTCCATGCACGGAATGCCGTGAGACCGTAAATACAGAAACATTGAACCTGAGGCGCATCCGGGATTATGCTTAAACAGCAGATTTCGTCAAGACGGATGGCCGACAAAAAAATCATGAGCGAGGAGAACCGCGATGTCTTCCGAATTCAGCCGCCGCAGTTTCCTAAAATCGGGTGCGTTGCTGTCCATGCTGGGCGCATGGCCGGGATTCGCCCAAAGCGCGATGGACGCCGGGTCCGCGCCCGCGTACCGCGCCAAACAAGCCGCCCGGATTCGGGGCGCCTTCTTCTATCCACCCGCCGAGGTGGTGCTCAATGGCCAATGCGAAGACGGCTGGGCGTCGCACAGCTGGTTCACGTGGCCGGGCAACCAGTTCAAACCCGAAGAACAACAGCAGTCGTTCCTGGCGGCCCTGGAACGGATGGCCGGGGGATTGAACCTGGAGCTGGCCCTGGACGCCACGCCCATTTATACCGATGCCGCCATCGCCACGTTTGTGGCGGATATCCAGGGCAACCCCCCGGACGCGCTGCTGCTGTTCAACTTCTGGAACAGTTTCAGCAAAAAGATTTTCCCCATCCTGGACGCCTTCCCCGGCCCCGTCATCCTGTACCATCCCCTCGGCGCCAACCACCAGCTGCCGCCGGAACGGTTCCGCACGGACCCGCGCATCCACTACATCCATTCCATCGAACATTTCGCGGCGCTCGAAAACGGGCTGCGTGCCGTGCACGCCCGCACTCTTATGGCGAAAAGCCGGCTATTGCGCATTTCAGGAAAAATCGAGCAGGAAACGGACGAAACGGAGCCGTTTTTCAATACGGCCATACACGCCGTGCCTGCGGCGCATTTCAACGACCTGTACGATGCCCTTGAAGAAACGGAAGCCATGCGCGAGATGGCCGCGGCTTTCCGCGCAGGCGCCCGCGCCATTACCGACCTGAGCGACCAGTCATTCCTGGATGCCGCGCGCGCCCATACGGCGGTGCTGGAGATGATGAAACGGCACGAGGCCGACGCCATCACCATCGAATGCCTCTTCCTGAAGCATCGCAAGCCCTGCCTCAGTTTCGCCACCAACAACGGCATGCTGATCCCGTGCGGCTGTGAAAATGACGTGAATGCCACCCTCTCCATGATGCTCGGCGCGTACCTCTTCGATAGGCCCGGATTCCAGCACAACCCCGAATTCGACACGGTGGAAAACCGCTACTTCGCTTCCCACTGCACCTGTACGCCCCAATTACACGGCGCGGACCAGCCGCCCGTGCCCTATGATTTCCGGCCCTTCTTCCACCAGATGCCCAAGACCCCGGCGCTGGACGTGCAATGGCCGCCCGATGAGCCGGTCACCCTGTTCAAGTACCAGGCGGACGGCCCGCTGTTGCATGCCTGGGAAGGCAAGGTGCTGTCATCGCCGGCCTGCCCGCCCACCGGCGGCTGCGCCACGCGCGTGCTGGTCGAAATGCGTGACGTGAAAGACATTTGCGACATCTATCCCGGCCCCCACCCTGTCCTTTTCTGCGGCCACTTCGCCAAGCGGGTCAACACCTTCGCGAAACTCTTCCAGCTGAATATTCAAACCAACGCATAACGCCGGACTCGCCGCCAACCGCGGTCCCGCCGCGTTCCCTTCCAAGACCGCCATCACTTCGTCCATCTGGCGCGCATTCATAGAAAAAATGGGACTGTTCCCGCCGCGTACTACAAAAAAGCCCGATAGAACGCTAATACCGTAATCATTATGTTGACCTGATAAACCCGAATGCTCAGGGCGGCGGGAACTGTCCCGCTTTTTTCGGTCTTGCTCGATACGCCCACAAAAATCGGGACAGCCTCCAGCGCAGTTCAGAAGAACCTATACCCTTCAAAGTCTATGCATGCGCCGGAGGCAGTCCCATTTTTGCTCCGGTTATTTTCTTTGAGTTATTAGGTCCCTTTCTGTCCTTTCGCCGCCGTCCCCCTACCCCGCCGCATTCCCCTCCATGGCCGTCATCACCTCATCCAGCTGCCCCGGATTCATAAACCCGATGGTGACGGCGTCCACGGAATCCAGCCCCATGACAAAACGCAGCGATTCCCCCATCTTCGCCACCACCTCCGGCGCGCCCTCGCCCAATATCTTCATGCCGATTACCCCCTTGCCCGCACCATGAATCTTCTCAAACACAGGAACGACCTTCTCCGCAGGGCCGTCCATGTTCACGCCGAAAGGATTAATGCGCGCCAGCACTACGTCGCACCACGGCTCCTCCGCCGCCCGTTCCAGGGCGGTAAAGTTGTGGCACGACACGCCATGGGCCCGGATATGGCCCTTGACCTTGGCCTCTTCCAGCACATCCATGGCCGGCCGGAGCGTTTCCGGCCAGTTCTCCTCGCCGTTGCGCAGACAATGCATCAGCACCACGTCAATGCAATCCACCTCCAGTTCCCGGCGCATCCGTTCCAGGTCGATTTTAACCGTCTCCGCCTCCCGGAACCACACCTTGCTCAACAACATCACCTTGTCCCGGGGGATGGACCGCTTCATGGCCATGCGCATATAGTGATGGGAGCCGTACCGGTCCGCCATGTCGAAATACGTAATCCCCCGCGAATAGGCATATTCCAGCAAGGCGATGAACTGTTCCCCCGTGAGGCCCAGCGTTTGGTCGGTGATGCCGAAGCCCTGGCCGCGAATCCCCGTACCGATACCCAGGTAGGAACATTGGAGACCCGTGCGGCCCAGCGTGCGCGCGGCCACGGCACGCGCCCCCGGTGCGACCACCCCGCCCGATGCGGTAACAGCGGCGCCGACCGCAACCAGCCCGGCCGTAACCGAAAGAAACTCGCGTCTGTTGAATGAAGGCATAATCGCTCCTTTCCTGGCATCCAAGTAAACCATCCCTGCGCCATCCGGCATTCCCGATGCCACACCGCCGAAGGCTCGCATCATTATAAAGCCGCGGCTGCTGCGAAAAAAAGGACACGCATCCACCCGACAGAAAAATTGACCTGCAACCCGCACACCAGATACAATATCGGCACTGGGGCCCTTAGCTCAGTTGGTCAGAGCAGGTGACTCATAATCACTTGGTCGCTGGTTCGATTCCAGCAGGGCCCACCATTCTTTTCCCCCCTTTTACCCTGTGTTTTCAGGCGTTTTCTGTTGTTTCCCGCCTCTTCCCACTTCGCTTACGGATTGTAGAATAGTGCAGTCCATTGCACAAAACTAAAGTCTTCAGTAACTTTAGACGTTTAGTTGTAACTAGAAATACGCGGAATATCTTGGTATGATTGTTTAATGTTATTGAATAGAAACAAACTTTAAAAAGCATGGAGCAGATAAACTTATTCCGCCATTTTTTATTGATAGATACATCGCCATCGATTTGGAAGTCAGTCGTGAATCAGGCCAAATCTATCGGATGGCTGCCCTGCGGGGAGATTGTATCGACAAGCCGTTTTTATTTTCGGGTGGTCATCTTCCTGATGCACTGAGGGAACTGGATTCCTTTGCCGAAGGTTCGGAATTTCTGGTGGGACATAATGTTATCGCCTTTGATATCCCTCATCTTCAGGCCGCTGCGCCTGGACTCCGGCTCTTGAATTTGCCGGTTATGGATACGCTTCGCTTAAGTCCCCTTGCCTTTCCCCGAAACCCCTACCACAAACTGGTCAAGCATTATAAAGATGGCGGACTTCTGCGCTTTAATGCGAATGATCCTGAACTGGATGCACGTATTTGTCTTGCGTTATTCCAAGATGAGGAAAAGGCCTTCCGTCATTTAAGGGAAGAAAATCCCGATCTGCTCACCGCCTTCCACTGGCTGACGGGGTCCTGTCCGGAAGAAAAGGGCTTTGACCATTTCTTCCGCATGGTTCGAAATTCAGCAATTTCAACGGATGAAGAGGGACGCGCCGTGGTTGCCGCGTGTTTGGCGCCTTCTGCCTGTGTGAATCACGGCAAAGCGGTGTTAGAGCAACCATCCCTTAGAGGATGGCCCATGGCGTATGCGCTGGCGTGGTTGTCGGTTGCCGGCGGCAATTCGGTGATGCCCCCCTGGGTGCGTCATGAGTTCCCTGAAGCGCCAAGACTCGTAAAACGGCTTCGGGACACACGTTGCGAGGATCCCTTGTGTGACTGGTGCCAGGAGCATCATAACTCCAAGCGGGTGCTTAAGCATTGGTTCGGATTCTCGGAATTTCGTCCGGCGCCGCTTTGTGAAGATGGCACGCCCATGCAGGAAGCCATTGTAAACGCTGCAATGAACCGCAGCCACGTTCTGGGGATTCTGCCCACGGGCACGGGCAAGTCCGTGTGTTACCAGGTGCCCGCCCTTTCCCGTTATGAAAACACCGGGGCCCTCACGCTTGTTGTTTCTCCGCTTGTCGCGCTCATGGAGGACCAGGTGCGCGGTTTGCGGGAACGGGGGATCACTTCATGTCTTGCGCTCAACGGCCTTTTATCCATACCCGAACGCGCCGATGTGCTGGAACGGATTCGTTTGGGGGATTGCGCGATATTGTTGGTGTCTCCAGAGCAGTTGCGTAACCGCGGGTTCCGCCGGTCCGTTGAACAGCGGGAGATTGGCGCATGGATACTCGATGAGGTGCACTGTCTTTCCAAATGGGGACAGGATTTTCGGACAGATTACCGCTATGTAGGCCGGTTTATACGGGAGTCTGCCGGCGAAGAAGGCCTGCCGCCCGTGCTTTGTCTCACAGCGACAGCCAAGCCTGACGTAATACGAGATATAACGGACTATTTCCAGCGCACCATGGGTGTAACTCTTCTGGTCTTCAATGGGGGCGCCAATCGGGATAACCTGGATTTTGCGGTTGTCGAGACGACTCTTGAGCACAAGTTTTCTGATATCCACCAACTTCTCGAAAGTCAACTGTCGCAAGAGGGCAGTGGCGGCGCAATCGTTTACTGTGCCACACGAAAACAAACGGAAAAAGTGGCTGCCTTTCTTGTCAGTATGGGGTGGCCTGCCGCCCATTTTCATGCCGGCCTCACACCGGAAGTAAAAAAGACCACCCAGAAGCGATTCATAACGGGGGAAATACGTGTCATTGCCGCCACAAACGCTTTTGGCATGGGCATCGACAAACCGGATGTACGCCTGGTGATTCACGCGGAAATTCCGGGTTCGCTGGAAAACTACCTGCAGGAAGCGGGGCGCGCAGGTCGAGACCAATTGCCAGCAAGATGCGTGTTGCTTTATTGTGAAAAAGATATTGAGCAGCAGTTTGGCTTGTCTGCGAAATCACAACTGCCCTTGCATGAAATTCAGGCCGTGCTGCGGGCGCTGCGCAGGATGGCAGGAAGACACAGGCCGCCTGATAAACCGGTGGAAGTGAATGCCACTCCCGGCGAAATTCTGTCCAACGACGAAGAAAATGAAGTCGAACGCGATAAGAATACGGAAGATACGCGCGTGCGCACCGCTGTGGCCTGGCTGGAAGAACCGCATCTGGTATCCCGGGAAGAGAACGTGTACCAGGTTTTCCCTTCCAGTTTGCACGTTCCTTCCCTTGAGGATGCTGATGTTCGTCTTGAAACGTTTCCAATGCCCTATCGTGGCCAACTTCGGTCCATTTTAAAACTGCTGGTCAGCGCCGACCCCCGGGAAGGCGTGACGACAGATGAACTTATGGGCGCGTCACGCCTGTCTTCCTCCGGGGTGGCCCGTGCGATGCATGACCTGGAAAGGTGCGGTATCCTTTCCAACGATTCCATTTTTACCGCGCTGGTCCATAGCGGTGTAGAAAATGCGTCCCGGAAAAGAATGGAAGCCACTACCGCACTGGAATCGGCATTCATAGGGCTGCTTCAGGAAACCGAACCGGACCTTCAAAAAGGCGAGTCGTCGGTGTTGTTCCTGCGGCGTGTCGCCCAGCGTCTCAGGGATGACGGTTATGAGCAGGCCCTCCCCGAACGGCTTTATCGCCTTTTGCAAAGCATAGAATCCGACGGAAAGTCGGAAGACCCGGGTATTGGTAGTGTTCGGTTGCGCAAAATAGACCCGGAAACAATTCAGGTATTATTACAGCGGGATTGGGAATCTCTGAAGAAAACGGCCGAACTGAGAAGAACCGGCGCGAACGTGCTCCTTGGGCACCTGCTTGCCTGTCTTCCCCCTGATGTACGCGGCAGCGATCTCCTTGTAACAACAACGCTCGGAAACTTATATGCCGCCCTGGAAGCGGATCTCGCTATCAAGGCCCAGGCGAAAGATATTCCGCGTCTTGTAGAGAGAGCCCTGCTATGGCTGCATGAACAAGAGATTGTCCGTCTGGGTAAGGGCATGATTGTTTTTCGTCCTGCCATGCGAATCCTGGTAAAACCCGGCAAACGTTCTTTCGCGCAGGAGGATTACGCGGAACTGAAAGACCATTATGACGAACAGGTTGTCCAAATTCACGTGATGGCCGAGTATGCCCGACAGGGACTTGCGGACTCCAGAAATGCCCGGCAACTTGCCAGTGACTATTTCGGACTCAGCAGGGAGGACTTTGTTTCGCGCTGGTTCCCGAAAGACACAAAGGCGCTGAAACGAAAAACCGGCGATGCGTCATGGGAGGCGATTGTCGGAGGACTTAACCGGGAACAGCACGCAATTGTTTCAGATGAACGTGAAAAGACAAATGTCCTGGTTTTGGCGGGGCCGGGTTCTGGCAAGACGCGGGTTCTTGTGCATCGTATCGCCTATCTGATTCGGGTAAATCGTGAGAATCCGCGAGGCATCCTTGCCTTGGCATATAACCGTCATGCGGCGGTGGAGATCAGGCGCAGACTCCGGGAACTGATTTCTGACGATGCAAACAGGGTAACGGTATTGACTTGCCATGGGCTGGCGATGCGGCTTATCGGGGCCAGTTTTGCCGAAACCATGGTGCAGGAATCCGATTTTAAACGTGTGCTTGTTGATGCCGTCCGGTTGCTCAAGGGCGAAGGCATGCCTCTGGAGGAGGCTGATGAACAGCGGGAGCGCTTACTCTCGGGATTCAGGTGGATTCTTGTCGATGAATACCAGGACGTTGGTCCGGAACAGTATGAACTGATTGCCGCACTGGCGGGCCGTACACTGAACGATTCAGAAAGAAAACTGTCTCTTTTCGCGGTTGGCGACGACGACCAAAACATTTATGCCTTTGCAGGGGCCTCGGTAAAATACATCCGGCAATTCCAGGAGGATTATCAGGCCAGGCTTTTTTACCTTACGCAAAACTACCGGTCGACAAAAAATATCATTCGCGCTGCGAACGTCCTCATTGATGGCCCCAGAAACAGAATGAAATCCGGCCACCCGATTGTGATAGACAGAGCGCGCCAAAAGGAGCCCGAAGGTGGTTTGTGGGAAGACTTGGACCCCATTGGCCGGGGACGGGTGCAGGTCCTGAACGTGGACGGTGCAGAAACCGCCCAGGCGGAACAGGTCATGGCTGAAATGCTTCGACTGTCAAGGCTCGACTCCCAATGGATCTGGAATAATACTGCCGTCATTGCCCGGCAGTGGAAACAGTTACAACCGGTTTATGCCTATTGCCAGGCCAGCAATATCCCCGCACAACTCGCCGATTATGACGCTCCGCAGTTTTGGAGATTACGTGAAACGCAACTGCTTGTGGAATGGCTGTCCAAGCGTGGTCCTAATCTTTTGAACCCCGCGGAACTTGATGTCTTTCTGAAACAACAGTCCACCGGTCCTTGGTGGGAACTTTTACGAGAAGCCATTGATAGTTATCGTCTTGAATGTGGTGACATACCGCTTCCTGCCCTTCATTTAAAGGAATGGCTCGCGGAGTGGGGGCGTGAGATACGAAAGCGCCAGCGAGGCCTTCTTTTAGTTACTGCACACCGGGTTAAAGGCCTGGAATTTGACCACGTTGCAATACTGGACGGGAAGTGGCAGGAACATGGGCGTGATGAAGACCCGGACGCATCCCGCAGGCTTTATTATGTGGCCATGACCCGTGCCCGAAAAACGCTTACGCTCGCATCCATGCCACAATCCGGAGGCCCTGATAATAGATTGCAGGAACTTCCCGGTGTTTTTGTGCGTAACGCTCCTCCGCCTGTTATGCCATCCCGTGAATTAGAACGACAATACATAGCCTTAACTCCTGCTCATGTCGATCTTGGATTTGCAGGCAGGTTCTCTCCGCGCAACATTCTTCACCGTAAACTAAAACACCTTCAACCCGGTGACGCACTCCAATTACTACGGGAAAACGAACAATGGGTCCTTGAGCATAACGGGAGTATTGTCGGGCGGCTTGCCCGGAGTTTTACACCGCCCCCAAAACTGTGTTGCACCCTGGCCCGTGTTCACGCAATACTTGTCAGGTTTCGTGGCGACAGTGACCCGATATACGCGGAGTCCATAAACTGTGACCGCTGGGAAGTAGTGATTCCTGAACTTGTTTTTGCAATTCCGCCAGTAAATCACTGACATTGCAATCATTGACACTCTTGTTATTGGATCACTATTAATTCGCAGAGTTGGCCTGGCTGCCCATTTCTGGAGGGGTGGGTGGGACCATGAACTGGACTTAGCGTTGACACGGTATTAGAAACTGCCGCCTCTTGAAGCCAAGTCAAACGAGATGTGGTGCAGCGCGATTATCTGAAGGGCATATCTTTCTCTCCCAGTCTGCCAGGACAGAAATAGTCGCCCGACATTCTCCCCCGCCCTCGGACTATCACGGAAGAAACACGTTTTTTGCCAGGAGTTCAGGCGGATGCTGATAACCATCGGGTAACAGAACCGCCACTTATGGTACACTCCAAAACAACATCGCTTCTTCCAAAAACTCTGCCCTTTAAACAAGAATTAATCCCGCGCCGCACGCACATAAGGAAAGGCGTTCCATGGCATTACACGAATCCGGACGGTTGTTTCTCCTGGCAGCAATACTCCTTTTCGGAGAACCTGCATCCAGTATCAAACCCCTATCGTTCGAAGAGACCATCGTCTACTGTGAAACAGGCTGGGGTGAAGTGGGCTTGAATACGGCTGCCCATGCCCCGGACAATGCAGGGCGTCCGTTGCAAATCGGCTCCGTGCCGTATGCCAACGGCCTTGGCCTGCATGGGCCCTGCCGGATGGTCGCCGACTTACAGGGTGAATACCTCTTGTTCGGCGCGGAGGTCGGGGTGCAGGATCATCCTGATCATGACCGGGGCAGCGTGGTTTTCAAGGTTATTGCGGACGGCGAGGAACGGTTTAACAGCGGGCGGATGGTGCAGGGGGATCCGGCGCGGACGGTGCGGGTGGAGGTGGCGGGTGTGCAGGAACTGGAACTGGTGGTCGAGGACGGGGGCGACGGCAGGGAATGCGACCTGGCCAATTGGGTAAATTTGTCCCTTGAACCCGCAGGGGCCGCGATATCTCGAAACCAGGAGCCTCGTCTTGATATCGCGCCTTTCGCGCAGGTCATGACCTGGCCGCCCGGCCAACGTGGCTCCCATCCCGGTCGGGTGGAGGAACTCTCACCCGGGCAGGTTTTCCTCGGCGATACAGTGGCGGCCGACAACGACGGCGCGTATACGGTCCCGTTCACGCCCGGCGCGGAATCCTGTATCGGCCTGCAATGGTACGAGAACCGGTACCCCATCGAGGTGCTAGTGTGCCCGGACAAGGATACGGACCCGGCGGCGCTTTCCGGCGCCCGGCTCGAATGGTGGACGGGGGAATCGGAATGGCAGGGCGATTGGATACCCGTGAATACACGGGCGGAGTTGGTCGGCGAGGCGTGGAGATTCCAGGTTCCCCGGACCGCCCTGTGGCAATCAAAAATCGGCGTTCAAAAAGTGCGCTGGATTTTTCCGTCTGCGAGGCGCCCCGTCCGCTTGCGCGCCATGCGGGCATATACGTTGTCGAAACGAATTACCTCCCGCCTCCGGATAACGATGGAGCAACCGAAAAAAGCTCCCCATGCCGCCCTGGACTTGTATAACGGCGCCTTCCTGGAACCTGCGCCCGGAGATACCCCTTTCCATCTCGACGCCGACCTGTCAGGAGAGCTGCCTATTTTCGTTGAACATCTCAAACCCTGTCCGGGCCGGGTTAAATCGGACCGGGCCATCCTGCGCCTGGGCCTGCCGGAAGGGCAGGTTGCCGTGGCGCTTGACGAGGTGCTCGAACAGGGTGGCGTGTACCTGCCCGATTACGGGCTTTTCATTGCCCGCGAACCCGGCGGTCCCACTCTGGCGTCCCATAAGAAGACCCTGACGGAGCGTGAAAGCATCCTCAGCGCGGTGCGCGCCCTGCCGGACCAGGAATTCAGCCGCGCCATGGAACATGTACACCGCGCGGTACAGAATAACGGTCCCACCATGCTCTCTCTCGCCTGCGACAACCACAAGTTCACGGTATATGAAGACGGTGGCGTGCAGCATCGTTTCGATCCGCCCATCACCCCCGGTAAAGACCGACGCGAAGCGACTGCAAACCCGGAATATCCGCTCACTGTGGATATGACTGTGAACGGGGAACCCTTGAAAAAAGAAGCGAGGCAACTCGAAGACGGCTGGATGCCCATCCAGAACACGTCCTATGCCGCCGGCAACGGTGTCCGGTTACGGCAACGGGTCTTCACCGCGCCTTTCGGCCTGGAACTCCCCTTGGAAAGGCCGGGATGGCTGCAGCCGAAGCCGTTATTCACCGCCGAACTTGTGGTGGACAATCCCAAGGAAAAAGCAATAGAAACAACATTGGAACTGCATTTTTTCCTGGACCAGAAACGGCAGCGTCCCGCATCAATCGTTCCGCTGCCCCGGGGTGCGGCCGTAATGGAGGACCAGGTAATGCTCGCTTATCTGGACGTTCCGGAATCCGTCGAAACACCGCTATCCGTGGAACCGGGCGTTCTCCTCTTAGAAGGCGGGCTTGAGGCCGGCGCCCGACGCCACTACACGCTATACCTGCCCGGCTGGGAGGCTTCGCGGGAGGACTGCGCGGCCCTTGCGAAGGCCACAGGCCTGGATGACTCCACACGGGCGTATTGGAATGCGTTGATGGCACCTGTGCTGCAGGTGGAAATCCCCGAACCGCAGTTGCAGAACGTTATCTGCGCGGGCCAGGTCCACTGCCTGATGACGGCGCGCAACGAGGCGGAAGCGCGGCGCGTGGCGCCCTGGTGCGGCGCGGACCGGTACGGCCCCCTGGAAAGCGAGTCCCAGGCTATCATCCACGGCATGAGCCTGATGGGTCACGAGGAATTCGCCCGCCGTTCGTTGGAGTATTTTATCGAGCGGTACAACGAGGACGGCCTTCTTACCACCGGCTATACGCTCATGGGGGTGGGCTGGCACCTGTGGACGCTGGCGGATCATTACAGGCTATACCGGAACCAGGCGTGGCTGGGCCAGGCCGCCCCGCGCATCGAAAGGGCCTTCCGGTGGATTGCAGGCGAGAGTGAGAAAACAAAACGGGTTCATGGAGACGGCACGAAACCCTTTGAATACGGGCTGGTCACTCCGGGCGTTTCGGCGGACTGGAACCGCTTCGCCTACCAGGCGCGGCCCCAAGGCGAATATTACGCCGGGCTGGCGGGTATGGCACAGGCGTTCGCGGACATCGGCCATCCCGGAGCGGAAGGCCTGATGGAAACGGCAGCGGCATTCCGTGAGAATATCCTGCGCGCCTATACCTGGACACAGCAGCGTTCGCCCGCGGTGCAGCGGCGCGACGGCGCCTGGATACCCTACTGTCCCGCCCATTTCGGATGTTTCGGCCGGGTCATGGACCTGTATCCGAATGAAGACGGCGGACGCTCCTGGGGCAAGGACATGAGCATGGGCGCCCACAACCTGGTAACACTGGGGGTACTGGATCCCTTTACCCATCCCGGGGAAACCGGCTGGATTGCGGAGTACCTTGAGGATTTCTGGTGCTTGCAGGCTGGCATGGGCGCTTATACACGCGAAGAGACCGAGGCGGACTGGTTCCACCTGGGCGGCTTCTCGAAAGTACAGCCCTACTATACGCGACTGGTAGAATTACATGCGCTACGGGACGATGTCAAGCCGTTCATCCGCGCCTATTTCAACGCCCTCCCGAGCCTGCTCAACACGGAGAATCTCAACATCTGGGAACATTTCGGCAACGGCGGGGCATGGGACAAGCCACACGAAACGGGGTGGTTCTTGGCGCAGACCCGGATGATGCTGGTGGCGGAGCGCGGTGCAGAACTCTGGCTGGCGCCCTTTCTCACCCATCATTGGATGCACGAAGGACAGCAGGTGGCGGTGCGCAACGCGCCGACCCACTTCGGCACCGTGGGGTATACCATCAGATCACATGCAGACAAGGGATATATTGAAGCGGAGATCCTCTTGCCCGAGCCCTGTCGGGCGGCTTCGACCATCATACGCTTGAGGCATCCCCGAGGCGCACAGATGGCCTCCGTGTCTGTCAACGGAACACCACATTCGGACTTTGACCCGGACCGGGAGTGTGTGTTTCTGCCTGAAGCGAAAGGCAATCTCCTTGTCCGAGCCGAATACCCGGAAACCGGTGAATAAGCCGCCTGAAGCGGGTGCCATCTTCCTGGCAATAGGGGAGAGTTAACACGGCGTTCCCGAAAAGGATTGGATAGGACATAAAAAAAACGCGGCACCCGTATTTAGAACGGGCGCCGCATTCAGGCCGTCGCAATTAGTGCGACGGATTTCTACGCAGCAGCCTTCTGCCCGCCAGTATAAAAGCCACAAGCGCGGCGGGCATTAAATCATACCAGAGGGATGCAAAACGCTTTTCGCGCGGTCCGCACCCAAAAAGGCTGCCTTCTTTTACCACCTCATCTTCGTCCTTGGGCTCGTCCTGATCGCCCACATACGTAAAAGCATCTACCAGCCGTCCAATCCCGCCGGGGGTTTCCACGGCCACGGTAACCGGCCCGGCCGCATGGATGGGCGTAATCACGGACAATTCAGTGCTGCCGGCACTTTGAATACCGGTAGCCGGCACGCCGTCAAAGGTTACGGAAAGCACATTGGAAAAGCGCCTTCCCTGAATGGTAACACGGTCCCCGCCGATGGTTAACCCCTGGCCCGGGACAACCTGTTCCACTATGGGTACACCGAGAACGGTAATCACAGGCGAAAGAACCGGTGTGCCGGTCAGGCCGCCAATACTAGCCGGTTTTACCATAAAATACCAGACATCATCCGCATTGACGACACTGGCGGGCACATGCATAATGTTGGTGAACGCTGATAGCAGCTGACCGTTACGGAACCAGTACAGCATGGACGCCCCGGGCCCATAGAGCAGGGGCACCTGTTCGGCATAGGGATGATAATATTCATAGTAGGCCGTGAGCGGTGTGCCTACGGCAACGGAACGGTTTACCGCCGGGTCTTCCCCGGTCATGTTGGTGGACAGCCGCAGGTTGCGCGCGCTCGGAGATACGTTGAATTCGCGCCCCACCACAAGCCGCACATCCTGAAACAGGCGCTGCCCTCCAAGTTCCGCGAAGACGCGGGCCGTATAGGTGCCCGCATCTTCATAAGCGGTTTTCCAATAAAACCGGCCGGAACCATTGCCATAATCGGCAAAAGGCACCGGTCCGGATCCGTCCCATACGGCAAACAGAACCGGCATGCCCGGCATGGCCGCAGGCACTTCGGCGGTAATCGTGAAAGACACTTCCCCGCCTGCGGGCACGACCTGAGCCTCCACGGGATTCAGGCTCATTCGTACTGCGGCGTCCCTCAGACCAGAGAAGTCTGCCCAATTGAACCCGTCCAGTATATTTCCATACACGATGGAGGGCTCTTCGGGAACGCCACGCCCGTCTGACAAGCCCACAATGCCGGAACCAACGGCGACATCAAGATAGGTGATGCGGATATGGCCGCTGTCAAATAGTTCGATCTGCGCAGTCACCCGACTCGGGTTTGCCAGGAATTCATCGGCCCCAGGTTTCACCGCGACATTTTCATAGGTAATCACAATGCGGTCAGGGAGGACTTTGGCCCACACGGCACCACCGATATGGGGTGCAAGGTCGGTAAATAACGCCGCTATACGCGGCAATGCGAAATGGGCGGCCAAAGACGGCGTATCCAAGATGGCGTACAGCATCTCCTCGGTTCCGCCCGCAAGCGCCGCAGCGTCCGCAAGAAGCACATATCCGTTTGCGGACACATAGAGTTCATTGTATGCCTTTCCGAAGAACGGAAATACACGATCCCCCAGGGGCAGGACAAAAACATCGTTGTCTCTGTTCGTCAGGTCATAGGCGCCCCCGGCTTCATTACGCTGTACCGGAAGTTCATAAACGCCTCTGACACGGGTAACTTCGTAGTCCGAAAAGTCCATAGCGCCAAGATAGGGATCATCCCCGCCCGGCGGCGGCGGCAGCACGGGACGGAACATAAATTGAGAGTAGGACAGGTCGAAGGGATTGGCGCCCAAATACAGATCCTTGCCGAAGACCTCGGTATAAACGTTCATTCCGGAATTGCCCGCCAGCGCCTTGGCATGGGCTTTCTCTTCATACAGGGACGGTACCTGAACAACCAAGGTGTAATAGTAGGTGGTCCCCGCTTGCACCTCCGTATCCAGATAGGCTTCTTCGGATTTTTCCATGGGAAGCAACAGCCCGTCTCCGGGACCGGTGGGGAAATCGGTCACACTACGATAAAGCGTTATTTGGACGGCGTCTTCCGGAATCGGCACCGAGGCGGCGATGCTGGGATTCTTCCACTTCAACCCGATAACCGGGTTACCGGACGTATTGGAGGTGGGTAGCGCCCGGAAATTCCGCAATCCCTGAATCGAGGCCACCTGCACATCCGGCGGTTCGATTTCCACAGCCCGGGCACCCGCGATGATATTGGCCCGTTCCTCCGCCGTAAAATTAAGAAGGACACTGGCTGCCAGCAGGGCATGATACAACTCAAAATAATCAGCCGTGGGAGAAAGCATGGGCCTCGCGGCATAGAAAAGGTCTGCCACTTTGGGGATCCCCATGCCCTTGACGCTCTGGTTATTGAAGGTGTCGCCGTCGGTCAACAAGTATATCAGTTTGTTTCCCACGCCACAATTGGAGTGTACCCCACCCAGGTCACTATAGGAGAAGGGGTTCCACAGGAACGGACTGCCAAGCCGGTCCGGCTCTTCAAATACGGTGGGATCTTTCATATACCGTATTCCGGGCACTTCCTCCTTGTTCTGCGGGAGGTTTTCGCCATCATCCTCCCCCCCTTCCTCTTCATTGGTATCCAGTCCGCGTATATCGGACAACTTGAATTCCATGTCCTCGCCGAGATACCAGCGCATTTCCGGGGAATCATCGCCACGGCCATTGGTGAGGTCGACAAACTCGCCGCCGAGGTCCGAGTACATTTCCGTGATGGCGCCCGCATAGGAGTAATAAATCAGGTCCGAATCGATCTTGGTCACGCCGTGGGTAAATTCATGGGCAAGGACATCATCGGAAAGAAACAGATTGCCGATAACCATGATATGCTGCTGGTTGTCCCAGTAAGCGTTCAGCATCGGGTAATTGACATAGGCCCGGATAATGCTTCCCGCATTGTCATAACTGTCCCGGCCGTGATAGTTCATGTAGAAGTCATAACAGTCCCCGAAATAATCATAGGCCGTATTAATATACGCCGCGTTCGGATAGTCCTCCTCATGAACAGGAGGGTCGCCCTCTTTACGGACCATTTTGGCGTTGACGAGGTCCGGTTCTTGCTCCGTATCATAAATTTCACGGCGGCGCGCCGCAGCTTGTTCGGCGAAACGAAGCAACATACTGCCGTCCCCGGCATGTATCAGGACCGCCATGTCTTCCATTGACTTGGAATCATTCAAACGCACTTTCCATGCGAGGCAGGTGCTTCCCGCCATGGAAAGGAGCTTCGGTTCAAAAATTACCTGTTCAGGATCACCGGCAGATGAAAAGCGTTCCGGCTCCGTTTCCAAAACCAAGGCGTTGTGCGCGATAGCCTGGTCAACAGCCTGAACGGCAGTCAACACAGGCGTAAGGGCGTCGTATGTTTTCTCAAGCGCTGCCGTATCCCGCAATACATCGGCGTTGACATTCAACACATTCAAGGCCTCGTCCAGATAGACGATGACCTGTCCCCCCAACACTGGCAGTCCCGAATAATACTGGTCCAAGCGCACGAAAGCACCCGCTTCCCGGGTCACGACACGGTTGAGGCGCAGTTCCACACCTTCAGCCGGCAGGCCAAAAGCGTCGCGGTGATGGTTGAGAAACTCCTGTGCAACGGTTTCGGGGGTTTTCACGGCCTTTGCAGTATTGGAAGGCGCAGTGAACCGTGCCTGCGGCGGGGCCGCCAAAAATTGAATGAATCCTCCCTCGGCACGATATACCAAAGGAAACTCAGCAGCCTCGGGACCGTCCAGCGCATGGATAAGGGCGCCTATTGCATCAGGGTCCGCCACCCGCTCCGCGTCCGCCCGGCCGGCGCCGCACAACAAAATCAGTACGGCACACATGGTAAACACGGGGCGCCGCAGCGTAGCACACGCCTGCATTCTCGGGATCATAGTTCTTCTCCCGTCCGGTTGTACCGCCTATGCTCCGTGCTGACGGCACCTTACTACAGTTTCACTCAGGGCAAAGCGCCCCGGAACACCCTTGATTCTATCTACTGTTGTTTAAAAGTCCCGCGCCGCTGTCATCGGCGCGGGGACTTCTCTTCGTCATGCATGTGCTCGAACGCCCGGTACCCTTGCTGCGAATGCATCATCAAACCCTTTTAAAAAGGGCTACATCGAGCTGTAGACCAGTTGCCACTGCGTTTCTTCCTCATCGGACAATTCACGCTCGGCAATGACCTGTATCTGGCCTTCGAAATCCGGCACCCGCGCGTTGACGATATAGGACTCGATGGAGAATTGCAGTTCCTCCGGCAGGTTTTCTTTGAATCCCCATTTGGGGCTGCCGGATGTACCCAAGTTCTCATAACTGCCGATATTTTTCCCGTCCAGAGTTCGGTAATAAACCCCCCAGTTGCCCCGCATCAGGCATTCCGCCCACCTGAGTTCACGGTGCCCATAACGGTCCGCAACGGGAATCCGGGCAAAGAAATAGTCATTGGCGCGGGCAAGTTCATTCTCCGCCAGATGCAGATCAGTAAATTCGTTCTGCAGTTCCGGCGTTACCCACTTGGCCTGGCCCACCTTTTCACGCAACGCTTCCACCGTCGCCAGGCGTTTTTGATAACTGTATTTTTCCGGTGCGAGCGGGATACTTTCTTTTACCTGGATGAGCAGTTTGTCGACATTGTGTTCAAGCGCTTCTTTCGTAGCAATACGTCTCACGTTCGCTTCTTCCAGTTCGCCCACATAGCCGGTAAGACGTTCCACCTCGGCAATCAAGCCTCGCTGGCGTGCCTGAACGATAGCCGTTTCGTTCCGAAGATCTTCAAGAAACTCACGGGCCTGCACCACTTCGTCCGTCCGCTCGCGCAAGTCACGTTCCACTGTGGCCAGTTCACTCTGCTGGGCATCCAAGGTCGCCCGTGTCGATTCCAGCTGGCCGTTGACCGCATCTTTTTCCTGGGTCAGACGCAGGATTTCATTTTGCAGTTCGACCACCCGCTCTTCACTGATTTCGGGCCTGTCCCCGGTGGTTTCCTTTAATTGCTGCAAGGTGCTGATTTGGCGGTTCAGATTGGCGATATTGGATTCTTTGTCCTGTATTTCCTTGTGCAGCGGATTACCCGGCACAAACCCGAGATAACTGGACAGCGGCTGTGAAGCAATCACACCGACCCCGAGCGAAATCAGTCCCACCAGTACTATCCACAGCGCGCTTACCCCTTTCTTCGCCGGCGGTCCGGCGGCCGCACCGACCGGAACTGGGGCACCCGGAGGCCCCGGCACCCCGATCGCGTCCATATTGAGGTCACCGAAGCCGGTATCCGGACTGAAATCCGGAACGGGCGTGGCGCCTGTTGGCGTGCCAAATTCCATATCGCCGCCGAAATCTTCAAACATGGGTGACTCCATGGCCTGCGTGGCCGTGGAGGTTTGGTCAAAACCGGAATCCCGCCCGCCGAAAGCGCTGTCAAAAATGGGGGTATCCAGCGTTGAATCAGGCCCCGGCCCGATGTCCGGCGTCTCTGGGGAGAAATCGCTATCCGCCGCCAGATCCTGAAAACTCTGGGAACCGCCGAAGCCCGGACTTGGCGGAGGTGTTTCTATGGATTCCGACGGTCTCGGCGTGGCGAAACCGCCCGCGAAGGGCTCTCCAGGCTGCGGCATACCCACCCCTTTATCCGCGACCGGTTCATCCGATTCGAACGCGCCCAGCGGCGGCAACGTATCCGCATCAGAGTCCAGCCCCCCATGGGAATCGAAATCGCTCAACGGCGGCAGATTACCCAAACCTGAATCGTCATTTGTATTGTCCGCCCCGCCATTTTGTTTATTCTTTGGGGCATCATCATCAAACACATTGTCATTGATCATAGGACCCACCTCCGTTTGGGTGACGGTTTACAGGTAAAGAAATAGCGTCATATACTGCGCATTCTATCATGAATCACCTTAAGTGTCAAGTATTCTCTTCGTGCCACACCCGGGGCATTCGCAGATTCAATTTTTCTCTGCGGCAGATGTCAAGTAAACGCTACGTAGGCGTTAGCCTAAATAATGCCATACCCAAGACCAAAAAGACAATATTCGCCGCCCAAGCTGCGATAAGAGGCGGGCAGGCGCCCATATAGCCCAACCCGACACACACCGCAAAAAGTATCAGATAACCTACGGCAATAACAATACTTATCCCAAACCCAAGAGTAATACTTCCCCGCCGCAACCGCACGGCAAAGGGAATCCCCAGCCAAATGATTACAAAACATAGGGCTGGCTGGGCGAATTTAACATGATAGCCAACAACATGCTCCCTGACAGGAATTCCAAGTCTGCGCGCACGCAAGATATCTGCGGAAAGCTGCGCGGCGGTCTTTGCCCGGTCAGGCTTACTCAGGGCAAACAGTTCCTCGGGAGATTCCCTGAATGGTGCTTCCATCTGGGTAATTCTTTTTGAGGTTGCTTCCCATTGACGCTCCTGATTGAAGACGGCCCATCGCCCGTCCTCCATCAACCAGCACGCCCGTCCTTCATCCCAGTAGATACGCCGGGCCCGGATTTCCTCAATGCTCTTTTCCCGGATGGCGTGCATAAAAACATCCTGGCCGCTGTTCGCGCGCATATTGAATTTGAGCACATGGCAGGTCCATCCATTCCCCAAATTGGTCCAACTAACTCCCTGACGTTCTTCCCCGCTTATCTTGGAAAAATACTTTCTCTTAATCGCGTTATGGGAATCCACCGCATACACGCCGAAAGTTTCCTGGGCGGCAAACACGAACAGCGTCAGCGCCAGGGCGACGGCCATGGGCGCGCGGGCGATACGGCGCAAACCGACTCCCCCCGCCAGCAGGGCTGTGATTTCACGATGCTGGGCGGCATGCCCCAGCACCATGAGCACGGCAACTAATATCGCAATTGCCGCCGCCTGGTATTCAAAAATGATGGTGGGAAGAAAGGTGATGTAATAGCGCAGTACCACCGGCAAAGGTACCTGATAGCGGGCGATGTCACTTTGCCGACTGACAATCAAATCAATGAGGACCACGAGCAGCACCAGGGACAACAACACTTTGAACAACGTGGCCACCAGCCGTCGCGTCAGGTAACGGTCATACAGGGTCATACGCGGTCCACCCGCCATATCAGGGCCAGCCCCAGCAGGCACAAAAGAATATTCGGCGCCTGTCCAAGCGCTATGGTAGAGGAAAGAGGCAGAAGCATCGGCAGTTCCACCAGTTTACGCAGGATGAAATATAACCCGATGATGCCCAGACCCAGGGTAAAGGCATAGGACTGCCCGGTACGTTTCGCACGGACGCCCAAAGGCGCGCCCACAATGCTCACTGCCAGACACATCAAGGGAAACGCGAGCCGGTTTTTGATTTCAAGGCGCATATTGCGCAAGGCGGTTCCGACCGGTAACGCTTCAGTTTCCCTGAACAGGTCCGCAAGCCGCCTTTCCTCCTGCCGCAACGCGGCCAGGGTGAGCCCTTCGCTTGCGCTTGGCGCTTTCATGGGTTTGGGCATGGGCGCGGAATTGACCAGAGACTCGAAGCTGAAATGTTGCTTCGGATCGCTCGGTATAAAATAGCCGTTATGCAACTCCAGTTGGAGGTCCCCTTCCCGGGTAATCAGGCGTGCGCTGTCGGCATAAAAGGCGTTTGCTCCCTCTTCCCGGGGCTGCAATATGACCACGTCCCGAAGCGTACCGTCCGCCTCGCGCCGTCCAAGATAAACCCGGCAATCACCCACTTCATGGATGACGCCCGCAGGCAGGGCATCCACGGTCATGCGCAGGGGCAATTCGGTGGTCACCAGCCGGACCAGGCGTTGGTAGGCCCAGGGCTGTGCCCGGTCGGCCACCGCGAACGCCACCATACTGAGCACCGCACCCAGAACCACCACGGGCAGTACGATTCGCTTCAGGGGGATGCCGGCCGCTTTCATGGCCGTTAATTCATTATGCTGCGCAAGACGGCTGAAAACAAACATAATGCCCAATAGAAAGGTGATGGGAAAGATATACCCCACCATGGTCGGCAACGCATAAAAACCGATGCGCATGATGTCCATGACCGCCATCTGGCCGATGGGAATGCGTTCCGTAATGGCCCGCATTTCGGTGCGTATTGCCCCGCCCACCACCACAAAACTGATTACCAGCGCCGCCAGCAGCGCCGGGGGCCAAATTTTGCCGAGTATGTAACGGGTTAACAGTCGCACGGTAATGATATTCCTGTACCGGATTGGACTCCGGGGCCATACGTTATTCCCCGGATATGGTCCTGAACTTGCTTCAACAGCCAGTTGGCCATGACAACGACATTATACGCTCAGCAAGGAATTCATACGAAACAGGTCCGGATCAAAGAGGTTGCGCGTTTCCCATGCCTCGGTGATTGGCTTGCGCGCGATGGCATTGTTTTCCAAGACCATCATAGTGTTGGAGGCGCCGGTCAGTAACGCTTCCACGGCGGCCACGCCCATGCGGGCCGCCAGGACACGATCAAACGCGGTAGGCGTGCCGCCTCGCTGCAGGTGTCCCAGCACCGACACACGCACATCCTTGAACTCCGAACTGTCGGCCACCTGCCGGGCGATGTCGAACGCATTCCCGGCGTCATCGCCTTCGGCTACGATGACAATCATCGACTTTTTACCCCGGGCACTCGCTTCACGCAAGGCAGCGACCAGGACGGAAATCTCCGTCTTGGTCTCCGGAACAAGGATGCCTTCGGCGCCGCCGGCCAGGCCGCTGTACATGGCGATAAACCCGCTGTGCCTGCCCATAACCTCCACAAAAAAAATGCGGTCATGGGAGGCCGCCGTGTCCCGCAGGCGATCGATCGCTTCGACCGCCGTATTCAGGGCGGTGTCAAACCCTATGGTATACTCCGTGCCCCCGATGTCATTGTCGATGGTTCCGGGAATGCCCACGCAGGCCGTACCGTGGTCCCGCCACAGTTCATACGCACCCCGATAAGAACCGTCGCCGCCTATAACGACAAGCCCTTCTATCTCAAGGCGCCGCAGTCGGTCCGCCGCCCGGGCGCGCCCCTCCGCATGTTTGAAGTCGGGACAGCGTGCGGTGCGCAGGATGGTACCGCCATGATGAATGATACCGCTGACAGAGCGGGCGTCCATGGGCGATAATTCGCCATCAATCAGTCCCTGGTAACCGCGCTGAATGCCAAAAATCTCCAGCCCGTGCGCAACCGCCGTCCGCACCACCGCACGAAGGGCGGGATTCATGCCCGGCGCGTCACCACCACTGGTTAATACTGCAATACGTTTCATGAGAAAAACTCCTCGTGCTTTAAGGCTACCAGGAAGCACGGCGGGTGAAAACCGGAATAGTTACGCAGACGCCACCTCTGCCACGATTTCCATCAGCCGGCGGCCATAGGCCGTGTACGATTGATACAGGGCCTCGGCATTGTCCGCCTTTTGGCCTGTGTGAATAATCGCCTCCAGGTGCGGTTCAATGGAAAACCCACCCTCATACCCCCGATGCAGCAAGTCGCCGACGATATCCTTTACATACCCGTCGCCATCGCCGCACATGCAGTAATGGTCTTTGCCGTCAATCTTCCGGGCGTCTTTGATGTGTACATACACAATGTCCGGCAACACCCGCTGGTAGTACTCCCAGCCGTTCTGGCCATAGGTTACCGGGTTACCCGTGTCGTAAACCACCTTCAAGGCGGGACTGCCCACTTCGCCCAGCAGAATGGTGCTGTTTTCGGCGGAAAGGCCGCCCCAACCGCTGCAATTCTCATGGACCAGGACCACACCGCCGTCTTCCGCCATATGGGCGAGGTATTTCATGCGCTTGATGGACTCCCGGCGCCAGTACGCCTCGTCCACCGGATGCTCCGAGTCGTTGGGATAACTCATCACGCGGATGAACGGGGTGCCAAACCGATGCATGCGCGGAATGGCGCGCAACAGGTCGGCTTTGTCCAACTCAAAATCGCTTGTGATGGGCCGCGCCCAGTTGGCGATTGCACTGGAAAAACAGGACACCCCCAGGTCCGCCTCGGTAACCGCTCCATATACCGCTTCAAAATCCCGGTCGGGGACTGTGGCAATATTGACGCCGTCGACAACGCGCAGTTCCATATATTTCCAACCCAGTTCCTGGTGGGCCCTGACCTGGGACGCTATATCCTGCCCCGCTTCGTCGGAAATGCCTGAAAAAAACATTGATGAATATCCTTTTTTATACGTGTTATCATACAGGATGGATGCCACAGCACGCGGGCATCCCGTTGATGGTACGTTATCAAATGCAGGGGATGCAAGCCGGGAAACTCACGCCCCGGCCGCCGTTATGACTGTTCCTGAAACAGGCGCAATGTTTCCTGCGCCAAGGCATCGATACTGGACGCTTCGGTACATTCAATCCAATGTACGCGCTTGTCGGCCTTGAACCAGGTCATCTGGCGCTTGGCGTAACGGCGGTGATGCTGTCGCGCGGCTTCCGCGGCCGTTTCCAGTTCCGTTTCGCCGCGCAGGTACACGGCGATTTCCCGGTACCCCAGCGCCTTGAGCCGGGCAAGGTCCTTTTCATAGCCATCGTCGATGAGGCGGCGCGTTTCCTCGACCCACCCCGCATCAATCATCTCACTGACCCGGCGGTTGATGCGTTCATAGAGCAGGGCACGATCCCAGCGCAACGCCACCTGGGTGACCTTCCAAGGTTCCCGTGTTTCCCGATGCTCCCGGTGCCAGTCCGAAAAGGGCCTTCCGGTAAGTTCATAGACTTCCAGGGCGCGAACGATCCTTACCATGTCATTTTCGCTGCTCAGCAGCGAGGCATACACCGGATCCACGGCATGCAACTGTTCCAGCATCGCGGCGTTACCCACGTCAAGGGCGCGGGCGCGTATACGCTCGCGGATGCGCTGGTTGCGTGCGGGGCCCTCGAACAAGCCGTCTATGAAAGCGCTGACATACAACCCGGAACCGCCGACCAGTACGGGAATCTTGCCACGGCCCAACAAATCCGAGGCGGTTTCACGGGCCATCCGTTCATACCGGCCCGCAGCCATGTCAGCATCGGGCGGAAGAATCCCGATGAAATGATGACGGACGTCGCATCGTTCTAGAAGGGTGGGCGCTGCCGTGCCGATTTCCATACCGCGATAGAATTGCATGGAATCCGCGGACAGCACTTCCGTGTCCAGGCGCCGGGCCAGCGCCACAGCCAGGCGCGTCTTGCCCGAAGCGGTGGGGCCGACCACGGCGATCGCCCGTTTCACTGTATCCTCCGGAAACTTTTTTCCATCTGCTGGCGGGTCAATTCCACAATGATGGGACGGCCATGGGGGCACGTGTACGGCGGCTGCAGGCGGTAAAACCCTTCCAGCAGACGTCGGCGTTCTTCCAGAGTCAGCCGGTCGCCCGCCTTGATGGAGGCTTTACAGGCGCGAGTGGCCGTCCGAAGCAGGTCCGCACGGGTGTGGTCCTGCCCGAAGAGGTTGCCTTGGGCCAACTGGTCCAGTAAGGCCAGCACCACGTCAGGCGCCTTGCTCTCGGCATAGAGGTGGCACACGCCGGAAACCTGAAAACTGTTGCCCCCGAAGGTTTCCAGTTCGATCCCAAGTTCGCGGAATAGCGCCAAGTGGGATTCGAGCAACGCCACCTGGGAAGGCGCCACTTCGAAAACAACCGGCACGGCCAGCTGCTGCACGGCATATTCATTGCCCTCAAGCTCGCTGAGTAAAGCGTCATAATTGAGGCGCTCATGAAGTGCATGCTGGTCGATAATCAGCAGGCGTTTACCTTCCGGTACCAGCAGGTACGTGTCGAACACCTGGAGAGGGGCATCGCCCACCGTTTCCAGTGCTTCAAAACAGCCCCGGGGCACCAGGGATTCCTCCGGAGCTTCCTCCGGCATCTCCCGTCTGCCCTTCGCTTTTTCCAGTCCCGGAATCTCCCGCGTTTCCCAACCCGGTTCCGGGACGGAATCCGGGAAAGCGCCATCCGCCTGCGGCCGGGCGGGAGGTGTTTTCGCCACGGGTTCGGTTTCAGTTACAGGCAGGACCGGGGGAGCGTCCAGCGGTTCCGGAGTAACCACGGCAGTTTCCCGGGGGAAATGCTGTTTGGCTATGGATTCCGTGTCCAGGGCGGCTTCGGTTGCGGCAGCCTTGCTGAACCGGCCCAGCGCATCCCGGACGATGTCACGGACGGCGTCATGGGCTGTGCGTTCATCGCGGAAACGGATTTCGCGTTTGGTCGGGTGGATATTCACATCCACCTGGCGCGGATTCAACGTCAGGAGCAGCACGGCCACAGGATGGCGGCCCACGGTGATCAGGCCCCGGTATGCATCCTGCAAGCCGTATTGCAGCGCGGGATTTACCACCGGGCGGCCGTTGACGAAAAAGAACTGATGGGAGCGGCTGGCACGGGTCAGCTCCGGAGTGCCCGCGAGGCCGGCCAGGGTAAACCCCTGTTGCTCCCCGTTTACTTCCACCATGTCTTGAATAAAGGAAAGCCCCCAGATCAGGGCGACCCGATCGCGCAACGTGGCATGTTCGGGCACATCGAGCAGCATGCGGTCATTATGGACCAGTTGAAATCCGACACCTCCGTTGGCCAGGGCAAGCCGCTGGACAATATCGATGCAGTGGTTCAACTCGGTGGTAATGCCTTTGAGAAATTTCGCACGGACCGGTGTGTTGAAATAAAGGCGGTTTACGGAAATGCGCGTGCCCTCCGGCGCGCCCGTCTGCTGGACCTCGCGCAATATCCCTCCCTCCACACGCAGCAGGGTCGCGCTTTCCTCCCCGGCGCGCCGCGTTGTCATCGTGAACCGCGACACGGCCGCAATACTCGCGAGGGCTTCGCCCCGGAAGCCCAAGGTTTGTATGTTATCCAGGTCCTGGGCGTTGCGTATTTTACTTGTGGCATGGCGCTCAATGGCCAACAGGGCGTTTTGCTCAGACATGCCGTGGCCGTTGTCCTGCACCTCGATGAGCCGCCGGCCGGCCGCCACCAGGCGCACTGAGATACGCGTCGCCCCCGCATCCAGCGCATTCTCGACCAGTTCCTTCACGGCCGATGCGGGACGCTCCACCACCTCGCCCGCCGCGATTTTGTTCGCCACCTCATCGGGCAGCACGCGTATGGGCGCTATAGATTTCATGCCGGACATAGATTCGTTTCCCTGCCCGTTATTGTAGATTAAAGGCCGGGGCCATGGGTAGTGGGAACATTCCCTCTTGCAGCCAACGCCCGTGACGATGTGCAGCGCTCTTAATCCGGCGAACCTGAAACATTTTTAAAAAAGCCCAACCCTCTGGATAAAAGGTCGCGTTTTTCCTCACTCAATCCCTGCAGCTCATCCAGGGTGATCCATCCCTCACGCATGAGCCGCACCAGGACATCCGCCAGAACGGAACCGCGAAAATCGTACTTGTCCCCTATCTCGCGCCGCTTGCGCCAGAGATAATCATTGATGCCCCAAATATCATCACTGTCGCGTATCGCGTCCACACGTTTGCGCAGTTCGGCGAGAATACCGGCACACTCCCGTTCATAAGCGGCATCAAAGGCAACGCGTGCGCATTTCTTGTCCGCCTTGCTCCAAGTCAGGCGTTCCATGTCTTATTCTCCCTGTTATTGTGAGAAAATATCGGGTAGAAACAACGTTATTTTGCCTCTCAAAAAGAGCGGTAAAAATCCCAGGCGAGGTCCGTGGTTTCCGGCGGGTCTTCCGCTATTTTTTGAAAGACGCCCATATTGGTGAACATGCGGCGGCCGAATATAAGCGCCGGGCTCACATCGCGCGGATCATTCACCACCATTTTTAAAAAGCGTCCCAGCCCAGCCAGCGTACCGGGGGATCTGTTCACACAGCAAGGCAGCATGGCATACCGGTCTTGAAGATTCCTCAGGAGGAAAGCGATTACTTTGCGAATGGAAGGCAGCCAGGTATCATGAAAGACGACCACCGCGCCCGGGGACAGCATTTTGTCCGCAAGGAAAAAATCGGTTAATACATATTCAAAGCGATGGTTGCCGTCGATAAACGCGAAATCGAAGCGGTTGCCTTCCCGGATAAGTTCGGCCAGTCCCTCGTGGGAAGGGCAGTAGAGGGTCCGCTGGATGCCGGCAAGTCCGGCGCGCTCAAGATTTCTCACGCCCGCGTTTTTAAACCAGCGTTCCTGCCAGGGGTCGATGGAGACATGCTGGGTGCCGCCATTTTCCAGCAGTGCCTGGCAGATGTGCAGCGAGGACAGTCCCAGGGCCATGCCGGTCTCCAGGGACCGCTGCACGTGATGTTCCCGCACCAGCAGGTACAGTAGTTCACCTTCGGTCGGTTTGATGGATACGGGGTAAATGTCAATTTCGTTCCCTTCCGCATCCAGCGTTTTTCCGGTCTGATAGATCTGTCGGATGACTTCGTTCATGGAACACCCTTGGAACTTCGATGTCTGAACGCCTCCGGGCGACGCACCGCCGGAAGCCGGTGTTCATTCTATCAAAGAAGCATCCTCCCTGAAAACGGGAGGTTCACTCCCCGGAACACCGGGGCGGATGCATGAAAGCAAAGAACGTATCTTTGTGTCATTGGTTTCAAGGCAGTAGCGGTAACGCGTATCTTTCGATTTTGTCTTTATTGTCTCTGTCAAGTAAAATGCCTGCGCCTGAGGCTTCCCGGCATGGGTTAAATAAAAAGGATGGAATGATGGATATCTCCCAATGGATGGCGCCTTTTGAACATGTGACGGCCGATTATTACGCCTATGCGCGACAGGCGGCGGCACAAGGACGCAAGGTGGCGGGGTTCATGTGCTCTTATGCGCCTCAGGAACTGTTATACGCCGCCGGCTACCTGCCGGTGCGCATCCTAGGGCGTGTCGGTGCCACCCATCGCGCCGACGAACTGCTTCAGGCCTTTTCCTGCAGTTTCGCCCGCAGCGTACTCGACAGCGCCCTCGAAGGGGAATGGCCCTTTCTGAGCCTGGTCATGTTCTCCCACACGTGCGATACCATGCAGAACGTGGCGGACCTGTGGCGGGCGCATACGCCGAAAACCAACGTGCATATCGTGTCCGTGCCCACGCGCACGGATGGTGATGCTCCCCGCCGGTATTACACTGCGGAACTGGAACGGATACGCAAGGCCCTGGAGGCGTCCGCCGGACCCATCGGAGAGGACCGGATACGGGAAGCCCTGGCGCTTTATCGCGAGCATCGCGAGGCCATGCGGGAGTTGTACGCGTTGCGCGCGACCCATCCCGGCGTGCTGACGGGCGCCCGGATGATTACAGTCAGCCTGTCCTCTTTTCTGATGGACCGGAAGGAGCATCTTCACCTTGTCCGTGAGTTGATTGGCGGTATCAAGGGTTGTGTGCCTTGCGAGCCGGATTCCGCGCCCCGCGTATTTGTCGCGGGTGGCATGTGCCGTCACGCGGGATTTATCGAACTCATGGAAGATTCCGGCTGCCGCGTGGTCGGCGATGACCTGTGTGTCGGCAGCCGCTCCTTTGATTTTGCCGAGGTGGAGGCGGATTCGCCCCTGGACGAACTGGCACGCCTGTACCTGGCCCGCACGCCCTGTCCCGCGTTTCACCAGGCGGGAAGACATCCGGGTGAGGCACTGGTGAACGCGGTTAAGCGGGACCAGGCCCGGGGCGTTATCTTTTTGTTGACCAGTTTTTGCGACCCCGTCGCCTTCGATCATGTGCCCATGATGCAGGCCCTGGAAAAAGCGGGGATTCCCGCGCTCACCCTTTCCGTGGAACAGCATCGGGAACCGCCCGAGCAGTTGCGCACGCGCGTGGCCGCCTTCGCCGAAATGCTGCGGGATAGCGACGCCTCATGAACGCGCCACTCCTCTTCGCCGGTATCGATGTCGGCAGCGCCACGGCCAAGGCCGTAATCATTGACACTGAAGGGACGGTATTGGGGCAGGCCATCCTCCCCACGGGTGGCAACCTGGCCGGTGCGGCGCAACGCTGTTTCGATCTGGCGGCGGAAGCAGCCGGACACCCTGATCCTTCCTGCGGCGCCATCGTGGCTACCGGCTACGGCCGGGAACGGGTCGCCCTTCGCACACGGGCCGTCACGGAAATCACATGTCACGCCCGGGGCGCGCGCGCCCTGCTCGACGGCGTGCAATCGGTCATTGATATCGGCGGCCAGGATTCCAAGGCGATTGCCCTCGACCCGCTGGGGCGGGTGCTGCGGTTTGAGATGAACGACAAATGCGCGGCGGGCACAGGCAGGTTTCTGGAAGTCATGGCGCGCCTCCTTGAAATCGACCTGGATGCCTTGGGTGCCTGCGCCCTGGAGGGCAAGGACCCCGTCCCTATTTCTTCAACATGCACGGTGTTCGCGGAAAGTGAGGTGATTTCCCACTTGGCCCGGAACGTTCCGATAAACGATATCGTGGCAGGTTTATGCCGCGCCATTGCCGGCCGGGTGTACGGACTGGCGTCCCGGACGCGGTTGACGCCGCCCACGCTGATGTCGGGGGGGGTCGCCCGGAACCGGGGCGTCGTAAAGGCCATGGAAGCGCTGCTGGGTGCGGAGATATACGTGCCCCCCTCGCCACAAACGGTAGGCGCCTACGGCGCCGCCCTTCTCGCGCGGGATGACGGGCTCGCCGGAAAGTAAGAAGACGCCCGCGTCTTCCCACGAGAAGAACAGGCGGGCGTCTTTGTGTAAGACTTGTTTTACGAAGCGGATTAGTCCGCCGCAGTGTTCAGGGTAACCGGAGGTACGCGCGCGCCAAGTTCGCGGTCCAGCATAAATAAGGCACCGGGAGCGCCTTGCGACAGTTTCAACCGCTGCACCACGTCATCCGCGGACGCCTCTTCCTCAACCTGCTCGCTGACAAACCAGTTCAGGAAAATAGCGGCGGCATGGTCCCCGGCCTTCACCGATGCACTATACAGATCATTGATGCACGCGGAGATATGGCATTCATGTGCATAAGCCGCCTCAAAAGCCGCGAGCGGGTTGTCCCAGGCGCTTTCCGGTTTTCCAATCGCCTCCAGTTTCACATCGCCACCACGTTCAAGCATGTAATCTATGAGTTTGTTGGCGTGAATCAGCTCCTCAACGACCTGAGCACGCATCCAGGCCGCAAATCCTTTGAGATTCTGGGATTCGAAATAATTTACCATGGATACATACAGATAGGCCGAAAATAGTTCTTCGTTTATTTGTTTGTTGAAGGCTTGCTGCAAATCGGTTTTAATCATTGGTTTTTTCCTCCAGAAGACGGTGCAACACCGTGCATTTCCGTTGCGTTGATTGACACGTTACACTGGTTAATTACCTAGGGAACAACACCAATCGGCCTGTTTATTCCCGAACCGCATCCTTTCCGGCTCTACCACATTACAAGGCTACACCTTCTTCCGTTCTTTTCCGGATAAAAGCGCCGCCGACTGCCGTACCGTAATGCGCGCCAAGCCAATCAGCCGCGGGCTTACACTTACGCAGCGAATGCCGTGGGAAATCAATTTTGGCAGAAATTTTGGCCGCCCGGCGATTTCCCCACAGAGAGAGAGGGGTCGGCCTGATTCATCCGCGGCGGCGGCTATCTGTTTCACCACCGTCCAGAAGGCGGCATGGTCCGGATTGTATTCCCCTGAAACCAGGCCATTGTCGCGGTCCAGCGCGAACAGGTACTGGACAAGATCGTTGGACCCTATACTGCCGAAATCCGCGGCCTGCAACAGGCTTCTGGCGCCGATACAGGCCGAGGGCACCTCGAACATGACACCGTGTCTGATTTCACCCGCATCGATACCATCGATACTGCTCATGAACACGGCACGAAGTCGCTGGAACTGCTGTTCATCAACAATCATGGGGTAGACAACGTGAACGGGGCCGTGACACGAAGCGCGGGCGATGGCGCGGGCCTGCGCGGCGAGCAATTCAGGCCGGCCGAGCAGTAACCGAGCGCCACGAAATCCCAGTGCGGGATTTTCTTCGTGGGGCATGTTCAGGAAACGAGCCGCCTTGTCACCTCCCAGGTCCGCAAGACGCAAGTAGACGGGCCTGCCTGCCATTTTGTCCACGACCCCGGCGTAGCGCTCATATTGTTCCTCTTCGGAAAGGATCCGGTCCGCCTGGATAAACTCGAATTCCGTGCGGTACAGGCCGATTCCCTCCGCCTCCATTTCAAGGGCCAGGTCCGCCTCGGCGGCGGTGCTGATATTCGCATAGACCGGAAAACCGACCACCGGCGGCGCCGTCTTCATGCGCACCGCGCCTAAACGGCCCAGGTTGGGACACAGGTTCAGGGATTGACGTGTCGGGTTGACAATAACCTCACCCGTCGTGCCGTTTAACAGCAACTGGTCTCCGGTTTTCACCACTTCAAAGAGGGATTCCACACCGCTTACAGCCGGAATACCCATGCCCCGGGCGAGAATGGCCACATGGGATGCGGGCCCGCCGCGTTCCGTAATAAACCCCGCCGTATTGAGCGGGTTAAAGGAAACCGCTTCGCCCGGAAGCAATTCTTCGGCCACAATAATACAGGGACCATCCGGCTGGGGTGCGGCTTGGACGCGCCTCTTTTCCCCTTCCTCATATCCGCCGCGAAACACTTCCAGAATACGCCGGCGCACCTCGCCGATATCCGAAGCGCGATCCTTTAAATATTCATCATCCAGTTCCAGCAGGCGGGACTCAAAAACTTCCAGCACCTTCACCGTGGCCGACTCGGCGTTGATCAGCCGGTCCTCAATAAGTCGCTCCACCTCCTGGCGCAGTGACACGTCAAGGATAATCATCTGCTGGGCCAGAAAAATATTCGCATGGGCCCGGCTGATGCGCTTCTCCACCGTCGCGATTATGGCGTCCAGGTCTTTTGCGGCTTTGGCAAGGGTGCGTTCGAGACGCGCCTTCTCGACGGCAACCGCTGACGTGTCAATGGTGAAATGGGGCACATATTCGCCGGAATCCCGGAAAACAAGCCGGGCGGGGCCGCAGGCGATGCCATCACTGATGGGCACACCCATGCAGCGCCGCTCCTTGCGCTCATATTTGTCTTTGCGTTTCCCAGTCACCCGAGTTTACGAGCCCTCTCCGTGTTGGTGCGGGTCCGGCATGCCACGCCGCCCGCAGTGAACCTGTAGTGTACCATAGTCCAAAACAGGCAGGGAAAGCGTAAATCGTACGCTGACCGCCCGAACCCGACAACCGGGTGTATCGCGCCACCCACCTTATCCCGACAAGCGCCATGCCGTCAACAGAGGCGCACTACTCAAGCACGGCACCGGTGTTGGCGCTGGTTACAAACCATTTATATCTTTTTAACCAGCCGGTAAGATGCCGCTCCGGCGGGGCGGGGCGATTTTCCTCCCGCGCCCGGAGTTCGGCTTCGCTAAGTCTGACGTTCACCGTGCGCGCCGGTATGTCAATCTCGATGATGTCTCCGGCACGCAACAGCCCGATGGGCCCGCCCGCGGCGGCTTCGGGACTGACGTGGCCGATACACGCGCCGCGCGTGCCGCCGGAGAAGCGTCCATCCGTGATCAAACTTACGCTGGTACCCAGGCCCGCGCCCATTACCGCCGAGGTAGGCGCCAGCATTTCGCGCATGCCCGGACCGCCCCGAGGACCCTCGTAGCGGATTACAACGACATCGCCGGCCTTGACCTTGCCGTCAAGTATGGCGCGCATGGAATCTTCCTCGCTTTCAAAAATCACAGCGGGGCCGGTGTGCTTCAGAATGGCCGGGTCAACGCCCGCCTCCTTGACGACCGCTCCTTCCGGCGCCAGGTTGCCGAACAAGATGGCCAGGCCGCCGGTCGGACTGTAGGGCGCCTCCACCGTCTTGATGATATCCGTATCGGAAGAACGGGCGCCGCCCACGTTTTCGGCGATGGTGTTGAGGGTTACGGTCGGGCAGTCGAGGTTCAGGATGCCCGGACGTTGCATCAACTCGCCCAGGATGGCCATGATACCGCCCGCGCGGCCCACATCCTCGATATGCCACTTGTAGGAGGGAGACACCTTGCAGATGTTCGGTACGCGCGCACTGACCTCGTTAAGCCGTTCCAGGGGATAGACCACACCCGCTTCCCGGGCGATGGCCAGCGTGTGCAGCACGGTATTGGTCGAGCCGCCCATGGCCATGTCCAGGGCGAAGGCATTGTCGATGGATTCGGGTGTCACGATGTCCCGGGGACACAGGTTCGCCTCGTGGACGCGCAGCAATTGTTTCGCCGCTGCGCGCACCAGGTCGCGGCGCTCGGGTGAATCGGCGAGAATGGTGCCGTTGCCCGGCAGCGCGATGCCCAGCGCCTCGCACAGGCAGTTCATGGAATTGGCGGTGAACATGCCCGAACAGCAGCCGCACCCCGGGCAGGCCTTCCGTTCCAGTTCTTCCAGTTCACTGTCACTCATCTGGCCGCGCGTGTACTTGCCCACCCCTTCAAACACGGTGATCAGGTCCGCCGGGCTGCCGTTGTCCAGCTTACCGGCGCGCATGGGCCCGCCCGAAACAAACACGGTGGGGATGTTGCAGCGCATGGCGCCCATCAGCATGCCCGGCGTAATCTTGTCGCAGTTCGGAATGCACAGCAGCGCGTCGAACTGGTGGGCGCGGATCATGGATTCCACGCAGTCCGCGATCAGTTCGCGGGAAGGCAGGCTGTACTTCATGCCCGTGTGACCCATGGCCACCCCGTCACAGATGCCTATGGTATTGAATTCGAAAGCGATGCCGCCCGCCTCTTGAATGGCCGCCTTGGCCACCCGGCCCAGTTCCGCCAGATGCACATGGCCAGGAATAATTTCCACAAAACTGTTGCAGATGCCGATAAAGGGCTTTTTAAAGTCCTCCGGACCTTTCACCTGTCCCGTGGCGTATAAAAGGGAGCGGTGCGGTGCGCGTTCAAAGCCTTCTTTTACAATGTTGCTGCCCATAACTGATTCTCCTGTACTGGTAGTAACGATTCAAACGGGGGGTACACTCCCCAACAGTTTCCGGGGGATGCTGCAGTATAACAGACTTCCACCGAAACACTGCAACTCCCGTTGCATATCCGCTTCAGGCGTTTCATCCGCAGAAAATATACCGTGGGGGGAGAACCCCTGCGTGGGATTCCCCGGCCGGAACATCCGACTTATACCCGAAGGAATATCTTCCGCTTGTAGAGAAACCAGAGAAACAGCCAGAGCAAGAGAAAAGCCAGGGCAGCCGCAATCATCAGAACCCCTTCCGAACCACCTTTCAGAAAGGCCAGATTTTTAAGCAACGCTTCAAAGTCTATAATGTGGACCAGCATATACGCCGTGATGGCGTTGGCGCCGATGACCATGAACGGATAGGCCCAGCGCTTCCAGTCCGCAATATCCACCACGAGATAAAAAAAGGCCAGCAGGAGAAAACTCCAGCCGCCCGCCCACAGCACCATCGAACTGGTCCAAAGATGCTTGATGATGGGAAAATGGAGCCCCCACAACCAACCGGCGAAGAGGCAGGCCGCGCCCGAGACCGCCAGAGCCGCGACACGGCGCCGGGGCGTCCACGGCGCCCGCAGCATCCGCCCCGCAAAGGAACCCAGCAGCACCGACGCGCCAAAGCCCAACCCCGGCAGAATCCAGGCATAGGTGGTGCCGTCCCGGAACCGGCCCAAGATCAGGTCGTCCAGCCACAAGGCCAGGTTGCAGTCCGGTTCCAACGCCCACCGGCCCGCCCCCGGAACCGGCACGAACATCATGAGCAGCCAATAGGTCGCCAGCAGCCCCGCGCATAGCACCACCTGCCAGCGCAGGGAGGTGTGAATAAACGCGACCACGGTAATGGCATAGCCGACGGCGATGGCCTGAAGGGTGTTGGAGAAGAACCGAAGCCGGTCGGGGTCCATCTCCAACAGGTTGCCCTGGGCAATCATGCCGAAAATCCACAGCAGCACGACCCGCCGGATCAGGCGCCTGTATACGGCGGCATAGTCGCGCCGTTCCCCCGCTTTCAGCGCAAGGGCAAAGGGAATGGAGGCACCGGACACAAACAAAAACAGCGGCATAATCAAATCCCACGCGGAAAATCCCGTCCAGGCCGGATGGTTCAGGTGGTATTCGAGCCAGTCGGGCACGCCGCCGGAAAGGCACAGCAACGCCACCAGCGCGCTGAACACTTCCTTCCCGCCCACAATCCAGAACATGTCAAAGCCCCGCAACACGTCCAGCGACATCAGGCGCGGCGCTTTTTCAGGCGGCACAGGGGGAGACAAAAGGGCTTCTTCTTTTCCGGCCGGGGTGTCTTCTATAGATTGAGACGCCATTGTCATAGAACTCCATCGGTTGGTTTGAGACCCGTAAATCCCCCCTGCCCGGACCCTATACTATCCTCTTTGCAGACTCGTTCCCAAATTCCATTTGGGAACGGGCTCTCTCTTGAAATTGTATTTCATCTTTGGCCTGCAGTGCAGGCATATCCACCTGCAGTCGAATCATGTGGTTGAAGTCGGATCGTAGACGCCTGGAACATTCCGGGGGGTTGCGAAGTGCAACTTCGCGGACAAGTGCGTTCCCAAATGGAATTTGGGAATGAGTTACCATGAGCCCATGGCTCACCCTGAAACTACGAAAATTTAATGGGAATTTTCGAAACAAAGATAAAGGAGGGCCTTTTTCGTCCCGATGTATGTCCGGTCCCCCTTTGAAGGGGGATCAAGGGGGATGTATACCGCTAAGGCAAATCCAACTTGTGAACCAGTCGCCATGAGTCCATGGCTCACCCTGAAACCACGAAAATACAAATTTTCGAAGCAGAAGGAAAAGGCCCTTGAGTAGGCAGGACTCTTGGCGCCGGGAACCAAAAGCGGTACAATGGGTTTACACGGGCATAACCGGGAAAGGAGAACTCCGTGATGTACTATCGGGTAAGCAGGCGCACATTCCTGGCTGCCGCCGGCGGCGGCGTGGCATCCACATTCATGGCGAGCGGCACGGCCCGGGCCCGGGAAGGGCAAAGGGGGACACGGCCGCCGAATCTTATTGTTATCATGGCGGACGACCTGGGCGCCAAAGATCTGTCGTGCTATGGCAACCGGGTTCACCAGACGCCCCACCTGGACGGCCTGGCCGAAGGAGGCGTTAAATTCGAGACCTGTTACGCGACCCCCATCTGTCACCCGACACGGCTGATGATGATGACCGGGCAGTATGGCTGCCATAACGGCGTGTACAATTTCGCGGGACGGCGCGGCGGTCCGGAGGCGGATGCGCCGGTGGAGGATATCGCCAACTCCCACGTGACCTTCGCGAACGTGTTGAAGAAGGCGGGTTACACCACGGCCCACGCGGGCAAGTGGCAACTGTCGGGCAAACTGCCCGGCCTTATCCGCGAATGCGACTTTGACGAGTACTGCATGTGGGCCTATGAGCACAACCTGCCGGAAGGCGTGAAACACACGGGGGGCCTGGAAAACGACAAGAAACCGTCCCGCTACTGGCATCCGTCCATTGTGCGGAACGGGGACTATGTGCCCACCCGGGAAGACCAATACGGGCCCGATATTTTCACTGAGTTTGTCCTCGATTTTATCGGCCGCAATAAAGACCGGCCTTTCTTTGTCTACTACCCCATGTGCCTGACCCATGGGCCCCATGTGCCCACGCCCCTGTCCTGGAAAGAGGGCCTGGACAAGTATAAAAACAGCAAGGATAATTTTAAGCCCGCCGTGGAATATGTGGACGTGCTGATGGGCCGGCTCGTAAAACGGCTCGACGAGCTAGGTCTGCGTGAAAACACGATTGTCTTCTTTACGGGCGACAACGGCACCGGCGGTGAAGGCAAGGGACAGCCCACAGAACTGGGCGCGCGCGTTCCCATGATAGTCAACGGGCCGGGCATCGTGAAGGCTCGCGGCGCCACCATGGAACTCACGGACCTGTCCGACATCCTGCCGACACTGGCGGCATTCGCAGGCGCGGAACCGCCCGCCGACCGGCCTATAGACGGCAAGTCCTATGCGAAGTTTCTACGGGGCGATACGGACACCACCCGCGACTGGATCTTCAGTTACATCGGTGATGCGCGCATCCTGCGCACGAAACGGTGGCTGCTCGAGGATAACTCGCCCCATCATTACGGCCGCCTCTATGACTGCGGGGACCACCGCGACGGCACGGGGTACCGCGAGGTCACCGACTCGGAAGACCCGGAAGTCGCGGAAATCAAACAGCGCTTCGCGGCCCTTTTAGAAAAACTGCCCGCGCCGGTCCTGCCGGAGGACGGCAGCCCCACCGATAAGAAACCGCGCCGCAGCCGGGAAAAGGGATAAGGCCAAACCAGGGGATGTTCTGGAAATTCTATTTCCTTTTTCGCATCGGTTCGGCCGGTAAATTCCGGTGCCGGACCATGGTTGCAAAGTGGAACTTCGCGGGCAAGTGCGTTCCCAAATGAAATTTGGGAACGAGTTACCATGAGCCCATGGCTCACCCTGAAACTACGAAACTTTGATGGGGACTTTCGAAGCAAAGATAAAGGAGGACCTTTTTTGTCCCGATGTATTTTTGGTCCCCCTTTGGAGGGGGATCAAGGGGGATGTATACCCCTAAGGCAAGTCCAACTTGCGAACCAGTTGCCATAAGCCCATGGCTCACTCTGAAACCACGAAAATACAAATTTTCGAAGCAGCAATTCAGCCTTCATTAGGCGGTAGGGCAGTCAGGCGGTAAGTTACCTGACGAGGCGCAACCCGAAGTCGCCGCGGCTGCCGGGCGTACCGCCGTAACGGGGCGCCGAACGACAATCCCGGGCGTAGTCGTACCAGCCGCCGCCACGTAGCACACGGAACGAGCCACGAGGAGCGCCTATCCAAGCGCTGCCATTACTCGGCGCCCCGGTATAACTGCCGTGCCAATCGTCTTCGCACCACTCCCCCAGGTTGCCGCTCATATCGTACAGTCCAAAGGCATTTGGCAACTTCCCGCCCACCGGCTTGCTACCGTAACCTGCTTCTCCATAATCTGCGTTATTGTCGCAATACCACATATACTGGCCGCGAATACCGTCATTTTCACAATCGTCGCCGACGCTCAACGAGTCGCCAAAGTAGAACCGCGTCTGTGTACCCGCGCGACAGGCATATTCCCACTCCGCCTCAGAGGGTAGACGTACCGTCGCCGGGCCCTGACCGGTGTTCGTAACATGCGTATTCAGTGCCGTAATGAAATTCTGCGCCTCATCCCAGGTCACATAATAGGCAGGGTAAGTATCCCCAACCTCATAAATGGACGAGAGGGCTGAGCCCGGCCAGGACCCCATCACCGCCAGCCATTGCGCCTGGGTCACCTCATATTTACCCATGTAAAAATCGTAGTTAATCGTCACCATATGTACGGGACCTTCATCACTATCTCGACTGCGCTCGGTATCGGGCGAACCCATCTGGAACGACCCCCCCAGAATACGTACCAGTTCCAGCGGTACGCCGCCCGGAAGAAGAAGGGTCTCCGTCGGGTACTCCCCTTCCATGAGAACTTCCCCCTCGGCGGGCTCGGGTAATTCCCAGCACATCGGCGGATCAAGAGCGGCATCATAGCCGTAATATTCCCCGTTCTGCCACAGATACGCCGCGCGGATGGCATAACTCATGGGATTCGAGCCTCCCTGCCAGCCCGCCAGATACGCGATGGCCTCGCCCATCACCAGGCGCCAATTTTCATCCCCGTCCGCCGGGTGACCATGAAATGGCACTTCCCCTTCCAGCACTTCCGCCCACGCCGTACTGACGCCCAGCAACATAACCGCCACCAGCCCCGCCAACGCCATCCATCCTTTACGCCAACAAACAGTCTCTTTTGTCATCTTGCATTCCTCCAGTGGGCTTTCCAAGGTATATGCGTCCTTCAATATATGTTACATAAGACTATAATGCATGATAGAATATATTTCAAGTTATTTCTATAATACATAAAGTTATCTATATGCGTTCTGTCAAACCAAACCTCTAACACCCAAGAAAAAATGGGACTGTTGCCCGCCGCACACTACAAAACGATCCGAGAAAACACCTCTACCACAGGCATTAATAT
Organism: Candidatus Hydrogenedentota bacterium; assembly: GCA_022706235.1. Classification (GTDB taxonomy): domain Bacteria; phylum Hydrogenedentota; class Hydrogenedentia; order Hydrogenedentales; family CAITNO01; genus JAAYBJ01. The sequence continues at coordinate 27 of JAKJCY010000017.1, read as the reverse complement.
AGACGGGTAAACACGAATTGCCCCGCG
>JAKJCY010000179.1 GCA_022706235.1 Candidatus Hydrogenedentota bacterium | reverse complement strand
TTCGTGAGAGCACGGTGCACTTGTCGGCCCGCCACCTCCGTTTCCTCCCAGAAATTGATGTCGTGTACTTTTATGGCATACATCAGGCCGTGATGGTGCTTGTGGTCCTCCGGCGCATCACGCAGGATGTTTACGCCCTTCGGCGTATACCAGGACAGGGCGTAAGGCTTGAAGGGCACGTCCCGGTACTTGTATTGCAGCACGGGGCTGCCCCCTTCCTGCACCTCCAGCACGGTTTCCCCTACCGTAATATTGATCGGTCCTGCGCTTTGCGCCACAGTGCAACTCAATACCAACATGGCCGACAGCATAACCAGGCGCATACTGTTTGCTCCTTTCGTTGCCACTGTTCGATCCAGTGGCGGGTGCGTTCCAAATAATAGTCCGGCGCACGGGCGCCGTAATCCTCGTATTGATAGCCTTCTATGGTTTTCGGCACGGCAGGCTCAATCTGGGTACCTTCGTGCCACTCGTTAAAGGACGTGATGGAAACCAGCGGCGCCCCGGATTTCAAGGCGCTCTCAAACATGCGGTCGTAGTAGGCGCCGTCTTCGCGCGCCCGCGTGTTCCTGTCGTTCCAGAGCCGGATGCGGGTGTCCACATACCCCGGACCGACGCTGGGGATAAAGAGCAGGCGGTTCTCCTTTGCCCAGGCGGCCAGGTGCGGCCAGTTCGACGGCGTGGACCCATAGGTGAACCCATCCGTGGCAAAGTAGGTGTAGAACCCGTCAAAGCCGCCCCGCAACATAAAGCCCTGTTCCTTCTCCTTGACCCACAACGCGATGGCGGCGACATCGTATTTCGTGCCGCGAATCGTTTGCGCACCGTCAGCCTTGAACAGGCCCGCCCAGTCGGCCGGAGAAATCAGGTAGGAGTCGTAGAGGTAGATGAAAGGCCGGTTTCCCGCCTGCGCGCAGCGATACAGGGCGGGATGGTCGCCGTAGCGGTCCATGAGATACACCAGCGCCCCGCGCACCGTCTCCGCAGTACGTCCAGGAAAGGGCTCGATGTGGAAACAAATCTTCACCCCGTATTCCGGGGCAACCTCGAAAAGCAGCGCCAGCGACTTATCGGTAATATCATCCCTGCCCCACCACGACGCCGCCAGCACACCGACACCCGCATTTCTGACCTGCTCCATCTGGCGCGCCACATCCGCCCGGCTCAAACTGCTGTACAAGCCATCGGCCGGGTAAAAATTCGCGCCGATATCTTCCGGCGGACGGTAGGGCACGCCTTTCTCCTTGCGTGGCAGGGTGGAATGGTCCCAATGCCGCCATTGGCCGTCCGTTTCCGGGTTGCCGTACCAGCCGTAATAAAAGAGGTGGGCGTCAAGACAGGGTTCCTCCGCTCCGACAGCGTGCAGGGCCAGAACGAAACCGCATCCAAGGAGGAACATTCTCAGGCAACGGGACATGACGGCATTCCTTTACATGCATAATGCACACACAGCGTTCGACGGAAGAATTAACATTATACGAATTTACTGCGACAGAGAAAAAATTTCGCGAACCAGGCCGTCTCAAGAGTTCAAGAAAGTAAACCGCGTGATTTCTTTACCTGCCGCAGTCAAGGCGCTTTACCTGGGTTTCCTCCCGTTTCCTGCACGAACCAGGATTAAGAAATAATCCAGCCCAGGGAAAAAAGAACACTGAAGAGCAGAAGCACTTTGCCTGTGCCCGCCAGGGTTTGGTTCAGAATAGCCCCCTCCCGTTTTGTAAATACAATTTTCACGCATCCTGACGCGGGAATCAGCGCGAAAAGGGCAAGGCAGGATAGAACGCGTCCCGTGAGCAAAGTGGCGCCCAGGGGAATAACCGCGAGGGCAACGACCATGCAGACAAGGTACTGGACGCGGGCATAGCCGACACCAAACCGCACGGCGAGCGTTTTCTTGCCGGCCTGCCGGTCCTGGTCGACGTCACGCAGGTTATTCACCGTCAAGATGGCCACGGACAACAGGCCGGGAGCGAACCCGACAAGGATCGGCGGCCAGGGCATGTACAGCGCCTGAACATAATAGGTGCCCGCAACAGCCACAGGGCCAAAGAAAACCAGCACGAAAAGGTCGGCGACACCGATGTACCCCAACGGAAACGGACCGCCCGTGTACAGCACGGCAAAGAGCATGGACAACAGGCCGATAAGCAGGATCGGCCAGCCGCCGCGGTAAACCAGGTAGAGGCCGAACAAGGCCGCCAGAGCCAACACCAGCGCTGTGGCGTTCCTCATTTGCGCAGGCGTCACCAGCCCGGCCTGGGTGGCACGCTGGGGCCCCAGGCGCTCCCCGGCATCCGCACCCTTGAGATAATCATAATAATCGTTGGCATAATTCGCGGCAACCTGGATCAACACGGCCGCTATCAAGGCGGCACAGGCGGACGAGGCGTGAAAAACGCTCTCCCCCCATGCCAGGGCCGTACCCAGCAGCACCGGCGCAATGGCGGCAGGCAGGGTTTTCGGACGGGCGGCCAGGAGCCATATACGAACACGCCTGAATCGTTCATCCATGCAATGACTTCCCATCGGTTGCGGCCGATACGAATGTCGGCCCTTCTCGTTTTTCAGGCCGTAATAGTAGCCCACCGGGGACACCTCCGACAAACAAGGCCCGCCGGGCGGATAAAGCACGCCCCCGGTGTAAGAACGAAGGCCGAAAAGTAACCCTGTAAACCCCAAGGACATCAAGAACAATACGCTCCCGAGCGGGCTCATCACTGTTTCCCCAGGATACTTCGGAACGAGGCGGTATGGTGGCTGATGGCTTTGAAACGCCTCTTTCGCAGTATCAAACCGTTTTATGATAAGATATTTTCGCTAGTCCCCGTACTGTTTGCCGTAGTTGACCTGAAGCATGCCGCAGTAAAAGCGTGAAACGAACGCATCTACAAGGATACCTGTTATGAAACTCACGGTCATGAAACTTATCTGCCTGCTGGTTCTTCTGGGCGGTGTATTCCTCCTCTGCCTTATTTTTGATGTCCAGGAAGCGCAACAGGGGCGCGATTATATCCTCAGCATCTGGCCGCGACAAGGCGACGGCTCTTTGAATCTCCGCCTGCCGGGCATGATTCTGGGCATCGTGCTCGTGGTGGTCGGAGCCTACGGCTTTCTTCCACGCATCCCCTGCCGGAAAGGCAAAACCATCACTTATCCAAGCGCCCAGGGCGACATACAGATTCAGTTGAAACCGGTACGCAAGGCCCTTACGAAAGTCATGCGCAAAATGCCCGAAGTGTATGCCATCAACCTTGACGTTAAACCGGACAAAGACGGCAAGCACGCGTCCATCATCGCCGACGTGGTCTTGAGGAACAGCACGACCCTTGCGGCCAACCGCTGCGCCAGAATGGTGGCGGATTACCTGGCGGCCACGGCCCGGGAAGTGCTTGCGGTCGAGAACCTGGGAACGGTTCGCGTCAATGTCAAGGGCGTGCATGTAAACGCCTCCAAAGCCGGGCGGCAAATGCGGGAACAGGTCGCCGCGAACGCGGAGAAGGCGGCCTATGCGCCCCATACGGCCATAAATGAAATACCCGCCGAAGCGGTATCCACCGACAACTTCGCCGGGGACGCCCTGGCCGTGAAAGCCGGGAGCACCGCCGCAGAGAAAGAGGGGGAAGACACCATTACCGCCGAAGAAGAAGAGCAGCTCACCCGGTTGCCGAATATTGACTATACCGGTGCGGATCCGGCGCGGGAGGTAAAAACCGGCGGTTCCGATAAGGAAACCGCCCTGCCACCGCTTCTTGACGACCTTGAGAGAGAGGTTCTCCCATCGATTGAACCGGAATGGGAAAAAACGATTACGGATACGCCCTTGACGGAAAATACCGATGAAACAAAAGACCCGGATCTGCAGTAGCGCAAACCCTGTCGTTCTTATCCGGGTTCCGACATTCTGACCTAAAAGGTGTAAGAGGGTTCCCATGCTGGCAAAACGGATTATACCCTGCCTGGACGTGGCCGACGGCCGGGTCGTAAAAGGCGTGAAGTTTCTGGGCCTGCGCGATGCGGGGGACCCGGTGGAAATCGCCCGCCGCTATGACGAAGAGAAGGCGGACGAAATCGTATTTCTGGACATTCGCGCCTCCACGGACAACCGGGACACCATGGTGGACGTGGTGCGCCGCACGGCCGAGCAGGTGTTCATGCCCTTGTGCGTGGGCGGCGGCATCCGCAACATGGACGACATCCGGCGCATGCTGAACGCGGGCGCGGACAAGGTGTCCGTCAACACGCCCGCCATCGAAAATCCCGATTTCATCAATGCCTCCTCCGCACGATTCGGCGCCCAGTGCATCGTGGTCGCCATTGACGCCATGAAATACCAGCCCGGCGAGGGTGAGGGCTATTACGTGAAGAGTCATGGCGGCCGGGACGGCGGGCGCGCCACCCGGCTCGAACCCGTGGCCTGGGCGAAAGAAGCCGAGGCCCGCGGCGCGGGCGAAATCCTGCTCACCGCCATGGATTGCGACGGCACCAAGGACGGGTATGACATCGAATTGACGCGTGCCGTGGCCGACGCCGTGGGCATTCCGGTCATTGCGAGCGGCGGCGCGGGCACCTTGGAACATCTGCGCGCCGCACTGCAGGAAGGCGGCGCAGACGCCGCGCTTGCGGCTTCCATCTTTCATTATCAGGAACACACCATCCTGGAGGCAAAACGGTACCTCGCCGATAAAGGAGTGCCCGTGCGATGCTGAACCGGGACGGAAACAGACAGGGACTGGAACAGCATGTGCGCCGTTGGCGACGCTCACATGCCCTGTAATGCTCCAAACCGCCGGGTTGGGGAAGTCTTTTCGTATTCTTTTTTAAACAAGGAGTTCCTGTAATGATAGTTCCCTCACTGGATGAATTTCGCAAACTGGCCCACGATAATGCGCTGGTCCCCGTATATAAAGAAATCCTCGCGGACCTGGAAACGCCGGTCACGGCCTATTTGAAGGTGGCGCGCAACGCCTCCTATGCGTTCCTGCTCGAAAGCGTGGAAAAAGCCGACACCATCGGCCAGTATTCCTTTATCGGCGCCAATCCTTCCATCGTTTTCCGCGCCAAAGGCATGGAAGGCGTAATCCTGCGCAATGGGAAGGAGGAACCGTTTTCCTCTGAAAACACGTTGAACGAATTGCGCAAGCATATGGCTCGCTATCAACCCGCGCCGGTACCGGGCCTGCCCGCGTTCCACGGCGGCGCCGTGGGCTACATCTCCTACGACCAGGTGCGCCAGTTCGAAAAACTGCCGGACGCGAACCCGGACACGCTGGGCCTGCCGGACCTGTATTTCATGATTACGGACACGTTGCTGGTGTTCGATCACGTCAACAACAAAATCAAGATTGTTTCAAACGCCCACGTCACGGACCACCCGGACGCGGTCTACAACGAAGCGCTGCGCAAGATTCACGAGATCGAGCAGCGTCTGCGCGGACCGCTGGTGGTGGCAACCGAACGCCTTCACAGCGCGCCCGAAGAACCCAAAATCGAGTCCAATTTCACGAAAGGGGCGTTCTGTGACGCTGTCCGCAAGGCGCGGGAATACATTTGCGCGGGCGACATCTTCCAGGTCGTGCTGTCCCAGCGCTTCAAGCGGCAGGTCGGCCTGGGGCCCGTCACCCTGTACCGCGCGCTGCGCTGCATCAACCCTTCGCCGTACATGCTGCTGCTGCAGTTCCCCGATTTCGCGCTGGTCGGCTCGAGTCCCGAGGTCATGACCCAGGTGAAAGGCGAGCGTGCCATGGTACGGCCCATCGCGGGAACGCGCAAACGCGGCGCCACGCCCGAGGAGGACCTGGCCCTCGAAGCGGAGCTCATGGCGGACGAAAAGGAACTGGCGGAGCATATCATGCTGGTGGACCTCGGCCGCAACGATATCGGCCGCATCAGCGAGGCGGGCACGGTCGCGCCCGTGCAGAACAAACTGATGGTGGTAGAGCGGTATTCCCACGTGATGCACATCGTCAGCGAGGTGGCCGGAAAACTGCGGTCCGACTGCAGCGCCTACGAGGCCATCGCCGCCACCTTCCCCATGGGCACGGTCAGCGGCGCGCCAAAGATCCGCGCCATGGAAATCATCGACGAGCTGGAACCGGAACGGCGCGGCCCCTATGCGGGTGGCTGCGGTTACATCTCGTATTCGGGCGACATGGACACGTGCATCCTCATCCGCACCATGATCCTGAAGGACGGCTGCGCCTACGTGCAGGCCGGCGCGGGCATCGTGTACGACAGTGACCCGGAACGGGAATACGAGGAGACGGTCAACAAGGCGAAGGCCCTCATGAAGGCGGTGGAATACGCGGAGAAAGGGTTGGAATCATGATTCTCATCGTTGACAACTACGATTCGTTCACCTACAACCTGGTGCAGTATTTCGGCGAGTTCGAAAAAGACATCCGGGTATTCCGGAACGATAAAATTTCCGTGGAGGAAATCCAGGCGCTGAAACCGGACCATATTGTGGTCTCGCCTGGACCGTGCACCCCCTACGAGGCGGGAATTTCCATGGACGTCATCCGCAGCCTCGGCCCGAGAATCCCGACCCTGGGCGTATGCCTCGGCCACCAGAGCATCGGTGCCGTCTACGGCGGCGACGTGGTGCGCGCCGATGTCATCATGCACGGCAAGATCAGCGAGATCACCCACACCGACAACGCTTTTTTCAAAGACGTGCCCTCCCCCTTCACCGCGACGCGGTACCATTCCCTGGTCATCAAACCCGAGACCTGCCCGGACTGCCTCGAAATCACCGCGCAGACCAAAGACGGGGTCATCATGGCCGTGGCGCACAAGGACTACCCCGTCTGGGGCGTGCAGTTCCATCCCGAAAGCATCCTCACACAGCACGGCAAGACCATGATCAGAAACTTTGTCGGGGTGTGAGACGGAAAGCGTACGCAGAAGCGGGTTGTTCGGGCGGTTGCGGGTAGTATGTCGGACGGATCCAGCGGGTCGGTCCGGTCAATCGGATGAAATCTCACGCATGCATCGCTTATTTGGGAATGGAGCTCTATCCCGTGGAGCGGCTCTGCATATCTCTGGAAGACGTCTCGCTTTCCAGTTTTTCATAAAGTGTTTCAGGAGCGATATCAGCGCCATTCGGCCAGGCAATGGTACCCCCTGCTATCAAGGCCCTTTGAAAATAAGTGCTATCCGCCAGCGGTTCGAATATCGGACCCTTTCCGATGTACTCTGAAAAATCAATGTCGCCTTCAAGTCCATCATCAAAAACAATGTGGTACTTATGGCCGCCCCGATACGCAATTGCTGTAACATCATTTAAACGCCACATAAGTCACCTCAATCCAACGGGCTAATCTTGTTTAATGGATTGCCTGTCCGCGCATGTTCCCAGTTTTCCATCAGTTCCAATTCATGTATATCAATCCATTCTCTCACTAGACGGAGCGCTGTTTTCGACTTCAGGCTTCCCTGTAAAATATTTCCCTGAAAATCAAGAAGTACTTTGTTGCCCCCGTATTCAGCATGTAAATGAGGAGGATTGTGATCATCATAAAACATGCGGATAACTATCCCCAGGAATCTTGATATTTCCGGCATACTTTCTTTCTATCCTTGACCATAGTTCGGATAGGCATCGAAGCAGTAACATGCCAATATTCCACGTGTAGACGCTCAACGAATGATACCACGTGTTCTATACGAAATCAATCACCCTCTGGGCGATATCTCCCGCATAATCGCTATAGTGCTTGCCTTCGGTGAACTGCCTGATAAGCGAACAGGCCTCTTGCATATCATAAAGAATGGATTTGACTTCAGGCCGCATAAAGCGTCATTCTTGAGGCTGCAATACCCTCCAGAAAATAGGGATTTCGGATTGCAGTTGTTTCTACCAGGTCTATGTCGCAGAGGAACAAATCCTGCAAGGAAGCCAGCAAGCCGAAATAGCGATGTGCGTGTTCCTCTGGCGTACAAGGTTTAAAACGCACCAAAAAATCCAAATCACTCTGGTCCGGAACATATCCTCCCTTACAGGCGGAGCCGAACAACTCAAGTATCGCCACGCCATACTTGCTGCAAAGTTCTTCGAGTTGGTCTTGTTTGTCGGCTAACGGGCTATTCATACAGTATTCTTTCCCTGTCGTCATCATTGTAGCCTCTTCCAATTAGGATACACAAGCTGTTTGTAATGCCAATATCCGCACTCAAATTTAGGCCACCAACACAAGCACTGCGGCTATTTATCTGAGGACAGCGGTTGGAGTAAGCGTTTTTCACCAAAGGACTTAAAAGATACAAAGGGCATAAGGGACTTGCACCCTTACTTAACAAGATCCCGACCCAGGCGCCGCGCTTTTGCCTTAATCTTGTCGCTTAGAACGGTATGTTCTTCCATGGCGGCCAGGCCAATCCACAGCATCTTCGGCTTTTGCCCGCACAGCAACAGGGCCGCAGCCTTCATGATTTTCGCGATATGGCTGAAAGGCATGATCATGAGGGACGGCGCCGCCGTGGAAATAATGACCAGTCCCTGTTTGCGTCTGCCCGCATAAGGGCGCGCCTTGGGTATCCCCGCGCCCCAGGGCCAATAGGAAAAACAGACCAGCCGCTCGATAAAACGTTTCATCACAGCGGTTACGGTAAAAAAGTTCATGGGGGACGCCAACACCACGGCGTCATGCCGGTCAATCAGGTCCAGCAGCGCGGCCATGCCATCTTTCGTCGGGCAGACGCCACGTCCATCGCCCGGCTCCTGGGTGCACCTGCGGCAATTGGTGCAGAATTCGATGGCCTCGTCGATAAGGTAGACTGTTGTCGTTTCAGCGCCTTCTTCACGCACCGCGTTTAACACTTCTCCTACGGCACTATCAATTACACCGCCCTTGCGATAGGTGCCTACCAGGGCAATAATCCGCTTCGGTTGCGACATGATAACGCCTTTCCCAAGGTTATAGATAAGTTCTTGTCCGACCGGTCCAATGTGTCAGACAGGCGCTTACCTTCGGCAAAAGAGCACTGACAACGAGAGCAAGACCTGGTTCCCAAATTCCCATCTTGTCATTACCCACATCTTTTGGCAATGAATAGTAGCGGAGAAAAGCGAATGTTTGAATTCAATATCCCAACGGGA
>JAKJCY010000178.1 GCA_022706235.1 Candidatus Hydrogenedentota bacterium | reverse complement strand
AACTGGCAAACACGCGCGAGCAGATGAGCGGCATTGTGAAGCCGGCCATGGAGGGAACATGCCGGCGCCGTGCTTCCTTCAGACAGGGTATACACGCCTCCGTCAGGACAGGCAGTGGTTTTAATCCTTTCCATGACGGCATCGTTCACGCCGCCGGCTTTCAGAAGGGCGTCTTCCAACTCATGCATGCGCCACTGGCAGCGACTCCAATCGGGAGCAAAGCATTCCTGGTAGGTTTTCACCGCCTCCAGCCGCATTTCAAGCGGGGTGCAGGCGTTACCGGGCAAGTCTTCCTCCCGCCAGGGAAAAGCCCGCAGCACAGCGACCTGTTCTCCGTCCCCCGCAAGAAGAGCCCGCTCATCCGGAGTAAACCGCAGGAACTGAACTTCGTGATCGAATAACGGTTCATGGGTGAGCTGGACGCCCTCAACTGTATTCCACAAATTCACCACGCCTTCATCGTCCCCGACGGCCAACCGAGAACTATCCTTGTTGAAAGCGATTGATACAATCCGGTTGCCGGCGGTGTCAATTTGCAGACTGTTTTCTTCCCGCCCCATATCCAGCACATAGAGGCTGTCAGCCTCCATGGTAACCGCAATCTTATTTCCCTGTTCATTAAAGCACGCCTTGTTCATTCGTTCCTGCAAGGGTGGAATGGTATATACACCCTTTTCATGGCCTCCCGGAATGTCGTACAAGGTAAGCCGATCGAGGATGGCCAACGCCAGCGTGGCCCCATCCGGAGAAAATGCCAAGGCTGCACAGGTCAAATCCCACGATTCCGTACGCCGGTAAGCCTGTATGGTACACGCTGTTGTGCCATCGGACAGGTCATAGACGGACAGCAGGGCTGTTTGTGCCAGGAAATCACCCGCCAGCACGGCAAGCCAGCGCCCGCACGGGCTGAAAGCCAACGAGGTGGACTGCAGGTGGAGCCGGGGGATTTCGGCCAGTATCTTCGCTTCCCCGATATTATAAATCATCAGGCCCTGAGCCGAATCCAGCAGCAGACAGGACCCGGTCGGATTCAACAGGGCCAGGTCGAAAGCCGGAGAAACCGGCTGCGGGACAGATTCGGCCAGTCCCGACCGCAGCCCCCATTCCTGCAGACCGCTCCCTGCCGCAACCGTCCTGATATGCTCCCCGTCTGGCAACAGGGCGGCGCTGAAAATATCCGAACCCTCCAGAAATCCGGCGGTATCAGGAACGTCCACTTTCCAGATCTTTATATCTGCTGAGGTTATCGAATACAACAGTTCTCCATCTTTACTGAAAGCGACATGGAGAACTTCTTTTTCATGCCCGTCCAGCCTCCTCACAAGTATGCCGGTGTTTGCCTCGTAGACATAGACATACTGCAACGCGCCCACCGCAACCAGTTTCCCATTGGGAGACAGGGCAAGCGCACCCGTACGACCACCGGATGTCTGGAACCGGACCCGCTCCGTGCCTGTTTTCAAGCCGCCCGTCCACACCGCGCCCGTTGAAGAAATTGCGGCAAGGACTGTTTCATTTTCCGGCGCCGCCGCGCTCGTGTTGGAAAAACCGATGGCCATGACGGGTGCCGCATCTACGGAAACCCGCCAGAGGGCAGTGCCTTCCCCGGGTTGCCAGACAGCAATCTCCCCACGCTCCGCGCCCGTGGCCAGCAAGGCTTCGCCGGGGGCGAATTCGAGGGCGGTCACGCCGCTTTCCTGAATCCGGACTATCTCTTCACCGGAACGGGCATCCCGGAAATCGAGCGACACTCGTTCTGGATCCTCTGCAACACCGGCGGCGGTCACGCAGGCGACCCAAGCACCGTCATGACTCAAACGCGCCTGGTTCAGTCCCAGTTCTTCAAATCTGCATTGAAGCCTATTTTCGTTCAGATTGAACACGGTAACCTGCTCAGGAGCGGACCGTACCGCCAGCGTGGAATCATCAGCACTGAACGCGACACTCCAAAGCCAATGGTTCATTACGTCGAGTTCCGCTGCCATTTTGTCAGAAACCGCAGGAAATATTCTCCCCACATGGCCGGTCCGCTCCAGCCGCCACCCGCCCCCGGGGCTGATATACATCTGAACGTCGTCCCCCAGTAAAGGTGCCAGCAAACGTATGAAGACATCCCCGGTCATAGCATCCCAAAGATTAAAATTATGAGAAAGGTCCTCGGTGATGACACGGGCATTCACCGTGTCCAAGGCATAACCGGACAAAACCGGCCGGATATTTTTTTCCAGGGATTGTTTGTACGTCCGGTAATCCTGGTTGCATACACACTGAAGACGTCCCCACTCCCAGTCGCGGCGTTCCGCCGCGCATTCGGCCAGCAATTGCCGCGCCCGTTCATAGGCGCCATTTTTAACCTGGCTAGAGGCCAGGGCGATTTGGGCGTTATACAAGGCCGCAGCCGACCCTTCCCGAGCCTGCTCCGCCTCCTTGCGTGACACTTCTTCCTGTAGTCGCGCCTGTTCGGCAACTTCCTGTTGCTCTTCGGCATGCCGCCTTGCTTCGGCCTCAGACCCCAGCGCCTGTTCGGCTGCAGCGCGGGCGGCGGTGGCAGCGTCGCGCTGGCGCATCACCTGGAAATAGGATACGGTTACGGTTCCCGCCAGCAAGACCAAAGCCACCAGGGCCGCCATCAGACGACCCTTGTAGCGGGCAATAAACAGGCGCACCTGCTCCGTGAAACGGTAGTCATAGGCTTTCACCAGCGCGCCGGAAAGAAAGCGGCTGATTTCCTCGGCCAGGTCCACGGCCGAATCGTAACGTTTTGCCGGATCCTTTTCCATGGCGTGGACACACACGGCAACAAGGGCGGGCGGCGCATTGGGTTCCCGGTTGCTTATGGGAATGGGCGCCTCCCGGGTGATTTTCTCCACAGCCTCTTTGACCGTGGTACAGGAATAGGGTTTCTTGCCGGTGATAATCTCATAGAGAATGACGCCAAGGGCATACACATCCGTGCGCTCATTGACACGGCCGCGGTCCCCTGCGGCCTGTTCCGGCGACATATACAAGGGCGTTCCCATCACCGCGCCGGGAAGCGTGACGTCGCCACCACTGTCGGACGGGCCCTGCGCTGGCAACACTCCGTCACCATCCGCCGCCTCAAGGATATCCGCCCCCCCCAGTTTCCGTGCCAGCCCCCAGTCCAGCACAACAGTTTCGCCGTATTCCCCAATCATGACATTATCCGGCTTGAGGTCGCGGTGTATGACCCCCCGACTGTGGGCGTAGGCAATGGCCTGGCACAAATTGACAAAGTGGGGCAACAGCAGAAGCCGTTCACGCAGGGAAGAGGCTGCCTGAATGGCTTTGGACAGGGTCTTGCCATGAACCACCTTCATGGTGTAATACGGCGTATCGTCCTCACGGCGTCCCAGCTCATAGACCGGCACAATGGAGGGATGCTCCAGACTGCCCGTAATCCGTGCCTCCTGAAGGAATCGCCGCAACAAGGGGTGGGCGCCGCTGAAAGGCCTGGATTCCGCGCCGCGTGTTACGTCGTCAGCTTCCGAAGGAGGAAGCAATTCCTTGATAATGACTTCCCGGTCCAGTGTACTGTCAAAAGCCAGCAGGATGCGTCCCATGCCGCCCCGCGCAATTTCCCTGACACCGACGTAGCGGCCGGCGGTCTCCTGAATGGCTCGTTCAGCGCCGTCCATATCCAATAGGGAGCCGGCGTCCGGAAGGGTCGGAGCCGCTGCCCCATCCGATACGGGCACCTCCCCATCCGGCCGGTCCAAGCCAGTAGGAAATCCGCCGGGATTCGTGCTCTCGCTCACGTCCATACCTACCACCACCCGGTGTTAAATGACCCTATCACACGGAAAAGAGTAGTTGAAGCCGACAGTGTCTTCAAACAAAGATAATCAAAGGGGACAAAAGTCTCAAGGACTATAGTAGACTCGGCGGTCTGGCAACACTTCTGAATTTCTTCAAGTCCACCTGGCTCTTTCTTTTACAGGGCATTCCATCCCCGCTTCCCACGCTCAAGATGCGGGGCTAAAAAAAGCGTCCCACCGCTCATCCAGTTTCCGGATGGCCGTCTCCACGGAAACCGCCGTCAGAAGACCGTTTTTTTCCTGCACCAATTCAAGGCGCAGCAATTTCTGCAAGGCATCATCAATCTCAAAATCCACCTCGCAGTTCCATCCTGTTGCCATCCAGCGTTCAATGCTGCGATCCAATTCCAATGGTGTCATGGGGTGATCGCTGACCAAGAGAAAATAATAAGCCAGCAACGCTTCTTTACATTCCTCTTCTTCCGCATCGTTGGCGATACGGTAAAAGACACCGGCATTGTTGTCCATGTTCCTGAAATACAGATTACTGGTCAACTCCTGCATGAACTTCAATTTCCGGTTCTTGAAACTGTTAAACTGCTTCCAGAAATAGCCTACAAGGGCGGTCATGCCCACCAGGAACGCGAGAAGCATTGTGTTATTCACAACAGGACGTTCCCCACTCCTTCCCAGCCAATATCCGAAGAGAGACCCCAGAAACACCATTGCGGGAGAAAATTTCCATGCTGCGGCGATTCCGCCTCCGAGCGCGGGAATACCGATAAGAAGCGTATCCAGTGTGCGCATGCGTACACTGGTGTTGGGGAAAAGCATTTCCAAGTCGGCCTTGGGCACGTTTCGGAACATTTTAAGCAGGGAAGAACCGGTTCGAAAGAGTTGATGTTTTGCATGTTTCCGTTGATGTTGCTCGCTGAAACGGATATAAAGCACAACACGGTCATAGTTGATGAAATCGATGGTTTTTGTTCCGAAACCCATCCAGCCGGGCATGGTTTCCTGTCGTTCGGAAACACCCCGGTAGAACAGTTTCATTTCATCAAAATCTTCAAAATCGACGCGCAGCCGGATTTTGAACAATGACGATTCGGAGAGCGCCTGCTTGAGGTCCTCATCGGTCACCCGCTCGTAGTTCGCTTTTTCAAGCAGGCCTTCCAGCAGGTCAAAAAAATGCGTACTGTCGGCGGCTCCGCCCTTCCCATAGTGATTCGTATCGGCATCCGGGTCGTTGCCTGCGTAAGCATCTTTCATACGTTCCACGATCTGATGAAATTCATAGTGAAACGTGCAATCCAGCAGGCGGTACAGATACCGGAACCGTTCTTCCTGGCCTTGCAGGCGCTTGTCTTCAAGGCACATCTCCAGAATATCGTGTTTGCGATACGGTATGAAACGAAACCGTTCAACGGATATCTGTTCAGTCATGGGCATTCATCCAAAACCCTGTTACCACCCCTCCGTAAACCTTGATGGTTCCGGAGGAAACCCCTTTCCCTTCTGACACGCACCTTTACTCTGTTCCTATTCTATGCCACCACACCTTTCATGGTCAACCATTTCATTGCCGTTTCTTTTCACGACAAGGCGTTCGGGGCGTTGCATACCCCGGCCTGTAGAAACAGTCGGTTAACAACAACGTTATCGGATTTCTGCTTCCAGCCTGAATCTGCCGGAACATGGACAGGTCTTTTATAAGCCCCGGACGCGCCATCCTCGACGATAGCGCCGTCGTAAATACGCATTCGCGTCACGGTTGTTGGTAAATTTAAGTTTATCGGCGTTCCATTCCAGGGTTTTTCCCGGAAAACGGTTGGCGACATTGGCGAGCAGGACCGCCTCCGTAAGGGGACCCGCAAAATCGAAGTTGGCGCCCGCGACGCCATTGCCGAGGGCTGCCTCGACAAACTCATGATAATGATCCAGAGGAGCGAGTTCCGGTTTGGGGTATTCCTTGAACTTATCCTCGGGATAAAGATGGGGCGGGCCTACGTGTGGCAGTATGAGGGTGCCTTCGTCACCGATAATCATGGACCCGCTGGGCGGCAATTCATGTCCTTGGGGAAGATGAGGCGACAAGGTTGGATCAGGGCGTTTCTCCCCGTCCATCCAGGTGGCATGAATTTGCGGGCCTGAAGTCAGGGAAGTACCCGGAAACACATAACGGGCAATCGTCCATGCCGGATAGACCTCCTCGCTGTAACACTCGGCTTCGCATGTGATGGAAAGGGGAGCGCCTATCTCCAGCGCGGTGAATACCGGGTCGAATATATGACAGCCGAAGTCGCCCGTGGCCCCACCGCCGAAATCCCGCCAGCAGCGCCACTTGAAGGGATGATAAATCTCCGCCTTGTACGGGCGCTCCGGCGCCACGCCAACCCAGAGGTTCCAATCGACATTCGGTGGCACAGGGTCTTCTCCGGTGGGGCGTTTCTTATCTTCGGTCGTATACACGGCGGCGCACCAGGAATGCCATTCCTTCACCTTGCCGATAGCCCCTTCGCGCAGCCAGTGCACCGCGGTACGGTAATACTCGTGGGAATGGATCTGGATACCCATCTGCGTGGCGACACCATATTTCTGTGCGGCGCGCCGCAATTGCCGCGCTTCATACACTTCATGGGTCAGCGGTTTTTCACAAAAAACATGTATCTTTTTGCGCATGGCCGTCATGGCTGCGGGCGCATGCGTATGATCAGGCGTGGACACATTGACCGAGTCGATATTGCCTTCCTCTGTTTCAAGCATCTCACGCCAGTCCCGGTATAATCGGGCATCCGGATACTGGGCCGCCGCCTTTTGTAACGTCAATTCATCGATATCGCAAAGCGCATAGACCTTGACCTTGCCGCTCTTGTTGATACAATCCAGGTCATACGCGCCCTGACCGCCGACACCGATGGCCGCATGCTGCAAGAGACCGGTGGCCGGGGACGAAAAACTCAGGCGGGGAAGAATCAACGGCACAGCGATACCGGCCGCCGTCATGCGTGTCATAAAAGTCCTTCGTGTTATGGGAGGGGTCATTTGTGATTCTCCTTGGGTTATTCATCTGTTGTCCAGCACTGGCAGCCGGGGAAAATTACCGATATTGGGTAAAGGCGGCTTTTGTTCTTCCGTATACACGTAATACGCGTATCGTGATTTCTGCTCGTTTTTTTTAAAATAGCGTCATACCACCAATTTCCAGCGCACCCGCCCTGAGACATATTGCTTTGACTGCTCTGTTGATTCTCTTCCAGGAAGGCAAAGATGCCTGTTGGGTCATGTCTGTGGATTCTCCCTGCGGGGGGGGAACCAATCCAGTGTATCACAGAAGGCGTAGACGTGGAAAACGCGGGACAATTGGCTTTACATCGGTTGAACATTTTGACCATGTGCTGAAACGCGTGGTATGATTTATGTCCCGACCGAATTGAGTATACAACCCATGAAACAAAGGAACACCAGCATGGACAAGATTGCCTTGACAAGACGGGCCTTTATCGCAGCGACAACCACAAGCATGGCCTTCGGCGCCATACGGTTGGAGAACGGCAAGGAAATCATTGACGCCCCCCCCGTGACGCCCAACACGGCGAAGGTGGTGCCAAGAAAAATGTCGCCCAATGAAAAAGTAAATATCGCCGCCATCGGCGCCGGCGGCAAAGGGTTTTCCGACATTATGAGTTGCGGGAAACTGGGCGAGAATGTTGTCGCCCTGTGTGATGTAGACTGGGACCGTTGCTCTGAAGCGTTCTACCGCATGAAAGACGCCAAACAGTTCAAGGATTACCGGGTTATGCTGGAGAAAATGCCCGAGATAGACGCGGTGACCATCTCCACGCCCGACCACACCCATGCTCCGGCGGCGTATATGGCCATGATGATGGGAAAACATGTCTATGTCCAGAAGCCGTTGACCCATACGGTAGCCGAGGCGCGCCTGCTGAAGAACATCGCGGCCGAGTGCGGCGTGATGACGCAAATGGGCAACCAGGGACACTGTGGCAACGGTGTGCGTACCCTGTGCGAGATGATTTGGAGCGGCGCCATTGGCGATGTGCGTGAGGTACATGTGTGGACGCACCGGCCGGTGTGGGATAACCAGGGCCTGGCCGAACCGCTCCCCCCTGAGGTGGCCCCGGAAAATCTGGATTGGGACCGGTGGATCGGCGCGGCGCCATGGCGTCCCTACAATCACAAGATTGCTCCCCACGACTGGCGCGCGTGGCAGGACTTCGGCGGCGGCTCCCTCGGTGATATGGCCTGCCATATCATGGATGCGGCCTATATGTCGATGAAACTGGTGGAAGCGCCGGACTACACGGTGGCAGTGGTGGAGCAAAAGGGACGCAACGACCAGACCTTCCCCATCGCCACCACCATCAAATACGCCTTTCCTGCGCGGGGCACCATGCCGCCTGTCGATGTGTACTGGTATGACGGCCATTACCCGGACGAGAAGACTGGCGAAGAGATTTACAACCGGCCCAAGCGTCCCGCCGGCATTCCCGAAAACGAAAAACTTGGCGACGACGACATGAACGGTTCGTTCTTTGTGGGCGACAAGGGCATTTTAACCGCCGGTGAATACGGCGGGGAGCCCCGGCTTATGCCCGCCACGGCCATGAAGGATTACACCTTCCCGCCCGAAACCGCAGAACGTATTCCGGACGAAAGCCCCTATTTCGACTGGGTCCGCGGCATTAAAACCGGCAAGCTGCCCTGCTCGAATTTCGATTATGCCGGCCCCTTCACGGAAATGGTCAACTTCGGAAACCTGGTGGTCAAGTCCGGCCAGAAGCTTCACTGGGACAATATGAAGGGCGAGGTGATGGATGTGCCGAATCCGGGCGAAATCGTCAGCAAAGAATATCGCAAGGGTTGGGAACTCCCCTGCTGAAGAACTATTGAAAGATGCGGGAAACGGCGTGCCGTTTCCCGCATTATTTTTTCGGGCAAATCCATGCTGCCCGCGACCGCTTACGAACGGCGGCGGAGCGCCTTTATCAATTCCAGGAGGCGGTCCTCGGTTTCAGCGTAACGCAGTATGCCTTTTTTGTCGATAAGCACCGTTTGCGGAATGGCGTTGACGCCATAGTTATTAAAAGAGACATAGGGGTCCGCGTCCCTGCCCACGGGAAACGTAATTGCATAGCGCTCCAAGTATTGCTCCACTTCGTCCGGTTCGCTGCCGGCGTCATGAACGCCGATAACGGCCACATCCCCCCCGGAACCAAAAAGTTCATGTATGATGCGCAATTCGGTAAGCCGGTTTAATGCAAAATGGCTGGTGTCAAACCCCGCCCACAAGGTCAGCACAACGACCTTGCCCT
>JAKJCY010000177.1:320-9124 GCA_022706235.1 Candidatus Hydrogenedentota bacterium | reverse complement strand
GTTCTTCCACAATACCCCGTGTAATGGACAGGCCAAGGCCCGTGCCTCCGGGTTTGGTGGTGAAATAGGGATCAAAAACCTGCTCCAGCGCATCCTTGGGTATACCCGGGCCGTCGTCCCGGATTTCTATTTCGCAGTGCGTGTCGCCGCGGCGGGACAAAACCCGCACGCGTCCCCCCGGGGGACAGGCCTCCAGGGCGTTCAAGATGATGTTCAGCACCGCCCGTTTCCACTGCTTCGGGTCGAGCATGAGCTCCACCCCTTTTGCATGAAAATCGCCTACCAGCCGGACTTCCCGCGCTTCCGCGTCTTGCTGAAACAGGCGCAGACATTCCCCGAGCAGGGCATCCATCTCCACAGGCTCCCGTTTCAGTTCGGTTTCCCGCGCCAAAGACAAAAAGCTGGAGACAATCTCTGCGAGCCGGTCCGCTTCTTCACTGATCGTGCGCAAGGATTTCTCCGCGGGATGCGATTCCCGGTCCAGCAGGTCCAGGGCATGCCCTGACAATAGTTTTATCGCGTTCAGCGGGTTGCGGATATCATGGGCCACCCCGGCCGCCAGGTTGCCCAACGCCGAAAGACGCTGGGCCTGGCGCAGCTTTACCTCCATGACCTCCTTTTCCCGAAGACTGGCCACCATGTCGTTGAAGGTCTGCTCGAGCGCCAGGATTTCCCCGGAACCGCCCCGCGTGGCAACCGTTGTCAGTTCGCCTTTGCCAATGGCCGCACAACTGTCGGAAAGCCGTACCAGCGGGCGGAGGGCCTTGCCGATAAAATACATCATCAAACCCAGGGTGACAACAAAAACCGTTATCAAGGCCATGATATACCGGTTTCGAAACGCCAATAAAAGCTCCGTTTGCGGATGAATGATCATGGACACGGTCATCAGGACGGGTTTGTCCCGGTTCGTCAAGGGGATTTTGGCAATACGCGCAAAGGAGCCGTCATTCAGCCGTTCTATGGTGAAGGTGGCCGCCTTGGCCTCTTCAATGTTTTCATCCAGCTTGATGTCGAATCCCTCATATAAATCCATAAATTCCGTTTCCAGGGAGGTGTAGTCGGCGGCAAAGCCCTCTTCGAAACGGATTTCCAGGCTGTGCGCGATATCCGCCGCCTCCAGTTCCATCTGCTGTATGGTTTCCTGAAAAAAGTGACGGGTGATTACATAGACCATGCCGAAAAGGCAAAGCAGCAGGATGGCGCACAGTACGATGACCCTGAAAAAGAGTGATTTATACCACAGGATGCGGACAGGCCTTTGCCCGGACGCGGGTTCCTGGTCTCCTTCATGTTTCTTCATGGTCGGCTGGTCTTCCTTGCGCTTTCAGGAATTGTAGAATTTCTTTGACATCGTCCCATGTCTTTACCTTATCCGCCGGGTTTCTTAAAAGATAAGCCGGATGGTAGGTGACGCGAAGCGCAATGCCGTGATAGGTGTGCCACTCGCCGCGAAGCCTGGAAATGGTAAGATCGTTTTTCAGCAACGTATGGGCGGCTACGGCGCCGAGCGCGCAAATGACTCTGGGGCGAATGAGGTCAAGTTGCCGCAGCAGATATGGTTCGCAATACATAATCTCCTCCGGATTGGGAACCCGGTTTTCCGGAGGGCGGCACTTGAGCACATTGCAGATAAACACGTCATCGCGGCTCATTTTCATGCCTTTTGAAATGATATCCGTTAACAGTTGCCCGGCCCGCCCCACGAAGGGCCGTCCCTGACGGTCTTCCGAGGCGCCGGGCGCTTCGCCCACGAAAACAAGAGAGGCCGACGGATTCCCCTCCCCGGATACGGTGTGCAGCCGTGAGGCGTACAACGGACATTTCTTGCAGGACGATATCTCGGCGTTGATTTTATCCAGGGAGTCCGGGCCCGCAGACTCGATGCATGGACTCTCGACACTACAGGCTGCCTTTTCATCGTCGGGTGGCGATTCGGAAACGGTTTCCTTCAACACCTGTTCAAGGTGGGGTTTCTGCATCGTTTTTGGAAGGGTAACGGATTCCAGCAAAGCGGCTGTTTCTCTCGAGAGTCGTATCGAAGGCGGTTTTCCCCGCGCGTTTTTTTTCAGGATAGCCCTCATTTGATGAACCAGAGACGTGTAGGCATCGTTTCTCATGACAGGAGTTCCTCCTCGGTTTCATGGCGCAATCGGATGGTTGGAATTGTCTTACATAGTACTAAATTGAAACGAGGCATGTCACTTGCCGCTCCCATATGCAGATAGTCCTTCGGCAGAAAGGCGGGGAAGGCTTGTGAACTATCCCCTACTATGGTACACTCTTTCCGGCTGGCGCCGTCAAGAATTGCGGCGTACGCCGCTCCTGTCTCATCAATCACCTGCTCAAGAGGAATTACCGTAATGCGTCGATACATCTGCTTGATAATCGGAATGGTGTCGCTTGTCGCGTGCAGCCCCCGGGATGCGTCTGTTCCAAAAGTTCTGGACTCCCCAAGGGCAGTGGAATCGAATACGGACCTGATGGGGACATGGCGTTCCATTCCCCAGGAAAAATTGGAGGATACCGATGTCAATCGCGCCGTGGAAATCGCCGGGCAGATGGCTGCCCAGGGCCCTCAAGGCCTGGAGCCCATTTTCGAAGTTCTATCCTCCAAAGACGCGCGCCCTGTGGAAAAAATTGTGGCGACAATCAGCCTGGGGCCTCATGTGAACAAAGCGCATGTCTCCCGCCTTGCCGCCCTTACCGAAACCGGCAATGACCAGACGCTGCGCGGGTGCGCCGTCCATCTGCTTGGTCTTATAGCGGATGCCGAGGCGGACAACCGTATTCGCACGTTGATGGAAGACCCGGATTTCCATGTCAGCAAGGAAGCTGTTTTTGCCCTGCTGAGACGTGGTGATGATACCGCGGTTCAAAAGGTGCTGGAACTGTGGAAGGCGGATACCATGACCGATGAAAATCGGAATGAGATTATACTCGCCTTCCCGGCAGACCGGGCAAAAGATTACCTGTTCATATATGAAGAAGTGGTCTGCAACCCGAATATTGATGCCATTGCCAGGTCGCATGCCCTGAATCTGCTTGGCATGTTGGGCAACACCGTGACTGTGGAGAAGATAGAGGCCTGCCTTGACACTGAGAAAAGTCCCCAGATGCGTGACATGATGAACGCCGCCAAAGCCGCCATTCTCGCCCGGGAAAAGCAACCGGCCGGTGAAAGTGCCGATGGAGAAGGATGAACGCTGATTCCTCGCCCGATTCTCTTATTTGAGCCGTATACCGGTGGTGCTCACGGACACGGAAACGTGTAATACCCCCTTTTGCCGGCCCAGTTCATTCGCCAAAGATTCTATGGCCTGGGCGCGTCCGCGCACCATGAGCATTTCAGCGCAAAGGGTATGCGAAAGGTGCACGTGGGTTGTCGCCAGAATGGAATGATGGTGGTCGTGTTGCAAATGCAGCAGTTTGCCGGACAACTCACGGCGTTCATGCTCATATACCATGGTAATGGTTCCGATGGCTTCCTCATTATTTTTCCAGGAATCGCGAACAAGCCGTTCCCGCACCAAGTCCCGAATAAACTCTGAGCGGTTTTTGTATTTGCTTGAAGCCAATAGCCCTTCCATCTCCTCATAAAGCGTTTCTTCAATGGTAAAACTTACCCGTGTTAATGCAGTCATTGCTGGTTCCTGTGGTTATGACGTTCCCGTGGGTTGACATGGTGTTACGTTCTCGTCATTATACGGTATCTTATTAACAGATGATGAAGTATACCTAATCTTGTGAAACTTTTCATCGGAAATCGTGGTCATACGTGTCAGGAACATCGGTGGTGTGTCGGGTGTTACCACAACAGGATCCATGTAGATCACGGAGTGATTTTGTAAAAAGAAAATGCCTGTGCCCGGCAACTCAGATGGTGTATATGTGAAGCGTCTATGTTAAAAAGCGCATTTACAGCCGTTTTAATAGCAACGGCAATCCAAATCTTTACGGTGGGCATACTCGCACCGAAACTACCGCGTGAGGTATGCCAGCCGGGTGTAGAAATGGCCCGTACCTTTTCTTTTGCTTCCGCGCCTGCTTTGTGCATCGAGAACAAGGACGGTGCGGCCCATGTCAGCACGTCGGACTCATCAGGTACAGTGGAAGTTGAGGCGAAAATACGCGTATATACCGACAGCGCGGAGTCCATTCCCCTGGCGGAATCGTACGTGGCTTCTTTCTTTAAAGTTACCGAATCGGAAGACCTGATAAACATTGTTACTGAGCCGGAAAAACGGCCGGATACGGTGGATTTGCGCGTGGACTACACCATCACCGTACCCGAAGGCACCGATATCGCCTTGCAGTTTTCAAACGGTAATGTCTGGGTCGGGCCGGGATGCAACCATGTCAAGATAGAGGGCAACAATTCCGATATCGAGGTTTTGGCGCCCCGTGGCCGGGCGCATCTTAAGACGGTGAACGGACGGATAAGTGCGCAGCAATGCGCGGACGAAACCGTTTTGGAGACGGTGAATGGCAGTATTGTGGCAAGCCTGCGCCAGGGCGCCTTGCAGGCTTCCACGATTACAGGATCCATCACGGCCACCCTGCTTGAAAAAGAGGTGGGGGTATGTGATTTGACCTCAATGAATGGAAGTATTACACTAGTCATGACGGAGCAGCCGTCCGTGGAAGTCAATGCGACCACGGCACGCGGCGCTATCCGTGCTGATTTACCGTTGGTTCCCGCGGACAGCGTGCAAAGACGCCGCGAAATACACGGGGTGCTCGGTAAAGGCGACACTAAGGTATCGGCGAACTCATTAAATGGAGACGTCATCATACAAAGGAGTGTTACATGACCAGAGAAGCAGCAATACGGGAGTGTACCGGGGTTTTGCCGGATATAAGTGAGGCCGTAAGCGACATCGAACTCGTGCGGCACTCACAATCCGGAAGCCGGGAAGCCTTCTCCGAGTTGATAAGGAGGCACCAGCATCTCGTGTATAACGTGGCGTACCGGTTTATGCGGGACGCCACGCTCGCTGAAGACATGGCCCAGGAATCCTTTGTCAAGGCGTATCGTCTGCTCAAGGGATTCCGTGGCGATTGCAGTTTTACCACGTGGCTGTATCGGGTCACAGCGACGACGTGCCTGACGGAAATAAACAAGCGAAAGAGAAGAAAAGAAGTGGAACTGACGCCGGAAAGCGGCGGTAATTTATGTAGTACCGGACATAAGCCGGCTGAAAGGGACCTGAAAGAGCAGATTCGGCGTTGTGTAACCCGGTTGTCCGACCGGTATGCGACAATCGTCACCCTGTATTATCTCAAGGGGACCTCATACGATGAAATCGCCCAGGTCATGGATGTTCCCTTGGGCACTTTAAAGACCTGGATGTTCCGTGCGCGAAAACAGTTACGCTTCATTATCGAGAAGGAATTGTTGAATAATGGCTGAAATTGCCATCTCTATTGAAGAACTTGACAAGCTCATTGAAGAGGCGTTAAGTGAAGAGCCGTTTCTGAAAGCCCCGTTGTCCTTACAGCGCGGGGTGGAGGCCCGGGTGCGCCTGATTTCACTTCGGGAACATGAAAAACGGCGGTTCTCCGTTTCAATGCTCACCTTGACCCTTCTGTTTTTCGGCAGTGTTGCTCTTTCAGGTATATTGCTGTGGTTTACCAACCTCAGCGTTCTCTACACGGACGGTGTCTCCGGCGGTAAAGGATGGTTTGATTATTACGCGACCGCAATTTCCCTTTCCTTCAGCAGTTATCAAGGCGCCTATTCGCTGGTGATAAGTTTTCTTTTGGCCCTTGCAACACTTTTTCTGGCGGGGGCACTGCAGATTCATAAAATGATTTATTCCGATTGAAGCCGGTTTCTGGAAAGCATATCGCGTGGAGGAGGTGTTTCACCGGGGGGGGTAACGACCGGTAAGGATGCCTGACGCCCCGGAGGGGATGCCAGAGTTGGTTTCATCATGCGCCTATAGTTACAAACACTACGGTTGCACTTCGTGCTGAGTATTTCCATGGTTGGTTCGTTTGTTGTGGTTATCCTCGCTCTCCTCGTCCCAATGGAAGGGGAGTCCGGTGTTTCCCGGATACCGCCCGCATTTCCCCAGTCGCCGCCGCTATCTTCCGGCACCCCCTCCGTTTCGGGAGACTACCCGACGGCAATGCCCACCAGCCGTACGACGTTGCCCCCCATAAAACCGTATGAACCTTCCCGCAACACTTCGGGCAGTGCGGATTGGCTGCTCGAGCGCATGGCGGAAACGGATTCGCCTGAATTGAGGTCGCGCGCCGCCGAAGCCTGGCCGGTTTCAGAAGCCGATGCCGAGGGACTCAGGGAGATTATCCGGCATCTTGCCGATTCCTCAGCCTTGGTCCGTACCGGGGCAAAACAGCGCTTGTCAGAACAGGACCGCGCCCTGGTTTTTGCCTATACCATGCGAACGATGGTGGGGGGCTCTTTGGAGGATGTGAAAGCGTTGGATGCCGCACTGCCTTTTCTCGGCGACACCATCGGCTACCACATGATGGAAACCCTGCGCACGGAACTGGAGGCGCCGCAGCATCGCCGCATCGCGGCGTACTGCCTCGGGCGGATGGGGATTCAAAGCGCGGCGGAAGTCCTGGAACCGAACGTGTGGGCTCAGGATACGGCGTTGGCGCAGGCGTGCCTGGATGCGCTTGCGCTTCTGCTGCCGCCCGGTTCCGCTCCGTGCTGGATAAAATTGCTCGAGCATCCCGAACCCCGGTTCAGGACGCAGGCGGTACGCGCGCTCGCGGCATTGGGGGACCCCAAATCTTTCGATACCTTGAAAGGAATACTTTTCACGTCCGGGTACGGCGAATTGCAGGGGGAAGTGCTGCGCAGCCTGCAGAATTATCCGCCGGAAATTCTTTATCCCCTGCTTGTGGAGGTTATGGAACGCACTCTGGAAATGCGTTCAGCGGCCGTCCGAATATTGCGCAAACGCACCGGCCTGGACTGGGGGCCGCGCCCGGAGCCCTGGCGCCAGTGGCTTCATTCCCTCACCACCCCGCCCGCGCCTCCCTTGGTGCCGAGTCCCTGATTTGTTTTGAAGGCGCCAGTCGTTGATAATGGAAGGGATGTGGTGAGAGCGTGTGTTTAATGGACTATACTAGAATGGAAAAACGGTGATGAGAAAAATAAGCAGGCTTTATCTTACGGCGGGTTGTGTTATGTTGTGTATGGCCGCATGCACGCAGGAGACCTGGCGCGCTCCCCAGGGACAGCCAACCCCGGTACCTTCGGGTGAGGGATGGACCGATCTGTTTAGCGCCGAAAATGCCCCCTACTGGAAAAACGTAACCGATGAACGGGAGAACGTTTTCAAGATAGAAGACGGCCTGTTTCAGGTGCCCGGACAGGAAAGCACCCGGTATATCGCCTGGCAAAAAGAGGCCTTCGGCAATTTTGAAATGCACATTGAGTTCCGGGTTCAGCAAGAGGCCAACAGCGGCGTGTTCGTGCGCACCGACCCGGCGGACCCTGTGCAGCGGGGAATGGAAGTTCAAGTGTTCGGCGATTACGGCGGCGCCCCGACGATACACGGCAGCGGCGCCCTCTACGATATTGCTTCGCCCATGTTTAACATGGCCCTTCCGGCGGGGCAGTGGAATTCCTATGACATTCGCTTCGAAGGCAGCAAACTTGATGTCGTATATAATGGTTGGAAGGTGCTTTCTCTGGATGTGTCCCTGATGACCATGCCGATAGGCAAGTTTGATACGCCCCTCGCTTCGCTTCCCGGGGAAGGGCATATCGTCCTGCAGGACCACGGCGATGAAGTTACGTTTCGAAACCTCAGAATACGCCGCATCTGACGCCAACCGTGTACGGGTAGGAATTGATGAAACTAACCCAGGAACAACGAGACTGGCTGTGCCTGGCCATGACGCCCGGTGTCGGCACCGCCCGCTTTATCCGGCTTTTGGCGCGTTTCGGAAGGCCGGAACGGGTGTTGCGCGCGTCTGTTGAAGAGCTGGGCGATATTGTCGGCAAGAATCTTGCATCGCGTATACTCCAGCATGCGCAGATAAATGACCTCGATTTGCAGGAGAGTCGTATGAATGATCTGGAGGTTTCCCTGTGTACCATGGATGACCCCACCTATCCGCCCCAGCTGGCGGAAATTTATGATCCCCCCCTGTTGCTCTATATTCGAGGTCAACTGCAGGAAGAAGACCAGTATGCCGTGGCGGTTGTGGGCACGCGGAAAGCCTCGTCCTTCGGCATTAAAATGGCCCACAAACTGGCCTTTCAACTCGCGGAACGGGGCATAACCGTCGTCAGCGGCCTGGCGGAGGGTATCGACAGCGCGGCGCACCGGGGCGCGCTGGAGGCTGGTGGGCGCACCATAGCGGTGCTGGCGTACGGTCACGACCAGGTCTTCCCCGCCTCGAATGCGGACTTGCTGCATACCATCATACAACAAGGATGCGCCCTTTCACCCTTTCCCATGGGAATGCGCGCTTTAAAACAAAACTTTCCCCAACGCAACCGTATCCTGAGCGGACTTTGCCTGGGCACGGTGGTGGTGGAGGCGCCGCCCGGAAGCGGCGCGCTCCTTACCGCGAAATATGCCGCGGAACAGGGGCGCGAGGTGTTCGCGGTTCCGGGACCCGCCGGGATGGCCAACAGCCGCGGTCCTCATGAACTCATCCGGGACGGCGCCCGGCTGGTGGAGTCGGTGGAGGATATTGTGGTGGAACTCAATCTGCCTCCTTCGATGCGGCAGGCGCCGCCGCCCCGCGAGGCGCCGGTGCGGCCGGAAGCGCAGGCCGCGTTTAATTTCATCGCAAAACCCGGGAAAAAA
>JAKJCY010000177.1:0-310 GCA_022706235.1 Candidatus Hydrogenedentota bacterium | reverse complement strand
CCCCCGCCGGTTCAGGCTCCCCGATATACGTTTTCAGACCAGGAAAAAGCGATTCTGGAGATACTGCATCCGGAAGGTTCCTTCGTGGATGAAATCGCGCTGGCCTGCAGGCTGTCGATTTCCGAAGCCTTGTCTTCATTAACCATGCTCGAGTTGAAGGGCATGGTCCGCCAGCTCAGCGGGAAACGGTTTGCACCCCGATGAAGCCCTTTAGCCGGTTAGCGGAACGCATACGGAGTAATGAGCCGGTCCCCATGTTCCTCGGTGCCTGCCTGCGGAGCCTTTCCGGTGTCCAGCGACTCGGCATGTG
>JAKJCY010000176.1 GCA_022706235.1 Candidatus Hydrogenedentota bacterium | reverse complement strand
GCAACAGGTATTACCGGGCGGAGTCAACAGTCCGGTGCGGGCTTTCAAATCCGTGGGAGGCGCACCTTTTTTTGTGCGGTCCGGCCAAGGCGCCTGCCTGATCGATGCGGACGGTAACACCCTGATCGATTATGTTCTTTCCTGGGGCCCTCTCGCCGCAGGCCATGCCCATCCGGAAGTGGTCGAAGCGGTCCGGGACGCGGCCGCGCGGGGCTTCGGATTCGGGATCCCCACGGAACAGGAAACGCTGCTTGCCCGGAAGATTATCCGTCATTTCCCCCTGATGGAACGGGTCCGTTTTGTGAACAGCGGCACTGAAGCCGTCATGAGCGCCATTCGTCTCGCCCGCGGGTATACCCGTCGGGAAATTATCATTAAGATGGACGGTTGTTATCATGGCCATGCCGACAGTCTCCTGGTGCGTGCAGGCAGCGGCGTCGCCACCCTTGGACTGCCGGACAGTCCCGGCGTGCCCCGGGATGTAAGCGCCCGTACCGTGGTGGTACCCTATAACTGCCTGGATTCCGTGGCGGAAGCCTTTGACCATTTCGGTGAGGAAATCGCCTGCGTTATCGTGGAGCCTGTGGCGGGCAACATGGGGGTCGTGCCGCCGGAACCGGGGTACCTGGAAGGCCTGCACGCCCTGACCCACAGCCACGGGGCCCTGCTGATTTTTGACGAGGTCATGACGGGCTTCCGGGTTGCCCCGGGCGGCGCCCAGGAGCGCTATGGAATCGCACCCGACCTCACCACCCTGGGCAAAGTAATTGGCGGCGGTATGCCTGTCGGCGCCTATGGCGGCAGGAAGGAGATTATGGATTACCTGGCGCCTGAAGGCCCCGTATACCAGGCAGGCACCTTGTCCGGAAACCCCATGGCAATGACCGCCGGATTGAAAACCCTGGAAATTCTGGAACGGCCGGGCGTCTTCCGGGATATGCAGGCACGGATGACCGCCTTGTGCGAGGGACTCGGACAAATCGCCCGGGAAAACGGTATTCCCGTCTTCCAAACTCAGGCCGGCACCATGGCATGCCTCTTCTTCACCGAACAGCCGGTCCGCAACTTTGCCGACGCTAAAACGGCCAATACGGCTCGCTACGCGAAATGGTTTCACGCCATGCTGGAGCGGGGCGTCTATTTCGCACCTTCACAATTTGAGGCGGCTTTTATCAGCACAGCCCACGAGAATGCCCATATAGCCCGCACCCTGGAAGCGGCGCGGGAAACCATGCAGTTGGGCATCTAATCTGCACCCTGCGGCGATAATGCCACTGCAGGAACGCTGTCGGGGTTTTGCGTATCAGGCGCGCGCCTCATCGCGTATAGCCAGCAATTCTTTCATGACCTCGAACAGGCCTTCCTGATAACCGCGCACTCCGAAACTGTCATGCATTTTCCTGTACAGGCGGAAGAGGCGATCATAGGTTTTCCGGTTTTCCTCCACGGGCCGGTATACCTTGTCATCGGTGTGGACCATGGCGCCTGCGGCCTCCGTGAAGGAAGCATGGCCGCCCGCAGCCTTGCCCGCGACAACGGCACCGGCCATGGCCGCACCCAAAGCACAGGTCTGGGCGCTCTTTGATATTTCCAGGGGACGCCCCATAACATCGGCATAGATTTGCATGAGCAGGGCATTCTTGCCGGAAATGCCGCCGCAGTTGACAATGCGTTCCACCGTCATGCCGTATTCCAGAAAACGTTCCATAATCACCCGCGCACCGAACGCCGTCGCTTCGATAAGGGCCCGGTATACTTCTTCGGGGCGGGTCTGGAGCGTCATGCCCGCCAAAGATCCCGTCAACCGTTGGTCCACCAGCACCGTACGGTTGCCATTATGCCAATCCAGCGCCAGCAGGCCGCTCTCCCCGGGTTTCAGGCGCAAAGCCTTTTCCGTCAGCGACTCATGGCTTTCATTTTCCGGCCGCATGTAGTTTACAAACCAGTTAAAGATATCACCCACCGCCGATTGCCCCGCTTCAAGACCGAACCCATCGGGCAGAATGGAACCGGGCACAATACCGCAAAGCCCCGGGATATCCGGGAGTTCCCGGCTTAAAGGCGCCACCATCATGTCACAGCAGGAGGTGCCAATGATTTTAACGAGGACGCCCGGCTGAATGCCGGACCCGACCGCGCCCAGGTGGGCGTCAAAAGCGCCCATCGCCACGGGAATACCTTCCCGCAGGCCCAATGTTGCCGCCCATTCGGGGGTCAGCCCGCCGGCGGCATCCGCAATTGTATAGGCTCTGTCCGGCAGCGTGGCGCGGATGCGGCCCAATACCGGGTCCAACGCCTCCAGAAAGGCCTCGTCCGGATACCCGCCCCAGTTCGGATTAAACATGGCTTTATGCCCGGCGGCACAGATACAGCGTTTCAGCGTTTCCGGCCGTGAGGTTCCTGTCAGAACACCCGTCATCCAGTCCGCATGCTCCACCCAGGTATAGGCGGCATCAAAGACCTCCGGGGCGGTGCGTTTGCAGTGCAGGATTTTGCTCCAAAACCATTCGGAAGAATAAGCGCCGCCGCATTTTGCCAGGTAGTGCGGGCGCATCTTCCCGGCCAGTGCGGTAATTTCCGCCGCCTCGGCGTGGCCTGTATGGTCTTTCCAGAGCCACGCCATAGCCGCCGGGTTAGCGGCGAACCTATCCTGAAAGGCGAGGGGCGTCCCCCCGGCATCTACAGGCAGCGGCGTTGAACCGGTGGTGTCCACGCCGATGCCGATAACCGCTTCCGGCGTGAATCCCGGCGTTTTGGCGGCCTCTGACAAGGCCCCGCGCACCGTCACCTTCACCGCTTCCAGGTAGTCCGCCGGGTCTTGCCGCGCCAAGTCCGGGTTCCGCCCGTCCAGAATAACCCCCTTCTCCCCGGAAGGGAAGTCAAACACCCGGGTGGCAATCTCATCGCCGTTCCTGGTGTTGGCGATAATGGCGCGGGCGGAATTGGTTCCAAAATCAAGTCCGATTACATAACGGTCATTCATGGCAGATTTCCTTTTGCTGGAATGGCTTCGGCACAGTATACAATGACAATGTTTCATGCGCATTATAGCCCATACAAAGCGAAGGTCCGCAACCTGTCGCCGGTATGAAGGTGGACCGGAACTCTTGTGTGTACAGGAGACCTCCTGATACACTGCTGTTCATACGTGTTTTTTCGGGAAAACTATTTCCCGGCGGAGCAGTGACGCCCTGCGTTTACATTCAGGGAGAAAAAGGTTATGAAAATCACCGTCAAGGATATATGCGCTTTCATGGAGGCCTGGGCACCGCAGGAACTAGCCTGCGACTGGGACAAGGTGGGGTTGCATACGGGAAGCCTGCATCATACGGTAACGGCCGTACTGACCTGTCTGACCGTAACGCCCGAGGCGGTGCGTGCGGCGCACAAAACCGGCGCCAACATGATTATCGCCCATCATCCCCTTATCTGGACACCGCTGAAACGCCTTTGCCCGGACGACCCGCAAACAGCGATATGCCTGGACCTGACTGCGCGCAATATCGCCTGCCTGGTAGCCCACACCAATCTTGACATGGCGCCCGGCGGCGTCAATGACGCCCTCGCCCGGCGGCTCCAATTGGAAGACTGCGCTCCGTTGTTCCGGAACGAAGGATTGAAGTACTACAAATTAATTTCTTTTGTCCCGCCCGGCCATGTAGACGCGATCCGCGAAGCATTGGCAGTTGCCGGCGCCGGCCGTATTGGACACTATACCCACTGCTCCTATCAAAGCAGCGGCATGGGATCCTTTTTGCCCGGCAAGTCCGCATCCCCCTTTTCCGGCAGAAAAGGCCGGCTGAACACAGAACCGGAGACCCGTTTGGAAATGCAGGCGGACAGCACGTGTTTGAAAGCGGTCCTTGCAGCCCTCCATGCCGTGCACCCCTATGAAGAACCGGTTTGCGATGTCGTGCCGCTTGCCAACAGCCTCCAGGGGCCCGGGCTTGGCTGCCGGGGCAGGCTGAACGAATCGATGTCTATGAAAGAATTCGCCCGGCATGTCCGAAAGAAATTGGGCATACCGTACGTACAAGTGTATGCCGCCTCCGGGAAGCCGGTGCGCCATGTCGCCGTGCTGGGCGGCAGCGGCGGTAAAAGCGTTACGGAGCTGCCGGGGAATGTGGACGTCTTTGTCTCGGGGGATATCGGATATCACGATGCTCAGTCGGCCTTGCTCCGCGGCCTATCCTGCATAGACGCCGGACATGCGGGTACCGAACTGCCGATCCTGGAGGTGATACGGCTGCGATTGCGTGCGTGTTTTCGCACATTGCCGGTAAAGGTCTTCCGTGAGCGGTCACTTGGGCAACTATCCTGTTAGCGATTGATTTCCGCGCTGTTTCCGCAATCGCGCCAGCAGGATATTTAGGTGCACACGCCTCTGGTGTGAGAGCCGATGCGTTATTACTGGGCGAACACAGAAGTGCGGTGCTGATAAGAAGCGCCAGGGGCGGCGTCAGGCCGCTTCGCGCCTGGAAGTGTTGGCGTTGGTAAGATGCAACATTGCCCGTTATTGGGGTATAATTTTAGTTTGACAAGAATTCGGTATTCTCAATCTGTATCATGAAAATTCACAACGGATGACCCGGCGCTTTCGTCAAAGGCGCACTGCATGTTTTTGTCATGCCGGGTTTCCAAAACGCCCGGGCTTTCAACTCGAAGGGGTGTTATCTGTGACAACGAAACGAAAATATTACCTTAAAGTTTTTTTCTGCCTGTTTCTACTCCTACTGACACCGCTGGCCATGATTGTTCCCGCCCTTCTGCGGAACGAAGTGCCGCTGAATCTGCACGGGTTGTCGTTACGCGCGCCCTGGCAAGAATCGCGCGATTCGACTATAAAAGTAATGGATACCGAAGCGGGGAACGAGCTCATTGAACGGTATTATCCCTGGTATGTTTTTCTCAACCAGGCCGGAACCCGGCGCGAAGTACCGCTTTGGAATCCCAGGGAGGGGTTCGGGGTTCCTTTTCTTGCCCTTTGGCGCACCCGGGCATTTTCCTTATTTTCGTTGCCGGTTTATTTCCTCCCGCTGTCAATGGGGATTGGCGCCAGCATTTTTTTGAAACTGCTTGTCGCAGGACTTTGTGCCTATTTCATCGCCTTACGATTTCAGTTCGCCCCTTTCTTTGCGTTGATGGTCGCCATTCCCTTTCAATTGAGCGGCATTTTCCTGGCAGCGCCCTGGCATCCGATGGCGGATGTGGCCCCGTTTTTCCCGCTGTTACTTCCCTGTTTACAGCATCTTTTACTGGGCAACCGTCGCTACTGGGCATTTCTGGGTCTGGTTTTCGGGATTATGGGTCTGGGCGGCGATCCCGAATCCATGGTGGCCGTTGCCTGTTTTTCCGTGGCGCTGATTTTTGTTTTCGGTCTGCGCACCTACGAGCCGAAACGCATTCCTTCGGCATTGCTCTGGCTGATTTTCGGGGGGCTTATTGGCATTTGCCTTGCGGGGGTACAACTGGCACCCTATGTGGAATTTCTCCTGTCCGGCCATCTGGAAGATAAATCCCTTCCTTTTTTCAAGCCTTGGGATTTTACCGCCCTGTTGCTCCCGCCCGTTTTACCTAACGGCGCGTTTGCGGAACAAAGAGCGGCCTGGTGGCTGCCCTCCGGCATGGTGGGCTTCCTGCTGCTTCCGGTCTGGCTCTCGTTACGCTCCTTCGCCAACCGGGTCAGAAAACGCCGTATCGAGGCGGTGCTTACCACGGCGTTTCTCCTACCGGTCCTCTACACCGCGTTCGCCGGATGGGTGCGTAACCTGCCGGTCCTGTATGAACTCGATGTCTCCCATTTTCTGCTGCCCGTACCCCTGTCCTTGGGACTATTGGCCGCCACCACCGCCGATGAATGGATACATCTTGATGCGGAGCAGTGCAAGGCGGCACTTGGTAAACTCAAATGGCTGTTGCCTCTTTTTTGGTTGTTGTGCACGGGCGTGGCGCTGGGGGCTCTTCGGCTACGGACACCTTCCGGCGAGGGATGGATTGCCCTGGCGCCCCTGATGGGTTGTGCGCTGGCCCTGCTGATCATCATTTTTGTCACGCTCCTGTGGCCCAGGGCTTCCCTGACCGCCTTATCGTTTACCCTGGTTTCCTTCGTCCTGCTTTGGTATCTTTACCAACCCCACAGCCGGACCACACCGGTGTCGCTTCTAGCACCGGAGCCGAAATTGACGTCGGTGTTGCGTGACAGTGGCACCCGTCTTGCCGGCAGCAATCAGCTGAAGCACTGGCCTCTGTCACCGTACGGTATCGACCAAGTACACAGTCCCTCTGGTGTTATATTGTACCGCAGTGAGCAGTTTTTAGGCACTGCGGAAAAAAATCCGGAACTGTTCCGGCTTGGCGCGGCGAGCCAGCTGTTACTTACCAAAACGGATATTCGCGAACGTTTTGCAGCACTTCGGCCCGTCCTGAACATACAAAAAGTGCTTCCATCCGGGGCAATTCTCTTGAATGATTTACAGGTCTCTCCCCGGGCTCAAATCGTATACGCGGGTCGCAACATCACGCAAGACAGTTCTTTTCCCCCGCTTCGCGCCGCAGGCCCGCCAATAATGGAAGGAGGCAATCTGCCACCCAACGGGGGTGATTCCGCGAGCCGGGAAGCCAAAATTGAAGATTCCGGGCTGAACGCCGTTCAAATAAGCACCAAGTCGGAGCAGCCGGGGGTTTTAGTTCTGGCCGATGCATGGTACCCGGGATGGAAGGTTTATGTGGATGAAACAGAAGGTTCCCTATTTCCGGTGGACTACGCGTTCCGTGGCGTGAATATTAGCGAAGGAGCCCATCAAGTACATTTCCAGTTCAAGCCGGATTCTCTGCGCAACGGCCTGTATATCAGCCTGGGCGCCTTCATGGTGGTTCTCATCGGGCTGGTATCCTTGTGGCGTTCTCGCCGCGCCGCCTATGGTTCCCATTCAGGATAAGCGACCGGAGCGCGCTGATAAAGGCTATCTGATACCGTTCCCGGCACCAAGCCTATAAAGACTTCAGGAGATGAATCCTATTTTACAGCCGGACTCATTGCGGCATTAATAAAGCGCTTGGATACCGCATGTGCTTTATAAAAAGGTTTCAATCCGGCTGAGGGTGCGTGCAACAGCCCCCTGGTTTTTTATAACCACATTACGCCCGATGTTACCGACCATCCGTGCGGATTCCGGGCGAGTCAGCAGGCTGCGTATCAGAGCAATGAGTTCGTCCCCGGACTGAACCTGAAAAGCCCCGCCCGCTCCCAGCAGCATGGCCGCCGCATCCGGGAAGTTGCCCATGAACGGCCCAAAAACGGTGGGAATGCCCAACCCGGCAGGTTCCAGAGGATTATGCCCTTCCACTCCGGGGAAGAAACTGCCCCCGATCACAGCAATATTCCCAAGGGAATACATCACTCCCAGTTCCCCCAAGGTGTCCAGCATCATGACGCCGGCGGTCTTGTCCCCTGCACCCGCCCTTATCTCGGTGCGCAGCGTGACGGACTCCCCCTTGAACGCCGTCAAGCCTTCGTCAAGCCGATTGAGGTGTCTTGGGGCAACAATCAGCCGCAGACGGGGAAAGTCGGGCTTTAATGCTTTCCAACAAGCTGCGGCCAGTACTTCATCGCCGGGGCGGGTACTGCCGAATATGAGCACCATGCTTTGTTCATCATAGCCCATCGCTTCCCGCAAAGCCGCTTTCACGGGTTCCGGAACTTCCATCAGCACGCCATCATATTTCATATTTCCAGTGAGGGATATCCGGTCCAGAGGAACACCAAGAGCGGCGAAACGGTCACGGTATACTTCTTCCTGGGCCGCGACATGGTCCAGCCAGGAAAACACGGGAGGCATCAGCTGCCCATATTTCTTGTATTTCGGGAGTTTTCGTGGACTCAGTCGACCATTGACAACGACAACCGGAACACCGCGGCGCCTCGCCTCCCGGACAAGCCCGGGCCATAGTTCCGTTTCCAACAGGAGGAGGATGGCCGGCCGGGCTTTGTTAAGAAACCGCCGCACACATACCGCTAAATCGAAGGGAGCAAACGTTATCTGGGCGCCCGTAATACTCGTTTTTGCCAACTCGTTTCCGGACACCGTATTTACCGTGAGTAACAAGGCGGCCTCCGGGTATTTTTCCCGCAGGGCATTTACCAGGATGCGTGCAACCATTACCTCGCCGACACTACACCCATGAATCCAGATAACCCGTTCTTGCGTAAACCGGGGCACCCTTGTGTTGAACCGTCTTAAAAGGATGCGGTATTTCCGCCTGCAAAGCAGATACCCCGCTCCCGCCGGCGCGAGGAGGATCAGCAGCATGTTGTATAAAATATAGCGCATCGAACCCCTGTCCTGACTTAATTCTAACCGTCCGGCACAGATGGCGGTAGGGCACAACGATACAAACAGAACCCGATTTGTGACTTAAAATCCGCATCCGTTGTGGGCTCTCGCAGTTTACCTGAATTATCTATTCAGTACGGACGGCCCGCTCGCAGTACGGCAGGTCGCATTGCTGCACCGAAGCCCTTATTAAACAAGAAACAGGAGCAACCCATTTTTCTTGAGCCGCTCCTGTTCTATTTTGTGAATTAAATCAGCTCGGCATTTCAGTTACATCGAAGAACCGGGCTCCGGTGGAATCCACGATATCGGGGGTTACAAAAATCAGCAAACTGGACTGTTTGACTTCTTTTTTGGAACCGCGGAAGAAAAATCCGATAACGGGGATGTCCGCCACATAAGGCATTTTATGGTCGCTTTTTGACGATTGGTCCTGAACCAATCCGCCCAGTACCAGCGTATCACCGTCATGAACGATGACATTCGTCCAGACCGCCTGCCATGATGTGGTCGGCAGGTTGATCTCATTGACAATTTCCTGACCCGAAATAATCTGCTTTTGTTCAAAGCTCTTGGTTCCGGTCTTGGTGCGGACTTCAGGATTCAGCCACAATCTCACCTGATTGTTGTCTCGAATTTGCGGTGTAACCGAAAGTGCGATACCGAAGTTATAAGGCTGTGGGGTAACATTCTGTACAAACGAAGTTGTGGCACCCGTACTAAGTCCATACCCGAGATTGTTGTAGACCTCCGTATTCACGCTGGAAACAAAGTATTCCGTGGCGAAGTCGGCAATAACCGCCGGCTTCCGGTTCATGGTCGTAACACGGGGCGC
>JAKJCY010000175.1 GCA_022706235.1 Candidatus Hydrogenedentota bacterium | reverse complement strand
GCCAAAGCACGGTCGGAAAACGGGCAGACCTCCTATGAACGCTTCTTCATCCCCCGTCGAAGCAATCCCATTGTGCCGCCTCAGAATGGCCCCGTGGTACATTTGCTCAGCGCCGTACGCGATGAAACACACCGCTTTGCAATTACATTTCACCGCAAGAAACGGTCCAAAGCAAGGCTGACAAGCACCCTGCTGGACATCCCGGGCGTGGGAAAAACAAGGTTGAAACGGTTGTTGACGACCTTCGGTTCGGTCGCACGGCTCCGCGAGGCCAGCGTGGAACAAGTTGCCGCTCTCCCGTCTATAAATGATACACTAGCCCGGCAGATTGTGGAGTTCCTGAAACAGAACCCGGCCCGGCAATAACAGTGTGATCCTTTCTTTCCCGGCGTCAATGGGAGAATAAGGACTATCTCTTGCCGCTGGTAAGTAACGGGAGGAACGCCGGACGCACGCACGTCTATGGCCGGTTCCACAGGGCACCGTATTAAAATCGATGTTAAGCAAACCAAGGAGGTAGGGCGTATGACCGGTATATTCATTACCATTGCAGTGCTGGCATCGGCCGGGGTGCTGATTGCCGTCTATTTATTCTTGTTGCCGCGGCTGTATCCGGAAAAAATACGCACCAATGAGGTGTCTTATGTCCGCACGGGCGACTTGTGGCTGTTACGGGTCTGCCGTTACCGCAAAGAGGCAGCGCCAGGGGAACCGGTCCTGCTGGTACACGGCATGGGAGCCAACCAGAACAATTTCACCAGTCCTCCCGGCGGATGCCTGGTGGACTATCTCTGCGAGAAAGGCTATGATTGCTGGACGCTGGACCTGCGCGGCACCCGTTCTTCCATCGCGCCCTTCAAACACTCCCGAGACGAGGTCAGGATGGAAGACTTTTTCATGGAGGACTTGCCCGCCGTGATCCAACACATTCAAAAAACCACTTCGGTCTCCAAGGTGCACTGGATAGGCCATTCCATGGGCGGCATGCTGCTCTATGCCTTTGTTCAGAAACACGGCGGCGCCTCCCTCGCTTCGGGAACCGCCTTGGGCGCGCCCATTGATTTCACGGACGCGGCAGGAAATGTGCCCACCGGGCTGGTCGCGTTCGGTGGAAAACATCCGCGACTGGCGGGAACAATCATCCGGGGCGCCATCCCGCTGCTAAAAGCGCTCCGAATCGGCCAGTCCGTATTCCCGGTTAACATGCGCAACATACCTAAAACCATGAGCGCCGCGCATTTTGTCAACATGATTGAAGACCCGTTGCCAGAACTGATGCGTCAGGTACGCACGTGGATTACGAACAAGGAATATACGCTTCTCGACGGCAGCATGGACGTTTCACAGGGCCTGTCCGATTTCTCCGCGCCTCTGCTTGCTTTCTATGCCGCCGTAGACCCGTTTATCAATGCCCCCCGTGCCATGGAGTTTTTCGCCACCATAAAACGCAAAGACAAGCGCGCCGTAGTCTGCAGCAAGGAACAAGGATTCGCCGAAGATTACAACCATTGCGACCTGGCCTTCGGGCGAGAAGCCGCCGTTGAAATTTTCGAGCCGGTGCACAAATGGCTTAAAGCCCACCCCTGCCCCGCTCCCGGGGCAAGGCGAAAGAACCCCGCAGCTCCGCCTGAAGAGAAGCCCGCCGCCAAGGTGGAAAGCCCGGCTCAGACTGCTGGAACCGTTGTGGTCTTGACGGAACAATCTGAAAAGGCGGCGCCCGCAAAAACAAAGACGAAAGCCCCGGCGAAACCGAAAGCGAAACCAAAGAGCACCGTAAAGAAAACACCGGTGAAGTCCGCTCCGGAATCCAAAGCCGCCACAACGGCCAAGAAAACAGCCGCTCCGGTGAAAAAAAACGCCCCCGCCGCAAAAAAATCGGGCACCCTTCCGGCCAGGACCGGCACGGTTGAACAAAACGCGGCCAGTGACGCCCTTGAAATCAACCCGGAGGCCCTGGCCCGGGCGGCGAGTATTCGTGCGGCCCGCAATCAAACCTTGTCGGAAATCGATTCTCTTCTGGACAAAGGGTCGAAAAAAAACGGGAAATGATCCCGGGGCGGACAGGCCCACAGTTCCTATTATGACGGCATAAATCAAATTGTCGCTTCATGGGTCTTACAAACAAGAAGAAGTTGAATGCATGCGCGGCCAATTTTTTTTA
The DNA here is from genome assembly GCA_022706235.1 of Candidatus Hydrogenedentota bacterium. Taxonomy (GTDB): domain Bacteria; phylum Hydrogenedentota; class Hydrogenedentia; order Hydrogenedentales; family CAITNO01; genus JAAYBJ01. The sequence continues at coordinate 7,026 of JAKJCY010000175.1, read as the reverse complement.
CACTGGAACCGCAAGGCTCATGAAATACGTTCCAGTATAACCGGTTCTGAACACCGTGCCCGCAAAAAATCCGGAACCGCCACCGGCGCGGTTCAAGAGTAGATCTATAACGCCCATGGGGTTACATGCACCGGAGGCAGTTTCATTTTTTGCCTGGGTGTTGTTGTATTTTCCCGTTTGCGGGGAACGATATCTTCTTTGGCGCCGTGCATTTGGAGACACGCTATGCCTGAACCCGAGCCCCCCATGTCGCCCGGTGAATTTCCCGGCGCCATCTGGTATGGAGAGGAGGAAATGGAAGCGGCCCTGCGCGTGCTGCGCCACCAGTCGCCGTTCCGCTATTACGGCCCCCACTGCGGTTTTGAAGTGCGCCGGTTCGAGGAGGAATTTGCCCGGTTCCTCGCAAGCACCCCAGGCCGTCCCTGGCCCGATGAAAGCGATATCCATGTCACGGCGGTAAACTCCGGCACGGGCGCACTGGAGGTCGCCCTGGAAGCGCTGGGCGTCGGCTGCGGCGACGAGGTGCTGGTGCAGGGCTTTCTCTGGATATCCAGCATCTCCGCCATCCTGCGCAATCGCGCCATTCCGGTGCTGGTGGATTCCGACGACACCCTGAACATGGATCCGGCCGCGCTCCGCGCTACGGTAACACCGCGCACGAAAGTGATTATGCCCGTGCCTATGCTGGGCGGCTGCGCGCGCATTGGCGTCCTCATGGCCGTCGTGCGGGAGATCAACCGTGAACGGGAACGGGAAGGCTTACCACCGGTGCGAGTGCTGGAGGACTGCGCCCAGTCCCTGGGCGCCCATGCGAAGGGGGCGCCGGGCTCCCGGGTTCCACTGGGCGAAGAGGGCATTCACCGCATCGGCACTTTCGGCGATGCGGGCATCTTCAGCCTGCAAATCAACAAGAACATTACCGCGGGGGAAGGCGGCATGATTGTCACCCGGGATCCGGAACTGCACCGGCGCATAAACGCCCTGCATAATGCCGGCTACGCGCCGGACCCGTCGAATCCCGCCAACTGGTACGGGGATGTTCCTGTCGGGTGGGGACATGGCCGGCGCATGTCGGAACTGCAGGGCGCCGTCGCCCGGGTGCAGTTGTCGAAGCTGGACGCGATTCTCGCGGGCATGCGGCACAGCCATGCGCGCATCGAAGATGCCGTGCGCGCACTGGGCATGACGCCCCGGGCGCACGCGGATGCGGAAAATCCGGGCGACACCGGATACTATTGCCTGTTCCAACTTCCGCCGGGACCGGCAGATGAACCGGCGAAAATCGCGCGGGGCCGATCTGTGGCACGGGCACTTGAACCCTGGGGCCTCCATCCCTGGTTTCTCCATGATTTTGAGGTGCACGTGTACTACAACATTCTGCCCCTGGTCGAGAAATGGCCCATAACGAACGGATGCCCCTGGGAGTGCCCCAAAAATATATTTTGCAGGAACTACCAGTATGAACGCGGGGCGCTGCCCCGGCTGGATGAGGCCTTGATAACCACGGTGGGCGTCAATGTGCCCAGCCGGATGACCACGGAGCAGGAGGGGCGGATTGTGAACGTGCTGGAACATGTTTTCGGGCCGGGCAAATATTAGGGTCCGACAAAATTTTCGGGCCGATATTCTTGTCAGTTCCGGACGCCCGGATGGTTGAACCAATAAAGGAAATTGGTATGAAACGGCTTTGCATCTTGATTTTCTTTGTGGCGGCTGCGATGCCTTCGGTTGCGGGTTTCACCGAGGATGCCCTTCTGGATATCTGGAGCGTGGACCCGCTCGTCAAGGTTTTCCGGGATGCTGTGTTTGTGCCGGACACCCGCGCGGATGTTCATGCAGCCCGTGGCGAAACGGCCACCTTTCAACTGGTCATCCGCCCCAGAGGCCCCCTGGACGCCCTGACCATTGGTGTGTCGTCCTTTGTCCGTGAGACGGGTGCTTCAATGGCCACCCCGGTAAAGATCCGGTTCGTCGGCTATGTGAACGTGGACCGGCCCATGCAGAAGCCGTGCGGCGACCAACTTCGGCAGCCGCCCGCGGACTATCCCGATGTGCTTCTGGAGCGGGAGACGATAGCCTTCGGGGCCGCCGGAGCGCAACCGGTCTGGATTACCCTGCCCGTTCCGGCCGGCGCGACGCCGGGCCTGTACACCGCTGCCGCCCGTATTACGGCACGGTCGCGCACGGCCGAGAGCATCACAGAGTTCCCCTTGACGCTTACGGTGTATCCGGTGACCGTGGACAAAAGCCGATTATGGGTGACGAACTGGTTCGCGATGCACTGGCCCCATATGAATATCCATCCGGAACCCGAATCGGAGGAATATTATGCTTTGCTGCGACGGTATGCCCGGAACATGGCGGAGCACCGGCAAAATGTGGCGCTTATTTCTCCCCTGGCCCTTACAGAGTTCGGCGTAAATGACGCCGGGGAGCTGACGTTTGATTTCAGCCGCTTTGACCGCTGGGTGCGCCTCTTTCAGGAGGAGGGGGTGATCGGCCGCATCGAGGGGGGCCATATCGGCGGGCGCATGGGAGACTGGTTATCCGCTTTTGGCGCTTCCGTACGCGTAGTGCGCGAAGGCGCCGTGGTTTCAGAACAGGCCGCGCCCGACTCGGAAACCGCGAAAACGTTCTACAGCCACTTCTTTCCGGCACTGGTGGCCCATCTCAAAGAACAGGGATGGCTGGAGTGTTACCTGCAGCACCTGGCCGACGAACCCATTGCCCAGAATCTGGAAAGTTACCGGGCCCTTGCCGCCCTGGCCCGTGACTACGCCCCCGAACTGAAAATCGTGGAGGCCAATCACAGCAAGGATTTAACCGGCGCCATTGATGTCTGGGTGCCCCAGCTCAATTATCTGCACGAAGCGCATGCGTACTACCGTGAACGGCAGGCCGCCGGAGATGAGGTCTGGTTTTATACCTGCGTGTTTCCCCAGGGCGAATATGCCAACCGCTTTATCGAGCAACCCCTGATTAAAACCCGGTTGCTGCATTGGATTAATTTCGCCTACGGCGTCACAGGATACCTGCATTGGGGCTACAACCATTGGACCGCCGACAGTCCCGTTACCCATACCACCCGTCCCCACGGCGGGCCGCCCTACCTGCCTGCGGGCGATCCGTGGGTTGTCTATCCCGGCGCCGACGGCCCCCTGGACTCCATCCGCTTTGAGGCCATGCGCGATGGTATTGCCGACCATGAACTGCTATCACGCCTGGCGGAAAAAGATCCGGAGGCGGCACAGGAAGTGGTTTCCAGGCACATCCTCGATTTCGACAAATACGACACGGATGTGGAACGATTTCGCGCCACACGCGTTGCATTGCTTCAGGCATTGTCGCGCGAAGGAAAATAAGGCCTTCCGTTCCACCTGCGGGGAGGGAACTGTGCGCGATGCGTGGGAATAAGAAAGCGCAGGCAGAACCTGCGCTTAAAAAGTACTTGCCACCTAGTTGACGAACGAAACGCCGTGCACCATATCCCGTGAACAGACGCGGATTAGAACAGGAATTCCGGTTCCAGCACGGCATCGTAATTGACTTCACGGTCGCTGAAGGGGAACGATACCGTCTCGAAAACGCCGGTACCCGTACGCATCAGGGCGCGGGCGCCGCCCAGCACGGGCGCCACACCGACCAGATATCCCAGGGGCTTGCCCTTCTTAAGATTCTTGTCGAAGGTCATGGGAATTTCCGCCCAGCCAAAAGCGATGTTGGAAATGCCGCGTCCCATTTTGGTCAGCGCTTTTTCCATGCCCGTGGGTTTGGGCAGGTCCAAATCCGGATTATACAACTGAGCTTGCGCCGCTATACTGAATACAGCCACCAGCATCAGGACCGCAAGAACACCGCCCGTATAACGTTTCATAAGCATTTCTTTACCCTCCGGTAAAAGTCATAAAACAAATCCATACGTAGTCGTAAGTTTACCAAATTCCCCGATCGTTGTCAAGAATTATCTTCGCTCACTCTTGTCCAAATTAGCGTGTTGTTTTTCATCGCCAAAAAGACACCATGCCCAAGCCTCCCCCTCGTTCAGACCCACCTAAACAGTTTTTATGTGCTCAGTAGGCGTACCTTCCCGGGTGCGCCAAAGGGCCACAGAACAGGCTGTCGAATTACTGTATGGCGCACCTGGGTAAGAAGCGCCTGCAAAAAAGCCCGGTTTTCCGACTCGTTCCAAAATTCCATTCCGCTCGTTACCGCCCCATCGTTCCCGCCCCGCTCGTTCCCAAATTTCATTTGGGAACGCAATAGTGTGCGAAGTTCCACTTCGCAATCCTTGCCCTCAGCCCATACTGAAAGCGTGACACACCGGGTAACGATAAATAGAATTTCAAGAGAGAGCGGGTTCCCAAATGGAATTTGGGAACCAGAGGAGTATCTTCACTGTTTCTTTTACCGGCAACGGAGAGCCATACCATTATCTGTGATACTAAATATCTTAAGAAGGTATGCCAGAAAATAGGACGCGCCGTCGAATGAGGTATTTCTGTTCGCCGACTTTTCCATACCCGAGAAAACGTAGATGATGTATACTGTAATCAGCAGTGTCAATTCTATTGCAACCCTGCCAGTTATCGGGAGAACCTTTGATGGGAAAAATTATGGTGATAGCGGTTTTGATGGCGCTGGGTACAAATCAGGCCCTGGCGCAGGAGGCGGACCCGGTGGCACCGGGTGCGAGGCTGTTGCGTACCATTGACGTAAAGAATTTCGGCGCGGAAACCCTTCGTATTGGGGACTTGGACGGTGATGGCGGCCCGGAGCTGCTCTTTATTCAAAGCATCTTCGGCACCCGGGAAATTACGTGTCTGACGGCTACAACAATCCATGGAGACGTCCTGTGGCAGTCGGGAACTCCATCGCTGGATAATGGACGCATTTACAGCGACCTGCCGGTCCAGATTTACGATTGGGATCACGACGGCTGGAACGAAGCACTCTATGTCCGCCAGGCAAAATATGTGGAACCGCCCTATGATGGCACCTCGCCCCGGGAACGGGCCACGCGGTACGAAGGTGAAGCACAGATGGTGGTGCTGTGCGGCAGGACCGGCAAAGAAAAGGGAGCGTTCTCGTTACCCGCCCCGGCGGACGACAGTTTTCTCATCGCCGATCTGAACGGACGGGGAAGGCGCGAAGACTTGATAGTCAAGGATCGCTATTGGAACATGTGGGGTGTCGCCCATGACGGGGGTATGTTGTGGCATTATGAAGGGTCTGTCGGCCATTATCCCGCCATCGCGGACGTGGACGATGACGGCAAAGATGAAGTGTTTACCGGATTTGCCTTGCTTGATCACGATGGAACCGTCCTGTTCCAGAAGGACGCGGGCAACGCCCATGCGGATGCCACATGGATTCTACGCGCTCCGGACCGTACCTGGCGCCTCCTCTTCGGGAATGGAGGCATCCACTGCGTAGCGCCCGATGGAAGTGAATACTGGAGCCATCCCCTGGGCGAGGCGCAGCACGTGGTTGCTGGACGGTTCAGGACAGATTCGCCGGCGCAGTTGGCCGTGGTGGACCGCACCCCCGTACCGCATCACCGCGATGAACATGCCTGGGGAATCCTCTATATGTATGACTTGGACGGGAAAGAACTTTGGAACAGCAAACAGCCCCCGGGCGCGTGGGCCATCGCCACCACACCGGTAAACTGGTTCGGAACGGAGCCACCCTCGGGAATTCTCGTGTATGGAATGGGAAATGGCCGGCCTGCCGTGATTTGGAACGGCGCGGGAAATGTTGCTGAAACGCTTCCCATGACGTTTACCGCTGACCGGAACGACCGGGACCAGCAACTTGATTTTTACGGACTCGCCGCGGATGTGTGGGGCGACAGCCGCGATGAAGTAGTGTTGTTTGGGTCGCGTGGCGCCTGCATTTACACCAATGCGCGGGCCGCTGAAATCCCCACCCTGTACAACGAAAACCTCTACCCCGGAATGTAGGAATCAGACTATTCAACCTTGTTAAAGTCCAAGATGTGAATTCACTGCCGCCCGAGGGAAGTATCTCCCGGCAGAGTCCGGGGAACGCCTTGGATGTCAGCGTTTCAGAATGCCTCCCCGGCTTTGGCTGAGGTAAATGCCCTGCAGATTCATCTTGAGTTCATCCGGATTGTCGGAGGCAATCATGGCGTCTTCTTCTTTTATCAGCCGCCGTTTTATCAGACTGGCCAGGCTCAGATTAAAGGTCTGCATGCCGTCCTCGGCACCCGCCACAATTGCATTGGGGATTTGCTTGATGGTGTTTTCCCGGATTAACTGGGCAATGCCGGGATTGTTCAGCATGACTTCAATGGCGGGAACACGGCCTTTGCCGCTTGCCGCAGGCAGCAGACGCTGGGAAATGCAGGCGCGTAATTGCAGGGCGATTTGGGAGCGCACTTGGACCTGCATGTCAGACGAAAACATGTCCATAATGCGGTCTATGGACAACATGACGTTGGTGGTGTGCAGGGTGGAGAACACGAGATGGCCCGTTTCTGCGGCGGAGATGGCCGCCTGAAAGGTCTCCGCGTCGCGCATTTCGCCAACGAGAATGACATCGGGGTCTTCACGCATGACGGCACGCAGGGCAACCGAAAAGTTCTGCGTATCGAGCGTGACCTCCCGCTGGGTAACAATGGATTTTTTATTGGAGTGCAGGTATTCGATGGGGTCTTCAAGCGTCACAATATGAAAGCGTTTGCGGGCGTTAATCCAGTCGATAATGGAGGCGAGCGTCGTGGATTTGCCGCTGCCGGTGGTTCCCGTAATAAGGACCAGTCCACGGGGCAAATCGGCGATTCGGGACATGACCGGCGGCAAGTTCAAGGAGTCGAAATCCAGGATGACGCCCTTGACATGGCGCATGACGAGGCCGGTAGAACCGCGCTGCTTGAACACATTCACGCGGAACCTGCCGACACCCGGCACCCCATAGGCCAAGTCGGCGTCGCCTTTATCCACAAAGGCGTCGAACTGCTTATCGGTCATCAGTTCCCGGGCATACCCCAAGGTATCTTCGGCG
>JAKJCY010000174.1 GCA_022706235.1 Candidatus Hydrogenedentota bacterium | reverse complement strand
TGCGGAGCACTTCCAGCCCGGCGATCCGGCCCGCATCTTTCGTGGCCTGACGCTGTGAATCGTTAAAGTAGGCCGGTACGGTGACGACCGCCTCGGAAACCGGCTGGCCCAGGTAGGCCTCCGCGGTTTCCCGCATTTTCTGTAGAATCATGGCGGAAATCTCCGGCGGCCGGTAGGTCTTGCCCATGACCTCGACCTGCACATCGCCGGACGAGGTTTCCCCGACGGTATAGGGTACAATGCGTTCTTCTTCGCGCACTTCCGCGTGACGGCGTCCCATGAACCGTTTAATGCTGAAGATGGTATTCTTGGGATTTGTCACCGCCTGACGTTTCGCCACGGCGCCCACAAGACGTTCCCCGTCCTTGGTAAAGGCGACCACCGACGGCGTGGTTCGGTTGCCTTCCGTGTTCGGGATAACAACTGCTTCCCCACCTTCCATCACCGCGACGCAGGAGTTGGTGGTTCCCAGGTCAATGCCGATTACTTTGCCCATTATTAAATCTCCTCTAGGTTGCTTTTTTGGTTGGTGCACGCCCTTCGGGCGTTATTCATTCACGGATGAGGCGGTCTCATCCGTTTGTTCTTCCTCGGCAGGGACGGGGGCGGCCGGTTCCGCCTCGGGCCCCGAACTTACAATGACTTTTGACGGCCGCACGACGGTATTGCGCTGTTTATAGCCCCGTTCATATTCTTCCGTGATGATGCCCTGGGGTATCTCTTCCGACGGTACCGTTGCCAGCGCCTCGTGAATCAGCGGATCGAAGCATTCCCCCCTCGCGGGGATCGGCTCCAGTCCTTCCCCGGCAAGCGCGTCCATAAACTGCTTATAGATAAGGCGAATGCCCTCGGTTAGTCCGTCCGATTCATTCGCATGGGCCAGGGCGCGCTCCAGATTGTCCAGGATGGGCAGTAATACCCGTATCAGGTTAAGGGACGCCGTTTGTCGCACCTGTTCCATCTCCCGCAGGGTGCGTTTACGGTAATTGTCGAACTCCGCCCGTGCGCGAAGCAGCTGGTCTTTCAACTGCTCCACTTCCGCTTGTTGCGCGGCCAGTTGCGCCGCCGCCTCTTCGGAAAGACCGGCAGCGTTGTCAGGGCCGGGTGCCTGTCCGTTTTTGATTGCGGCCTGTGCCTTTTGTTCTGCTTCTTCGGCTGCCTTGCGTTCGAGCATCATTTCAAGTTCTGTTTTGTGCACTTGTTCTTTCATTTTAACGGGGTAATTCTCCACATCTCGGGGGCCTTACATACACACGTTATTATGGGGAAACGGATTACTTCCCCAGTCGGGTCAGGATGCGTCCCAGCAGGCCCGCCGTATATTGCACCACGGCGGTCAACCGGGAATACGGCATTCGCCTCGGTCCCAAGACCCCAATCAGACCGGCGGGTTGGCCGTCCACTTCATAGGAGGACGCCACCACACCGATGCCTTCGGCGCCCATATTGTCTTCATGCTTGCTGATGAAGATGGCTTGGCCATCCCCATCGGACACGGCCTTGCGCAGCACGGTGATCAGGCGGTCGTGTTCTTCGAGCAACCCGAAAACCGTCCGGGCCTGTTCGACCTGCTGGAACTCGGGTTGTTCAAACAACTGCACCGTGCCGCCGAGAAAAAGTTTCGTTTCCTTGCGAACGGGCACCAGGTCCAGCACTTCCAGAGCGCTCTGCGCGAGTTCGTGCTGCTCGTCCACCAGTTCGCTCAGCTTTGTGCGAACCATGTCGGACAGGGAACCCATGGCGATGCCCCGAAAATTTTGATTTAAAAAGGCGTTCAAAGATTCAATTTTAGACGGATCCTTCGCAACACCCGGAGAGGTGGTCACCGAGTGGACCGTCCCGAAATTATCCACCATCAGCACGGACAGCCGGTTCTCGCCCAGGGGCACCAGCTCAAATTGCTGTACCAGTGCCTGTCGCGTGTCGGGCATTTCCGCCAAACCTGCCTGGTGCGACACCAAAGCCAACAGATGGCTGGTGTGGCGCAGCAATGCGTTCACGTCGTCCAACCGGTGCTGAAACTCGCCCTCGATTCGGCGCCGTTCCTGAAGCGTCAGGCGGTGCACCCGCATGAGGTGGTCCACATAATAGCGGTATCCCAGGTCCGTAGGCACGCGCCCCGAACTGGTGTGTACCTGCTGCAGGTACCCATGTTCCTCCAGGTCGGACATGATGTTGCGCACCGTGGCCGCGCTCCACTCCAGGTCGAAACGTTTTACCACTGTGCGGGAACCGACCGGCTCCGCGCTCGTAATATAACTGTTGACCACCGCGTTCAGTATTTCACGCTCACGGTCCGTCAAGGGCTGCTCTGGTTGTTGTCGGGTACTGGCTGGCATCGTGTTCCGTTTCCTGCCGCACGTTCCGCAGCACGCCTCCGGTTCAGTCAAACACCTTTTAGCACTCAACCATATAGAGTGCTAACACAGATAGTGTACCACAACCAAAGGTGAACGTCAAGCGGACGGGGATACCGGAATATAGCGGGTAATGCCGCCGGAGATATCCAGCGCCACTTTTCCCCGCATTTCGAGAAAGTCCAGGTACCCTGTGACGGCGGACAGGCAGTAATAGAAAGAATCTTTGCGGGGGTGGGGGAACAGCCTGAGGGTCATCTCATAGGGTGTGTCCCCTTCGGGGGGCAGGGCATTCAAGGTGCGTTCACCGCGCCGCTCAATGTGCTGAATGGTGCTGTCTATGGCCGCCCGGTGGTCATGGAAAGGCGCGCCATGGCCCGCAAAACACCAGGAGATTTCGAGATCCCGCGTTTTCAGCAAGGATTCATAGTACAGCACGAGGCTTCTTTCCCTGGCTTCCAGGCGGGGATTCCACCGCAGCAACGGGTTCGGTGTGACTCTGTGGATCAGGTGATCGCCGGTGACGGCCCAGTTTTGGGGCGCGTGTGTAAAAATACAGTCGGTCGAGGAATGGCCCGGCCGGAAGTGGGCGGTAAAGGGGCCAATGCCTGCCCCGTCCTCAAATACTTCGTCTATTTCGATTTCATCCATAAGGTTGAGGAGGGAGAGACGCTGCCGGATGACCTCTTCCGCCATCGTCTGTGGTGCGCCCAGTTCGGCAAGGAGGTATTTCAACTGTTTCCGTAAAACGGTTTCGTTGGTGATGGAAGGAAGCCTGGCTGGCACCTCCCGGTGGGCCAGTATCCTGGCGCCGGACGCTTCTTTGATGCGGCGCACCAGCCCGATATGATCCAGGTGATGGTGGGTAAGAATCACCTGGTCAATATCGGCGAGAAGAACGCCTTCCGCGGCCAGGCCGTTGTTCAGGGCTTCAAAAGCCTCCTGGGTATTGGTGCCCGCGTCAAACAGGGTCACGGGAGGGCCCGGGTAAAGATAAACATTTACCGGACCCACTGGAAATACCGTGGGCGTTTCGATAAAGTGAAGGGCTATTTCTTCCCGGGGGTACTGCGGCATCAATTTATCAGCATATCCGTTTCGTTAAAAATAACGATGGGTTCGGGGGAGGGTTCGATGAGGGTGAAATAAGCATCGATGATTTCCGGACCGATAAACAGGAAAATAACCGCGCCGAGCGCCAGCCAGGGGCCGAAGGGAAGATAGTGCCCTTCGAGCGTAATCGTTTCCTTGTCGCCTGCCGGCGGTTCCGTGGGTGCTTCCCCGGGGCCTGTTCCTGTTTTCCCGTACCAGCGGAAGTAGGCGAGAATGCCCACACCTACGACACTTCCCAGCAGGGACGCGATGACAAGAGTGCCCAGGGCGCCTTTCCATCCGAGGAATGCGCCCACCATGGCCAGCAGTTTCACATCACCGAAACCCATGCCGGGTTTCTTCAGCACGAACACGGTGATACGGTCCAGGGTGAACAGGATGCCACCGCCGAGGGCCGCCCCGCCCAGCGCGTCAAAAAGACTGGTCACACGCAGGCCCGAAGCGTCTTCAAGGGCCATCCCGACCAGTGACAAGGCGACGCCTGCGGGAATTCCCGACAACGTGACCTCGTCCGGAATGGTCCAGTCGGTAAAGTCCTGAAAGGTCACAATAATCATGCCGGAGCAGAACAGCATATACACCGGGGTGGCAATCGTGAGGCCGAAACGCCAGTAGGCCAGCGCGAACATGACACCCGTCAAGCCCTCTACCAGGGGGTATTGGGCGCTGATGGACGCCCGGCAATTCCGGCAGCGGGCGCCTAGTATCAGCCAGCTGATTAGGGGGATATTATCATACCAGGCGATACTGTTCAGACATTTGGGGCACCGGGAACGGGGCTGTACCACGGACTCTCCCGTGGGCCAGCGGCTGATGCAGACATTGCAGAAACTGCCGATAACGGTGCCCAGGATGAAAGACCCGATCAACAGTATGCCATGTACGGGTAGCAGTATTTCTGATAGTGCCATGGGGTATCCTTTGAGACCTGCTTGAAGATAGTAAAGTATACGGGTTTGAACGGCGGGATAGCAACTTCACGATAAGGACGCGGCGCTGAAAGGCTCTTAGAAAAAACGGATTTTGGTCCCGAAAAAGATAATGGCGCAACGTATGTGTTATCATAAAGATACGGGATGTCCTGAGGCGCCGGTCTGGTCCCGGACGGTTCCTTTTGCGGCTGGATGTGCCGTAGTGGCTGCACCAAATACGCACCTTTTAACGCCTGAATAGAAAGGAAATGTTTGACTATGAAAACCTTCGCCCTGAAAGAATGGATTGCCGGAATCACCTGTTGCCTTATCGTGGCCGGTTGCGGGAGCAAGGAGCCTGAAACGGTTATTCAGGAGAAAGCGGTTGAACAGATTATCGAACGGGGGCTGGCCCAGGAAGGCAAGACGGCCGATGTGAATATTAATCAGGACAATGATTCCCTATCCATAACCGTCAAGGATGAAAAGGACGGGCAGACCACCACTACCATGAATACCACGGAAGACGGTATGCAGATGAATATAGATGGTCCGGACGGCACGATTAAGATGCAATCCGGCCCCCAGGCTAAAATTCCGGAGGCCTTTCCCGCCGACGTTCCGCTTTACCCGGACATCAAACTCCAAATGGTCGTTCAAAATGAAAACCAGGGCTTCACTTTATCCGGAACCCTGTCCGACGATATGAATACGGTTGCGGAATTTTTCAAGAAATCCTGTGTCGAACAGGGGTGGGAGGAAGTCATGGTTATGGCGCAAAGTTCGGAGATGCACATGCTGAATTACAAGAAAGAGGGGCGAGTGCTGTCCATCATGCTTGCCCTTGCGAATGGCGAAGTGGGGGTGAATATTACCACCGGCCAGGAGTGAGTATCGGGCTTTTCCCGCGGCAAAAGGGATGCTGATTTTCCCTTGCCGAAAGAGGACCGGTGCGGTGCCTGTTGAAGCGCTGATGGTGTAACGGTCCGAAAAAGAAAGCGATGAGAGGAAGGAGGGTTTGGGAAACCCGCCTGTGCCTGGCGGCAGGGGAAGCGTTCGCGCGGGGTTCATAGGCCATGAAGATCATACTGACAACGGCAAACGCGCGCTACACGCACTGCGCTTTCGGATTGCGATGCCTGGCTGCGGCGTTGAAGGAACGTGGTTACGAGACGTCCATCCGGGAATTTACCATACAACAGTCCGCTGTTGAAATGGCCGAGGCCCTCTTGGGCTCCGGGCCGGATGTCATCGGCTTCGGCGTGTATATCTGGAACGTGGACCTGATTACCCATGTCGCGTCTATCATCCGTTCCGTTTCACCCGGTACCATCCTGGTGCTGGGCGGGCCGGAAATGACGGAAAATGACGGGAACGCGACCTTTCTTGAGGCGGCGGATTTTATTATCTCCGGGGAAGGAGAAGAGGCGCTTTGCGGTTTGATTGGCCGACTGGCGGGGGGAGAACTTCCCGCGTCCGGATATATTTCCGAACCGCCGCCCGCGCTGGATACCCGCCCGTCACCCTACGCGCTGTATACGGAGGAGGATATCCGGAACAGAATTATTTACGTGGAAAGTTCCCGGGGGTGTCCGTATCGTTGCGCTTTTTGTCTTTCCTCGCGTGATGAAAAGGTCCGTAACATTCCCCTCCCCGTGTTTTTTGCCGATATGACCCTGCTTTTGGAACGGGGGGTGCGCCTGTTTAAATTCACGGACCGGACATTCAATATTGACGACGGGCGGGTGGTCGAAATCCTGCGTTTCTTTCTCCTGCGTTCCATGCCGGAGATGCAACTGCATTTTGAAATCATGCCCGACCGGCTCTCGGACAGAATCCTGGAGATGATGTCGGCCTTTCCACAGGGTATGCTGCATCTTGAACTGGGTGTCCAGAGTTTCAGTGAGGAAACGCAGCAAAAGATAGGGCGCCGCCAGCATATGGGACGGACGATGGAAACTATCGCCTTCCTGAGAAACCATACCGGCGCGTTGTTGCATGCGGATTTGATTATCGGTTTGCCCGGCGACACGGAAGCGGTTCTGGCACGGGGTTTCGACGCCCTTGTGAAGGCCGGGGTTCAGGAAATCCAGGTGGGCCTGCTGAAACGGCTTAAGGGAACCCCCATGGTCGATGAGGCGGGACGGGGACTGACCTTTGATGCGCGCCCTCCCTACGAGGTGCTGGAAACGCCCGAAATGCCTTTCCCGATGATTCAACGGCTGAAACGATTCGCCCGCTATTTTGATTTGTACTATAACCGGGGCCATTTCCCGGAAAGCCTGCCCTTACTATGGCAGGCGGGCGGGTCCCCCTTCGCAGTGTTCAACGCCTTTGCCGCGTTTCTCTGGCAACGTGAAGGGCGTGCCCATGGCCTGTCCCTTGCCCGCCTTTCCGAACAGCTCTTCGCGTTCTCCTGTGAAACCGCCGGGTGCGACAAGGAACGAACCGCCACATGTATTGACCGGGACTTTCGGCGGCTTCCCGGGCGGCGGGACAAACTGGATTTCATCCCCTGACCCGTGCCGCCCGGCGGCAGCCGCGCTTTTGTCAAAAGTGCCGGAAAACGATATAATATCTGTGTATTCAAAGGGTATAGATGGCTTTATCCGCCTGCTGCCGCGGCAGGTGCGGTTCATCCCTCCCGGTGCGTTGACGCGGTGCGCCAAGGGGAATTCTGGTCCTTATGGAAAACATCAACGAAGATATACGGTATTTGGCTGAGACCCTGGAACACCGCCAGTCGGCCACGGAGCAAGAGGAGCAAGCGGCCGACTATGTGCTCGAACGACTGAAGCCTTATGTGGACGAAGCCCACAAAACCGGGTACGGGGTGGTGGACAATTTCCGCCTGGTTATGGCGGCATACTATGGGGAATTCGTCGTTACCTGCGCGCTGGCGTTCTGGTGGCCTGCCGTGGCGTTTTGCTATGGCTTCTTTATCTTCATTGCCTATGTCGCCGAGTTTATGGGGTATCCCGTATTTTCCAGGCTGTTTGCCTATTTCGAATCCTTCAGTGTGGTCGGTTTTAAGGAAGGGGAGAATCCGGACCGGCTTCTGGTGTTCACGGCCTACCTGGACACGGACACAAACCCGGTGTCCGATGCCGCAGGCCTGCCGCTTCTACGGTATGTTCACCAGGCGCTTATGGCGGGCATGGTCCTGATACTGGCCACCTGCCTGGTCGATGCTTTCGGCGCATACCAGGGGGTCGCGAACCCCTTTACCTGGTGGATTCGCACAGGGGGTATTGCCGCCTTTGCGCTTACTGCCGGTGTGGTGCTGCTGGCCGCTTTCGGCGGGGATGTTTCTTCGGGGGCGAATCATAACGCCTCCGGGATTGCCGCGCTGCTGGAAATTGCGCAACGGTTGCATAAACGCCGTATACGCAAGGCCTCGATCCTGTTCTATTTTTCCGGCGGCCATCACGCCAACATGGCCGGCATGCGCGGCCTGGTCCGCGAAATTATCGCCGCCCGGAAGGAGACGTATATTATCAACCTGGAAGGGGTCGGCGCGGGCGGGCTGTGTTATACCGAGTCGGAGGGGCTCCTGATGGCCACGAAGTGCTCCAAGCGCCTTATAAGCGCGGCGGCGCAGCGCGCGGGACGGTACAAGGCGCGCGCCGCGCGCGTGCATGATTTCGCCACCGCCGCCTATGTGCCCCTCATTCGAGGGCTGAATGTGATCTCGCTGATAGGCCTGGATAAGGACAACCTCCCCCTGAATTACGGCGCGGAAGAGGATACCCGTCATCACATCGACCCCGCCGCCATACTCAATGCCGCCCGCTTTGCCGAATCCATCGGCAGAACGGTTGTAAATGGATGTGAAACCGACGAGGTGGCTGCGGAGGAAAGGGCGAAGACGGAAGAGGAGAGGGAAGAGTAAACAATTCCGCCAAAACAAACCGGCGGAAGACGCAGGAAAGAGAATGGATCCGATTACCGTACTGATTTCCGAAATGCCCGCGCAGGTTTCCGCCGGCATGACGGTATTTCAACTTCGCGATGACCGCAGGCCGGAAGCGGATATTGTGGTCTATAACGGCGCCGCTATTACCGAAGACCGGCCATTGAGGGACGGGGACACGGTCGTGTTTATCCGGCGGGGGGACGTTCCCGGACCTCATGAATTCCAGGCGTTTATGGCGGCCCGTCATACGCCGGGCGTTCAGGAAATCTTACGTCGCGCGACCGTGGGAATCGCCGGGTTGGGCGGACTGGGGTCGGCCGTCGCTGTTGCCCTTGCGCGGCTCGGCGTTGGAACCATGGTCCTGGCGGACTTCGATGTGGTCGAACCCACCAATCTAAACCGCCAGCAGTACTTTGCCGACCAGCTGGGCCTGTTGAAGACGGAAGCCCTTTTGGACACCTTAACCCGTATCAACCCTTACGGCTGTTATGAAACCCATGCTGTAAAACTGACCCCTGAAAATATCCCTGTCCTTTTCAAAACGTGCGACGTCATCGTCGAAGCGTTCGACTTGGAAGAGGAAAAGGCGATGCTGGTCGAAACGGTTTTGAACTGTTTCCCCGGGGTGCCCATGGTAGCCGCCTCGGGTATGGCGGGCTTTGGCAGCGCCAATACCATTCGCAGTACCAAAATAGGGAACAGGCTGTATGTCTGCGGTGACAGCGTTTCCGCCTCGGAGCCGGGGCATGGCCTGATGGCCCCGCGCGTCGGTGTCACGGCGCACCATCAGGCGAATTTGGTGCTCCGGCTGCTGCTAGGGGAAACAGAAGCGTAGGTGCTTACGATGATTCCGTGGACAAAAAATTATGAGTTCTGTTTGTTACCAAGAGGAGCGTTATGTTCTGGTTTAGTTCAAGAATCCACAAACAACGCGTCATT
>JAKJCY010000173.1 GCA_022706235.1 Candidatus Hydrogenedentota bacterium | reverse complement strand
GGGAGTGTCTCCTGTTTCTGTGGTTGCGCGCCTATATACTTGACTTAAGATTTTATGTTAAAGATTCAACAAAATTATGGTGAGAGATGGCGGCCGGCAGCACCATTTGAGAAAATAGCGTGTATACCCGCAGCAACAGGAAAGCTACAGGCGGCAAAACACAGGGCATTCCCCTTATAAGTCCTATAAGCCCTATAGAACCTGCTTCTGGTTACTGGGTGGCAATCCAGCGTTCCACCGGCAATCCGTCAAGGTATAAGCCTGTAATTACTCCCGTACCCTTATGGATGCGCGCCAGGATATAAACATCGGCGTTCCCCGTTCTTTCGCGATAGCGCTTCTCCGCCACGGGGGCGGCGGACTCTTCCATGTAATAGCGGTCAAAGGGCCAGATGATGGATACCTTCCCGTTCCTTTCCTTCCTGAGGCTCACCTTCAGATATGCTTCACCTTCGGGCCGTTTAAGGAGCACATTTTTTACCACGGCAAAACCCTCCGGGTCGGTTTCAAAGACAACATAACCGCTCTTTCCGGAGACAATTTCCTCGTCCTTTGCCAGGGAGACAGGGCCGGCCGTGATGCCGATTTGCACAAAACGGCCTCGAAACGCGTCGTAGGGATCTACGGGTACCACATGAAACTTATATTCCCTGCCCTGCTCCAGAACCGTTTCACGCTGCAGTATCATGCCGGCGGGAACAATCCACTGGACCAGAACAAGCGCCAGGAAAAGCATAAAAATAAGGGTTCGCTTCATTTCGAGACCTCCTTTTTCAGGGCCGCGCGGCGCATGAGCGCCACATTGGCAATCAGAAAAGCGATGCCGAGTGCAATAAACAGCATGCCGCGGATGGTAAAACTGATGTTGGCATCAAAGAAGCGAACGATGATCAACATGGACAAGATCGCCATTCCCCCATTTGTTGTGAGCAATTTGTCACGGGAAAGTCCCTGGAGCAACGTGGTTACTCCAAATACAAGGAGATAAAGATTGAACACGGCAACCAGGCCAATGGACGGCACACCCAGGTACCGGGCGGCAAGGCAGGCCGCTGCTATCAAAGGCATTGCCCCGGCCAGAAGGGCAAAATCATCCCTTCGCCCCGGACCTCTTGCCGCCGGCAACAGTCCGGCGCCGAGGAATACTACCGCAACGCCGCAGTCATACCAGAACGTCCAGGGATGCTTGTCCAATCCCCCTTCCACATAAAATGTGTCGACGGCCTCCCAGGTTGCCTCATAAGTCAACGCAAGCGACACGACAATCAATCCCAAAAATCCGGCAATATAAAACGCATTGTTCCTGGAATCGCGCAGCAGCGCCCGCCCATGGAGGAGCATGGCACAGAATAGTCCGCTGTAGACAAGGATCCAAACTCCGGGAACACTGTATTGGAGCAGCAAGCCAGCGATAATGGGCAGGATAATACAGAGTTCCCAGCAAAGCAGGCGGATTCTGAAGCCGTCCGGGTTTTCTTTGAACAAAGACCTTACATAGGGAACGATAAACAGCGCCAGGGGGAGAAATAACCACAGGGGACCGTATTCGAAACGGCACAGGCCGAGCCAATAGGTAATGCCTGCCAGATACAACAGCGCCACGGTAAAAGATTGCAACAGGTAAATCAGCGGCCCCGCAAGAACAATCCAGGTCAACAGAAACGAGGTGGCATCGCCCGTGATATGGTAGGTCTGGCTGATGAGTGAAATCGAGGCCCCGATGGACAGGGCAAGGTAGATGCCGCTGCCTTCCCGCCATGCCGGAGAAGAATAGCGCCGCAGCAGCGTAAACCCCGCAGCCAGCTGTCCTGCAAGAAGGGGCAGAAAGCTTAATGCCGTCTTTGTCGGCCGCGACAAAGCATCCCAGTTGTGGGCCAGCAGCAAAATAACGCCCAAACCTATCAGCGCCGCCCCGAGAACACCTAACAGCACCTTGGTCAATTGTCTTCGGGAGCGTATGGACACGGGCCCGTAATACTCATACAGCCGCATTACGGTATCCTGGGATACTATGCCGGCCCGCTCCAGGGAAGGAAGTTCGGTATAAAGCCACTGGATGGCCTTGTTTTTGTTCATAGCTGGTTTATCCCTTCTGTCAAGGAGGAAGCGGTCGTGTGCGTGCCTGGACACCGGGTAACAAATTACTCCGCCGGGTGCCCTGAAGAACATGGTACCAGTTAGCCTTATTACGAGTAAATACGAGCACGAAACACGAATCTGCGCAATCGTTATGGTGCGCGTTATCCTACTCGTAATCGGAAAAGTTTCTTTCGACAACTCCCCCCGGTGCGCCGGGGTGCGCGGCTGACAAGGAATTAGGCCCGTACCAAAAACCATATAGATAAAAATATAAATCATAGTATGAAATATTTTATTCGTTTGTAGTGTTTTTTGCATGGAGTCAAAGAGGGCAGGTGGGCGTTCGGGTTTCTTTCGTGTAAACGTTGAGCCTGCCACATGGTTTTGCCATCAATCGACCACAAGGATATTTCAGCATGAAAAATAGTATTCGAGTTCATTTCCGATTGGAAGGGATAATGACTTTGTTGTTTTTGGTGGCAACCTTATGTTTGGGTTTTGCGCCCTATGCTGCCGCAAATCGTTTGAAGGAAGATCCCGCTTCCTTTCATCCGGCGGACACCAATGAAGACTGGCGCCTGGTTCTGGGTGAAGCTATCGCCTATCTTGCCGGCTGGCAACAAGGCAGTAATCCCATCGCCTATGCCATTCGCGCCGCCTATTTATGGCAGAACGGTGAACTTTATATTTTTGATGCAGGCCAATCACCGCCCCTGTGTTGGACGCTTTATGTGAACGTAGAAGGCGAAGGTGAGGGTGAGGGTGAAGGCGAGGGTGAGGGTGAGGGCGAAGGCGAGGGGGAAAGCGAAGGCGAGGGCGAAGGTGAGGGTGAAGGTGAAGGCGAGGGTGAGGGCGAAGGCGAGGGGGAAAGCGAAGGCGAGGGCGAAGGTGAGGGTGAGGGCGAAGGTGAACCTGTGATTTATAGCATCGGCACTGCACGCATTACCTATATAGATCCATCACGCGGAAACCGGGAAATTCCCACACAGATTTATTATCCATCGGATACCTCTGGGACAGATGTCCCGCTGGCGTCAGGTATGGCAGTATTTCCGGTGATAGTATTCGGTCACGGTTTTCAGATTTCCTATACCTTTTACGATTATATTTTTGAAACCATGATACCCAAAGGGTACGTGGTGGCGTATCCCGATACGGGCAACGAATTATTCCCGGACCACGAGGACTTTGGACGCGATATGGCGTTCGTTGCAGACTCGCTACTGGCTTCAACCGCAACACCGGGGTCCTTTTTCTTTGGACGTCTCTCGGGTAGCATCGCGGTCATGGGACACAGTATGGGTGGCGGCGGCGCGTTACTGGCCACCGGATACAGCGACAACATTACAGCAGCGGTGCTTCTGGCCGCGGCCGAAACAAACCCTTCGGCGGTGGAGGCGGCAGGCGGATTCGGGGGACCGGCGCTGATTTTTTCCGGCGCCAAAGACCGTGTCGCTCCCCCCGCCAGTCATCAAATTCCCATGTATAACGCCTTGCCCGGCGCATGCAAGTATCTGATCACAATTACCAACGGCAGCCACTGCCAATTTTCGGAAAACCCATTCATTTGTACTGCAGCGGAATGGACCGTATGCCCTTTTTGCTCCTTTCTTGACGGCGCAATTCACCGCGGGCTGGTTATCGAGTTAATGGCGCCCTGGCTGGACCGGCAGTTGAAAGACAAGGAGACCGCCGGACAGGCCTACCTGACCGCCTTGGCCGATGAAACCGCCGTCGGCCGCGTATCCTATCAAGGGCAATGCCCGTAATCCTTATTTCTGTGAATCCAAGTTGACAGGAAACATCATTTGTAGTAGTCTATTTGCATGTGTTCTTACGATTCCGAGACAAAATACGGCTTGTAACCATGGGAACACAAACGGAGGCTATAGAATGCATGCTGAACCTGTATATGGACATAAGAAAGGGGCGGTAGTGGCGGGGCTGGTGGTGGTAGTCGTGTTGGGTTTCGTGGCGGCGCGGGCGGCCGCGCTGGAGGAAGGAGAAGGCGAACCTTCGTTTTTGGGGCACCCCGCGGATACGGACATGAATTGGCGGGTGGTGATGAGCGAAGCGATTGGGTATCTTGCCGGGTGGCAGGGCGGCTCCAATCCCATGGACTATGCCATTCGTGCGGCATATCTGTGGCAGAACGGGGAAATGTACACGTATAATGCCAGTGGAGACCCGCCGATGTGGTGGGCGTTGCCTGTGCAACCCGATTTACCGGAACTGGTGAACGTTCCCGCCGGCACATTCCAGATGGGCGATCCCCGGGAGGAGGGATATCTCAATGAAAAACCGGTGCATGACGTGTATCTGGACGCCTACCAGATTGGCAAGTATGAAGTGACGAACCAGCAATTTGCGGAGGTGCTGAACTGGGCTCACGGGCAGGGCTACCTGAAAAATTTCGGCGGTGACACCCCGTACACACGCGGAGTGATTTATGCGTACGACCAGTTCATCACCTACACGGCGGATATCCATCCGGATACTTCCCAAATCACTTACAGCGACGGAATATTCGGCGTGCGCAGCCGAGCGGGGTATGGCGACGTGCTGTATTCCATGGCGGACCATCCCATGGGCGGTGTCAGTTGGTACGGGGCCGTGTGCTACTGCAACTGGCTGAGCGAACAGCAGGGATTGCAGCCCTGCTATGACACCATGGCTTGGACGCGGTATGAACCGGTGCGTAACGGGTACCGCCTGCCCACGGAGGCCGAATGGGAACGCGCAGCGGCATGGGACGGCACCCGGCACTGGAACTTCGGCACAACCAGCGACACGATAGACATAACCCGGGCAAATTGTCATTATTTTGAGGGTGGCTACGCGAACCCGCTGGGTCTCAAGGACAGTCCCTTTACCTCGCCTGTGGGCTGGTATAATGGGGTGAACCCATCGCGGGTGGGCTGGCCTAGACTGACGATGAACGCCACAAGCCCGGTGGGTGCGTATGACATGAGCGGCAACGTGTGGGAGTGGTGCAACGACTGGTGGTATCGCGTGTACACGAATGAGCCGGTAATAAATCCAACGGGGCCGACATGGGGTTCGGCACGGCTACTTCGCGGCGGGTTTATGGTCTACGATAATGGCGATGCGAGCCGGACGGCCAATCGCGGCGCTTTGGGCAACCCGGGCGGACTCAACTCTCTCTATGGGTTCCGTATTTCACGAACTCCATAGCCCTTAGACGATAACCCTGTTACCTTTTCTTATCCCGTAAAGGGAAGTTTCGCTCCATAGGATACGGGTGTCTGGCGCAAGCGGAATCATTTGGCGGATGTGATAGTATATGTTCTCGTGCTAGATTATGCTCCACGCGGCCGAAGGGTATTGCGGTAAGGGCGCGCCGGGGGCTGTCCCAATTTTTGCGGCCGAAAAAGCGGGACAGCCATTCATGAGCCCTGTGGCTCCCCCGTAAACGATGAAATTTTGCTGAAGTAGGGACAGACCCGTCTTGCTTCGCTCGCTTGCGTCAGTCCCTACTTCAGCAAAATTTCAGAGCAGTTCCCGCTGCGGTCGCATTTGTGTTCATTCGTCTAGGTCAATGACTGAGGTAACAGCGTTTTATCCGGACTTTTTTGTAGTCGCGGCGGGTACAGTCCCCTTTTTCTCAGGCGTGCATAGCATCGGCGTCCCGGAGGAGTAAGCCGTCGTCAAGCATCCGGGGTCGTACGCGGAAGAACCCGCACTCCTTTTCCAGGAACGGCGATGCGGTTTTCGTAGACCCCTACAAGTCAACCGATTTTTCTGTTACGCGGCGGTTTTGGGGGAAAAGAGACCAGCCTTTCGGGGTGTTCCTGTTCGCGTTTTTTCAGGTCTTGCGCCATGGCGCGTATTTCGTAGTTGAACCTGGCGGCATATTCCTGCCGTATCCGCCGCACTTCTTCAACGATAGGGTCCGTTATCATAGTCTGGACTCCATAAGTTCTTCCGGGGTGCAAATAACCGGGCACGCATATCCTGCCGACTCTACAAGCGTCACGATCTGGTTGCGTTGGACCGCGTTTGCTAAGTGCTTACAGTTCCACGTCAGTAGATAGTCTATGCCGTGAACGGCCGCCAATGCAATATGCAAAGCGTCCGCAGCTGATTGTTTTGGGATGGGGCCAGGTATCACAAGGGCTTCCGCAAGCATAATAACAGCGTCGTTTTGGGCAATCAGCGGCAAGGAATCAATGATCTTCAAGCGGGCGGAAGCGGCCCCTTTATCGCCGCCGGCAGCTTCATTACGGACAAAGTTCCGAAACTACCGTATAGAACCCCTTTGCGCACTCCGTCCACCACTGACGCGTCAGTTCTTGGTACGCGGCAATGACTATATCGCGACTGGGCCGACTCGTCAGGTAGCTGATGACGCTTGTTTCTATGTAGACGCTTTTCCTCATGACGACAAGTATAGCACAGTTTTCTTGAAACAGAAGCCGAAGATGAAAGGTGGGTTGGGCTCTGGTTCAGACACGTTTCATGAACTACCCCATGTTCCACTTGGCGGGAGCAAAACCCTCCTTCACTGCAAACAGGCGGGTTCCGTTTCACATGATACGTCTATCGGGTGCAGGCCCAATCCTTGTGCGGATGTGATACTATATAAAATCTTGTTACGTTTCGCTCCACCCGGCCGAAGGGCACTGATTTCAACGCCCATACAACCAATTAAAGAAATCTCCTTTTATGACCCCTGATCATTTTACGGACAACCTGTTGCTGGAAGTCGAAAAACCGTCGCGCTATATCGGCGGCGAATGGAATTCGGTCGTCAAAGATCCTGCCCGGGTGGACCTGCGCCTGTGCCTGGTCTTTCCGGACCTGTACGAACTAGGCCTGGGCAACCTGGGCCTGCAAATTCTATACACGGTGTTGAATGAAATGGAAGGCGTCTGGGCGGAACGGGCCTACCTGCCGGGACCGGACATGGCTGCCCTGATGCGCGCCCGGTCCCGTCCCCTGCGCATGCTGGAATCCCAGGAATCCATCACCGAGGTGCACGGCATCGGTTTCACCCTGCAGTCGGAATTGACTTATGTAAACGTATTGAAAATACTTGAACTTGCCGCACTGCCGCTGCTTTCGGGCGACCGTGATGCCAGTATGCCGCTGGTATTTGCCGGCGGACCGGGCGCGTACAACCCGGAGCCGCTGGCGCCGTTCATGGATTTTTTCGTCATCGGTGACGGTGAAGAGGCCATGCGGGAAATCGCCTTGTCCATGCAACGGCACCGGGGCGCGCCGCGCCGGGTTGTACTGGAGGCCCTTTCCGAAATCGAAGGCGTCTACGTGCCCGCCCTGTATCCTATTGAAACCCTTCCGGACGGGCGTTTGCTTCCCGATCCTTCATACGGTCCCATACGCGCGCGTTTCGTATCCGATCTCGACCGCGCCCCCTTTCCCGTGAACTATATCACCCCCTATACGCAACTGGTCCACGACGGCGTGGGCATCGAGGTGTTGCGCGGCTGCACCCATGGGTGCCGCTTCTGCCAGGCGGGCATGATTACCCGTCCCGTCCGCGAGCGGAGCATCCCCGGCATACGGGCATTGCTGGAAGGGACGCTTCAACGTTCCGGCCTGGAGGATGCCACCCTGCTTTCCCTGTCCACCTGCGATTATTCGCGGGTCTGGGACCTGTTACAGGACGCGGCGCAGGCGGCTGCGGCGCACAAGGCGGCGCTGGCGCTGCCCTCCCTGCGCCTGGACCGCTTTTCCGTGGCGCTGGCGGATTTTGTGACGTCCATGCGCCGAAGCGGACTCACCTTTGCTCCGGAGGCGGGCACGGCGCGGCTACGCGCCGTAATCAACAAGAGCGTATCCGATGAGCAACTGCTGGAACTGGCCGAGGAGGCCTTTCGCCGGGGCTGGACCCACATCAAACTGTATTTCATGATTGGGCTACCCACGGAAACGGAAGAAGACGTGGCGGCCATTGCGGACTTGTGCGTGCGCACGCTCCACGCCGGGCGCAAGGTCCAGTCCCGCGCGGAACTGCGTACCGGTGTGTCCACCTTCGTGCCCAAACCTTTCACGCCGTTTCAATGGGCGGGACAGATAGGACTCGCTGAAACCATCGCAAAACAACAGCACCTCTCCCAACTGTTGCGGCCGCACCGGCGCATCAAATTTGGCCGCCACGCCCCGGAAAGTTCCTTTATCGAAGGGTTGCTCAGTCGGGCGGACCGGCGGGCCGCTCCCCTGCTGCTTTCAGTGCTGTGTCATGGCGGCGGGTATGAAACCTGGGAAGAACGCCTTAACTTTACGGCGTGGCAGGAGGCGATTGAAGAAACGCGGTACCCGGTGGAAGCCGTATTTTCAGAGCGCGGCGAAAACGAACGTTTCCCCTGGGACTTTATCGACGCCCAGGTCAGCCGGGATGCCCTGCTCAAGGAGTGGCTCCGTTCCAAAGACGGAACATACACAGCCGACTGCCGTACAGGTACCTGTAATCTCTGCGGCGCGCAGCGGCATGCGGCCGCGCTATGCGATGCAATGCGAAAACGCGGCACTGCGTCGCCGGAGGAGACACCCGCTCCCGCCAAGCGTTCCGGAGAACGGCTTCAAGGAAAGCTTCCGGCCATTCAACGGCTTCGCCTCCAAGTGGGACGCACAGGGCGCCTGCGCTTCCTGAGCCATCTGGAAACCGTCCAAGCCTGGATTCGCGCCCTGCGACGGGCCAGTATCCCGCTGGCCTATTCCCAAGGGTTTCATGCCCACCCGAAGATCACCTTCTCAACGGCCCTTCCCCTTGGCGAAGAGAGTAAAGCGGAGTGGATGGACCTTGTATTGGAGGAATCCCGCGCGCCGGAAGATCTTCTTGCCGCCCTGCGGTCGACCCTTCCTGAGGGCCTGCACGCCTATAACTGCCGGGAGGTCCCTCTGAACGCGTCCTCCCTGATGGCCGCCGTGGACGGGTTCTCGTATCTGTTGTTGTTCGACCCTGCCCTTGAGGACTTGGAGGAACGCACGGCGCGCATCAACTCCGCCACCTCCCTGTTGATAGAAAGAATGGTGAAAAGCCGCTCTTCGGGAGGGGGGGACGGACGCAAGCCCATTTCCCTGGATATCCGCCCCCTTATCACTGAAATAGCCGTCTTTCCCGTTCCGGACGGCTATGGGGAGACAGGGTGCGTTCGGTTCTCCACACGCCTGCTGGAAAACCGGCTCGCAAAACCCCGCGAAATTGTTGCCCTGCTGGGGCTGGACCCGCTGCAAACCCGGGTTATCAAGGTGGAGACACACTTGGCGGCACCAGAATCATAGGTACTGTTTAAACTGGTTCCCAAATAT
>JAKJCY010000172.1 GCA_022706235.1 Candidatus Hydrogenedentota bacterium | reverse complement strand
GGTGCCCGGTCCGGACTTTGCGGGGTGCACGGACAACCCCATGCCCTTTACCCCGCGGCCGGTCTGGACCTTCAATATGACCTATGAAACCGAGCTTAATAACCCGGTGACGTGGCCCGCGCCGGGAGGGTATGATTTCTGTGCCTATTCGGATATGATCTATTGCTCGCTGGCCGCGCTGGCCGGCATGCTGGAAGAGATTGCCGACTTCGCCAACCTGGTGCAGTGCCGGTACATGGATATTAACGGTCCGGTGAACATGGAAGCGGACATTCCCGTATCGCCCAACGGCATTCCGGATGCGCAGTATGAATTGGGGGTGCTGGCCTTTGTGCTCAACACGCCGGGAAATGCCTATCATGAAGCGGCAACAGCCTACTTTAAAGAAAACTTCATGTATATGCGGGGACTGGTACTGTATGCCCTGTATGTCAACAGCCTGAAATCGGACAATAAGGACCTGCGTCCCATTGTCGAAAATGTGATGGCCCCCCATCTGGTTTCCTCGCTGCTGTGCGTGCTGTCGGGTTTTGCCGTCCTGCGGGATGAAGAGACGAACCTCGCCCTGGACCAGCTGCTCCTGTTGCTGGAAGATATCGGTATCGCCCCGCCTCCGGGTGGCATTCAGGCCGTGACCAATGGCATTCCGGCATTGGGGCCCTTAGGGGATGCCGACGGCGATGGTGATAGTAACCGGGAAGAATACCTTTATTTTGTGGGAGAAATGGGATATGACGCGACGCAGTATGTCGGCGCTGTTTTTGACCCCAATCAGAAACTGCCGGTCTATGATCCACTGGTAGAACTTTCCGCCGCCTCCGGCCGGTACGCGGTAGGCGCCACGATCGCGTTGAGCGCCGAAATTTCCAATTACTATGACGAGCCGGAATATATCCGCTGGTACAAGGACGGGGTTTTGCTGGAAGGCAGCGCCCTTACGCTTGAAGTCCTGAACGCCCAGGTGGAAGATTCCGGTGTATACAGAATCGAGGTGGGCATTATGGTGGAGGATGGCGGCAAGGCGCTGGTTGCCGATACCATCGCGGACAGCATGACCATCACCGTCAGTGATGTCCCGGTTCCGGTTGCCGGCGTGTTCGGGCTGACGTTGCTGGCGTCCGCTTGCGCGCTGGCCGGTGTTGCCGGCATTCGCCGCCGCAAATAAGCTGGTTTGCCAAGTTTCGGGTGTGTGTGCGCGTTGTGCGCCCGCACACCCGTTTTGTCTTTACCGAGCCGGGCATGTTTTGCGTTACCGCTCGTGTTTATGCTATAGTAGGGTAACTTCTTTTCCTATTCCCGCGTGCCGCATGGATTCGGTGCGCAGGTATTTCCCGTGTATCAATCTTTCAAGGAGAGTCCTGCTTTGAAGAAAGGCATTCATCCCGCAAATTATCGTGATGTCGTGTTCATGGATGTCGGCGCGGACGTGAAATGGATTACGCGTTCCACCGTAGCGACGACCCGCACCATAGAATACGAAGGCAAGGAATATCCGTTGTTTACGCTGGACTTGTCCAGCCATTCCCATCCTTTCTTTACTGGCAAGCAGAAGTTTGTGGACAGTGAAGGCCGGGTGGAACGGTTCCAGAAAAAGTTCGGCGCAGCGAAAAGCAGCGAATAATTTCATATGGAAGCGCGTTTGCGCGAAAAGCTTGAGGCGCTGGCACTCGAACACCACAACCTTGCCGCCGCCATGGCGACGCCTGAAATCGCCATGGACCCCGCCGTGTATCGTAAATATGCGCAAAAATACGCGGACCTCTCGGACCTGATACAGTCTTTTGGCCTGTACAGGAGCGAGGAAGTCGGGCTGCATGAGGCGGAACGTATCCTGCGCACGGACAGTGACGCCGAGGTGCTGGAACTTGCCCAGGAAGAATACGAGCGGCTCAAGGAATCGCTCCGGGATCGGGAAGAGGAGTTAAAACTGCTGCTGGTGCCTGGAGACCCCCTCGACGAAAAGAATACCATTGTGGAGATTCGTGCCGGCACCGGCGGCGAAGAAGCCGGCCTGTTCGCCGCGGACCTGTTCCGCATGTATTCCCGTTTTGCGGAAGTGAAAGGCTGGAAGGTCGAGGTGATGAATTCCAACCCGACCGCCCTGGGCGGGTTCAAGGAAGTTTCGTTTCAGCTTTCCGGCGATCGGGTATATAGCCTGATGAAATGGGAAGGCGGGGTGCACCGCGTCCAGCGAGTGCCCGATACGGAAGCCCAGGGCCGCATCCACACATCAGCCGTTACCGTGGCCGTCCTGCCCGAAGCGGAAGAAGTGGATATTCATATCGATCCCAACGACCTGATCATCGACGTGTACCGTTCGAGCGGTCCCGGCGGCCAGAGCGTCAATACCACCGACTCGGCGGTGCGGATCACCCACAAACCCAGCGGCATGGTCGTCACCTGCCAGGATGAAAAATCGCAGCACAAGAACAAGGCCCAGGCGCTGCGTGTGCTGCGCGCCCGCCTGCTCGATGTGAAAATTCAGGAAGAGGCCGATGCCCGTTCCGAAACCCGGCGCAGCCAGGTGCGCTCCGGCGACCGCAGCGAGAAAATACGTACCTACAATTTCCCGGAAAACCGGGTTACCGACCACCGCATCCACCTTTCCCTCTATAAATTGCGCGAAGTCCTGGAAGGCGACCTGCACGACCTATTCGACGCTTTGAATGTGGCGGACCGTGCCGCGCGCCTTGCCTCGCAGGAGTGAGCCATGGCCGCCACGGTCGCGGAGGTCCTGTCGCAAGGCGCCGCCCTGCTCGCGCCCATCTCGGAAACCCCCCGGCTCGATGCCGAGCTGCTCCTTGCCCGTGCCATGAACCTGTCCCGCGCCTCCCTGCTTGCCCGCCTGCGCGAAGCCTCCTCCGGCCTGGACGCTTATGAGGCGCTGCTCGCGCGGCGCCTGAACTATGAACCCCTGGCGTACATTTTTGGCGTGTGGGAGTTTTTTGGATGCTCCGTGCTGGTGGCGCCGCCGCTCCTGACGCCCCGCCCGGAGACAGAACACCTGGTGGAGCGCGCCCTGAAATTTCTGGACGGGCTGCGGCCCCCGGCCGTGATTGTGGACGCCTGCTGCGGCACCGGGTGCGTGGGCGTAGCCATTGGCTGCAATGCGCCCGGGCATGCCTTGTATTTTACGGACATCCGCCGCGACGCCGTGGCACTGGCCTGCCGCAATGCCGCGCGCCATGGTGTGCCCGCCCGGGGCGTTCAGGGCAATCTCCTGTCCATGTTCGGCGCGCCCGTCGATCTCATCACGGCCAACCCGCCCTATGTCGCCGAGGACGAATGGCCGGGTCTGTCTCCGGTGATCACCCGTCACGAAGACCCAGGCGCCCTGCTCGCCGGAAAAGACGGCCTCGACTGCATCCGCCGCCTGGTGCCCGAGGCGATGCGCTGCCTTAGGCCCGGCGGCATGCTCGCCCTGGAAGTCGGAGAAATCCAGTTCGCGTCGGTGGCAGCCCTGTTTGAAGCACATGGCTTTGGTGTCATTACCTGCGACTTGGACCTGGCGGGGATGGAACGGATTATTTCAGGTATACGGGTTTCTTGATTTCAAAAAGACGGCGTCGGGCGGGATCGGCGCCAAGGCGCCCCGGGTAAACCCGGGGGCGCTTAGGGCCATTTCGCTGACAATTAATTATGAGTTCTGTTTGTTACCAAGAGGAGCGTTATGTTCTGGTTTAGTTCAAGAATCCAAAAACAACGCGTCATTCCGGTTTTTCGCGGTGGGAAAAGGACGTATATCGAAGAGGGTGCCAGACCGCGAAAAAAACCGGAATGACAGTGGTTAGCGTTGTTTGTAATGAAAGACGATGGTACATTTTTGTTGCGCCGCAGGCCCCTCTTTTTCCGGGCGCAGTCCCGGACTAAGCATAGGTCCTTTGAGTCCTTAGGTCCGATGGCGCATTCGTGTATAATTCGTTTATTCACAGGTAAGCATCATGATTCAAGATAATACAGACCCCTCCGTGGAAACCCTGCAGGTCACGGAGCTGTTCGCCAGCATTCAGGGCGAATCCACTTGGGTCGGCTGTCCCTGCGGTTTTGTGCGCCTCGCTGGGTGCAACCTGCGCTGCGCGTGGTGCGATACCACGTATTCCTACGGGCCGGGCGCGACCATGACGCTGCCGGAGATTGTGGAAAAACTGCGGGGGTGGGGCTTGCCCCTGGTGGAAATCACGGGTGGGGAACCGCTGCTGCAGCCCGCCACGCCCCGGCTGGCGTCCCTGTTCCTCGACGCGGGGCTTACCGTGCTCGTGGAGACCAATGGCTCCCTGCCGATTGACGTGCTGCCCGAAGGGGTGATTCGTATCATGGACATCAAATGTCCGGACAGCGGCATGCATGAAAACATGGACAGGCGCAACCTGGAGGTGTTGACCCCCCGGGATGAGGTAAAGTTTGTTCTGGCATCCCGGGCCGATTACACGTGGGCACTGGACCTGGCGCGGCAGCAGAATCTTGCTCAACGGTGCGGCGCGGTCCTGTTTTCGCCGGCGGCGGGCAGGCTTTCCCCGGCCACGCTGGCGGGGTGGATGCTGGAGGACTGTCCACCCGCGCGGTTGCAGCTGCCCCTGCACAAGTATATCTGGCCCGGACGCGATCGCGGCGTGTAACAGACCTGTTTTCCCCTTCCCGCGCGTGCTATACTACAATCCAGAATTTACTTATGTCCTTTGTGTCCTTTACGTCCTTTAGGTCCTTTAAGGCCTTGTATCAAAGGCTCTATCCCCGTACTTTAACCAGGAGTATTCAAATGCGCGCCTGGCAATGGCACAAGTCTGAATCTATGCGGTTGGTGGATTTACCCAAGCCCAAGGTGAAGTCCCATGAAGCGCTGGTGCGTATAGAAGCGGTGGGCGTGTGCGGTTCCGATATCCATTATTACCGGGAGGGCCGCATCGGAGAGAATGTCATCACGGAACCGCTTGTACTGGGGCATGAGTACGCCGGGATAGTGGAAGAGGTGGGCGGTGATGCCGACGGGACCCTGCTCGGAAAGCGGGTAGCTGTGGAACCGGGCATTCCCTGTTTCGCTTGTGAATGGTGCCGGACCGGCCACTACAATGTGTGCTCCAACCTGTTTTTCCCGGGCGGACCGGGCCATGACGGCGCGCTGTGCGACTACATGACTGTGGATGCGCGGCTCTGCTTCCCCGTCCCGGGATCCATGACCGCGGGATGCGCCGCCATGGTGGAACCGGTCGCGGTGGCGGTGCACACGGTGGAACTGGCCGCACTGCGTCCGGGCGATACCGTGGCCGTGTTCGGGCTGGGCGTTATCGGGCTGTTGGTTGCGCGCCTGGCCGCAGCCTGCGGCGCGGTACGCGTGCTGGGCGCGGACGTGCTCGATTACCGGGTGGCGGCGGCGGCACAGCAGGGGTTGAGCGCCGGATTCACGGCAAAGCCGGGAGGGCTCCAGGGGGACGGCGCCGCTG
The DNA here is from genome assembly GCA_022706235.1 of Candidatus Hydrogenedentota bacterium. Taxonomy (GTDB): domain Bacteria; phylum Hydrogenedentota; class Hydrogenedentia; order Hydrogenedentales; family CAITNO01; genus JAAYBJ01. The sequence goes on along the minus strand of JAKJCY010000172.1, from coordinate 4,079 downwards.
CCATCGCGTGGATTATGGAGCAGACCGGCGGGCGCGGGGTGGACGTGGCGATGGATTGCACCAACAGTTCCGACGGGCTTTCCCTGGCCTGCGCGGCTGCGAGGCCTGCGGGCCGGTGCGTGCTGACCGGTATCTCCGGTAAGGAACACGATTCGCTTCCTGTCAGCATTGCGCGCCGCCATGAACTCACGCTGCGCTGGTGCCGCCGGTTTCTGCACAACTACCCGGCCGCGCTGGCGCTGTTGGATTCCGGCGTGCTCGATGCGTCCGCGCTGATTACCCACGTGTTCCCCTTCGAAGAGGCTCCGGAAGCGTTCGCCTTAACCAGCGCCTGCGCCGACGGTGTGCTGAAAGCCTCCATTGAATGGTGATAGAATAAAACTTTATGCCCTGCTGTTTAGTCTTATAAAGGAGTTGAGTGGCGCCGGTTGTCCGGTAGTCAACACTGCCCATCGAGGAAAGCGAGAGGAAAAAGAATGAAGATCCTGAAACGAATTCTGCTCGGCCTGGTCGTTGTCATTGTGCTTGTGGTCGCTTTGTTTTTGGTTTGCGTCGGCCCGTGGCCCGTGTATACCCCGTCCAATTTCACCGAGGCGGAGTATTACAAGACGGCCGTGGCCGCGATTCGCGACAATGCAGCGCAAAGCGCCCTGGAAGATGCGCCCCGGCAATTGAAGGCGGGCTGGGCGGTGCGCATCATGACGCCCAACGTGGGCGTGCCCATGGGCGGGTACGGCGCGCGTCCCGACGGCAAGAAGTCCAAGGGCGTGCGTGATGAACTGAAGGCGCGGGCGATCGCCTTCAGCGACGGCGTGGATACGGTGGTGGTTCTGGGGGCCGACATGCTGATTATCCCGCCGAACATCGCCGCGATGACGGTGGAACAGGTTGCCGCGAAGACGCCTCTGACCTCCAACGATATTTATTTTTCCGCGACCCACACCCATTGCGGCCCCGGAGCGTTCGCCCCCGGACTGGCTTCCAAAATCAGCGGCGGCGCCTATGATCCCGCCGTGCCTCAATTCCTGTCGATGACATTTGCCGACGCCATTGTCGAGGCCTACAACGCCATGAAACCGGCACAGATGGCTTCGGGTGTCATTGACGCTGAAGCCTATATCCGGAACCGGACGCGACAGGCTCCTGTGGACAACAACCTGAATTACATGGTGGTGGAGCAGGAAGGCGGCCGGCGTTGCTACGTGGTTCGGTGGTCCGCCCATCCCACCATTTTTGGTACGCGAATGATGGAATTTTCCGCCGAGTTTCCCGGCGAAATGATGCGCTATGTGGAGGAACAGACGGGCGCCAATGCCATGTACCTGGGCGGCGGGCTGGGCTCGATGAGTCCCCGCGCCGCGGACGCCCCGACCGATTCCGAAAAAGTGGCGCAGTACGGCCGGACGCTGGGGCAGCTGCTCCTGGAGAATACGGCGCAGCTTGAGTTCATGAACTATACGGAAGTGGCGTCGGTGCGTGTACCCGTCGGGGTGCCGGCGCCGCAGGCACGGCCCCTGTCGCCTAAATGGCGGCTTTCGCCCGTGGCCTCAAGGATACTGGGCGTTCCGCCGGAGGGCTGGATTCAAGGTGCGCGTGTCGGCAACACCATTCTAATCGGCATGCCTTTCGATACCAGCGGCGAATTGACCCGTGAATGGCGGGAACAGGCCGCGCGGGAAGGCTGGGACCTGTGGGTGACCAGTTTCGCCGGCGCGTACCTGGGCTACCTGTCTCCCGACAAATACTATTACGAAGTGGATGACAAGGGCCACCTTGATTATGAAACGGGCCTGATGAGCTGGCTCGGCCCCCAGAGTGAAGCGTATTTTGCCACACTGATGAAAGAGATCATCGACAACTTCGGCGAACCTTTCCAGACCGCCCAGGCCCAACCAGCCGCTGCGGCCGCGCCGGGCGATGCGGTCCCGGCCGCCGCCCCGGCCCTATGACGGAGGACTTGGAACAGGCGCCGGGGCCGCCGCCGGAACCGCCACACCCCATTTCCGGACCGCATGCGCCAAATGTTGATCAATGCCGGAAACCGCTGCGAAGGCTGAGGTGTAACGTTCATGCGCAGCGTCCGGGGTATGCAATGCGCGGCATGGCGTTGGGTCTGGTCGTGATTGTGGTCGGCATGGCGCATCTCTGGTTTGCGGCGCGGGAGGATGCCGCCGCGCTGCGTGATGCGCCCTGGGAAAACGCCGTGCTCCTCTTCGAGACTCCCCGGAACCTGCCCGTTTTGGAGACCCTGCCCGTCAGGGTGCGCCGGGTCCGGCGTGACGCGCCTCTCCGGGACGATTTCCGCCTCAACCTGCTGGGTGGCCTGCTTGGGTGGGACCGATTCGAGGGTACCGTGCGCCTGACGGACCCGGAATGGGTCTTCGCCGCGGACCTGCCGGGACATCGCCTGGCGCCCCTGCTGGAATCCGGACGCCTGCCGGTACCGGGTGCGCCGGAAGTGCTGGCGGGGGACCTTGCCCGCATGGAACCCTTCCAGGTGGATGGCCAAACGTTTCAGGTCGTTGGCAGGCTGAAACGGTCCGCTTCGGTATTTCTCTTCGCCTACCTGCTGCCCCATGGAACTGCCTTTGCCGCATCCTTCAGCCCTGCGCGGGGCGCCCGGACAGGCCTGCTTGTGGAAGACGGCAGCCGCCTCTTTGAGGAAGACCTCCTGCCCGAACTCTATTCCGAACCTGCCGCGACCGCGCCGGAAACGGCTTCAGCGGAACCCGGAACGGAACCTGCCGGTGGGGAGCCGCCCCTGGTGCTGCCCAACTATCACGGCGGCATCCTCCGTTCGCCGGACGATGTCGCGTTGCGGGCGATGACCGGCCTGTTTGCGACTGCCTTGGGTGGCGCCTGTTTTCTCTTCTGCCTCTTTCTGTGGATGCATGCGGGCCACAGCGTTTTGGCGCGTCCATTTCTGGGTGAAGTGCGCAGACGGTCCTCGTTATTCCTGGAGATGCACCTTTTCTTTTACGGCGTTTTCTTTTTCACCATGTGGTTCGCGCTGGAGAACCCGCTGCTGGCTTACCGGCTCAAGTTATATATTGAAATGGCGTTCAGCCAGGGCGGCGTGGGCCATGTCGGCGCCGCTTACGATTCCGGCAGTATCGCCCAGGCCGCATGGATGACGTTTTACAACAACTACATCGAGCAGACGCTGCTGCTGACCTTTCTTATCTCCCTCGTGCCCATTCCTCTGGGGCTGGTCAAGAACCTGTTGAGTTTTCTACTGATTGGCGGCGCCATGGCGCCCATCTGGTCCGGTAGTGCCGCCATGTTCATGGTCCATGTCTTCACCATGGTCCTGGAACTGGAGGCCTACATCCTCGCCTGTTTCGCCATTACCGCGTGGCCGTTGACCCTTTTTGCCGGCATTTGGTCGCGCCGACTCCTGGACAGCCTGAAACGCGGGGTGCTCATGCTGCTATCCGCCATGGTGGTTACGGGGGTTCTGCTCGCGGCCGCCGCGCTCTACGAAGCCCTCACGCTCATACACCTGCTTTGAAGGCACCGGACGGGTCCACGATTGACCCCAGGGATTCAATGCAGGTGACCCGCGCGGAATTAAGAAGCGGGAAGGGCGCATCTTCTGACCTCCTGACCTCGACCGGGTTTGACAATGATATTTTGGATTCCTGTCCGACACTTTTTTTGAAGACCTTTTCGTATAAGCCGCAAGAAAGGGACAGTTCATCATGAGGCTTTCAGCCTCCCCCTAAACGATGGAAATGAGACCGTTCGGAAGCCAGGGACAGTTCCGTCTCGCTTCGCTCGCTTGTGACAGTCCCTGCGTTCCGAACTTATTTTCAGGGCAGCCAATTGCGGCAAAAGGCGAGGAGTGTTCTTTACTGATGGTTATTTCGTCATCAGTACCTTTTTGCTCCGTCTTTTTGTTTACCGGTGCCATCAGCATTTCCGACGGTCTCAGAGGGTGTACGGAAAGTCGAGATTGCTTCACTTCGTTCGCAATGACGGATACATGGTTACGGTGTCATCGCGAGCAAACCACCCCGACGCGTCGGCGTTTATTTTTAAAGAAACATGGTCATGATTTTCGAGTATGAGAGGAATAC
>JAKJCY010000171.1 GCA_022706235.1 Candidatus Hydrogenedentota bacterium | reverse complement strand
GGACCTGCGCGTATTGTCGCCGCTGAAACTGCCGCCTGCCTATCCGCCGGAACTGGGGAAAGTGGAATCCTCCGTTGAAGGCATGGGAATACGCCGCGCCACGGACAGCGGCGCCTCCGGAGAACCCGGGGTGGACTATGTGCTCCAATGGGAAACCCTGCCGCAAAACCGAGACAAGCCACGGGAAAACGCGCCGCCCCCGTCCATGCTGCGGCTCATTAAACTGAAAATGATGTGACCCCAAAAAAACAGTTGCATTATCCAGTGGAGGGCGAATCAAAGGACCTTTCAGTCCTTTCTTTACACCTGCTTTCCCAACCGCAACTTCCGGTTATTGAAACAGGCTGTCGAAGGGCACCATGGGAAACACGTCCAGCCCGGAACCGGGCGTGGCATTCAGGATCTGCACGCCATGGGATGCGGCCCAGTCCCGTGCGCAGCGGTAGTCCGCCTCGGCATCCTGGGGACGTGGCATGAGAAACTGTTTTCGCTCGGCCGTATAGGCGGCATCGAAGTGGGTTGCGGCGCCGGCGTCCCCGGCATTCCATAACCGCGATGCGGGTACAGTCATCCGCTTTCCGCGCAGTTTGAAGTATTCCCGCCAGGCGGCCTCGGCACAGCGATACCAGGCTCGATCATCATACTTACAGGCTGTCCAGCGCCCGACCAACCGAATCCTCCGCATTAGGCCGTTCCGTTTCTTCAACTGGTAACGATGGTCCAGGCCGACCAGAATAATGGGATTACAGCCCATCATGGCGGCCACCTGCAACAGCATGTACACCACCGAATACCCCACACACAGGCGGTCCGGGCACGTGGAGAATTCACGCGAGGCCGACCGGGGCCAATCCAGGGAAAGGGGGCACCCGTTTCTTACGCGCAGATGTGCCCAATATTGGAAAGGGAAGAATTTAATACAGGAATCCGGCACATGCTTTTCATATTCCGTGCCGTATTGTTCAATCTGGAGCGGATCGTACACCCCCCAGTACGGCGGGGTGAATCCCCAGTGTTCGAAACCCAGATACCCTCGGTTCGCCGTGAAGACGATCTCCCCCGCCAGTTTCGACATGTCCAGGTCGTTCAGACTCGGACCATTCCCGACAATGAAACAGCGTCGGCCCGCATGGCACCCTTCAAATTCGTGGGGCATGTGCGGCAGGCGCAATACCCGCGAACCACCCGCATGATAAATTTCCATCTCACGAAAACCGAGCCGCCATAAGTCCCGCAGCAGAGGTAGCTGGGCGCGATAGTCAGGCACGCGCACCGGGAACTGATAACGAAGTGGAAATTCATCCGGCGTCAGCGGCAGGGTAACACGGGCGGCATCCGTGTCCGGAGATTCAAGCGTCTCTTCCTGCAAATTGTCCAGCGAGTCGGTCCGGACAATCGCGGGAAAGACACGCCGCAGCGCGTCGGCGTGGGCTTCCGTCCCCGGTGCGTGAATCAGACGCACGGTATCGCCGTGGGGGCATTCCCGGAGCCATTGTGCCGCCAAAAAGTCATTATCTTCCGGAAGGTATAAGAAATGCTGCATGATGCCGCCTATTGTACACAGGCCGATAGCAACGGCGCCAATCACCGCTTTTCATGGAGATTTGAGCTAATAAAACCCTGTTCTGTAAAGGCCCTGTGTAAACAGCGGTCGGCCATGCTTCGGGGTCAAGTTGATTTTGGTCCGTCAGGGTATTTACCATAGGACCATGTTCTTGCATCCCTGTCTTTCCCCCATCGGAAATATCCAATGCCACCGTGTCAACGGGGAAAGTTTTTGGTACCAAAATCCTGCATCCCCCATGGAAGGAGCTACAGCAAACCCATGATGCGAATCACCCCGCCGGAAAAGGATATCGAACTCATCCAGGAATTTGAACGCGGCAAGATCAAGCATGTGCTGTTTGATTTTGACGGAACCATCAGCCGCCTTCGCGAAGGGTGGCAGCGCATTATGGCGCCCGTCTGCGTGGAAATGATCTGCGGCGACAGGCAGCCCACCCCCGCAATCATCGAGGAAGTCGACCGCATGATTGACGAGACGACGGGCATTCAGACCATTTTTCAGATGCAGCGCCTGGAGCAGATGGTGCGTGAACACGGGCTGGTTCCGGAAGATAAGGTGCGCACCCCGTTGGAGTACAAACAGGTTTATAACGACCGGCTGATGGAACCGGTGAACGCGCGCATCGCCGAAATCAAGGCGGGCGAAAAAAACGTGGAAGATTTTTTGATACGCGGCGTGCGCCGGTTTCTCGACCTGATCTCGCAAAAAGAGGTGGTCTTGTATGTGTTTAGCGGCACGGACCGCGATGATGTCCGCAATGAGGCCAAATGCCTGGGCGTCGACCGGTACTTCAAGGAGATCTGGGGCGCCTTGCCCAGCGTTGAGGAATATTCCAAGGAGAAAGTCATCCGAAACATTATCGCGGAACACGGGCTACAGGGGCCCCAGGTGCTTGCCATCGGGGACGGGCCTGTCGAGTTGCGGAACGTCAAGGATGCGGGCGGTATCGCGCTGGGGGTCTGCTCCGACGAGAAACGCGGTACCGGCTGGGACGAATCCAAGCGCCCGAGGCTGCTGCGTGCCGGCGCGGACCTGCTGATCCCCGACTTCGGCGAAGCGGACGCGCTTATTGATTATCTGTTTCCCTGAACCCTGAATGCAGCCTTCCCGGCTGAAAAGCAGTCCATGGGGAAAATTGCTTCAGGAAGTCGCCGTTGCCATTGCAGGGTATAAGGGCGAATACAGGATGGACTCCTGGCGCAGTTGCAACCGCCCGTCTTTTACCCAGGCATCGCCGCGTTCTTCCAGGTGCGCGGCCAGGTTGCCACGCCATTCCGACAGGATGTCTGTATGTTCCGACTGTCCGGCCAGGTTCACGCATTCTCCCGGGTCTTTCTCCAGGTTAAACAGCATCTCTTCACCATTGAAGGCGTTGAAGATATACTTTACCCGCCCGTCGGTCGCCGCGCTCCAGTGATTCGTTTTGTCGTAACAGACATCATGCTCGAGGTCGATAAAACTCCTCCACCCTTCTGAGCCGCCGCGCAACAAGGGCAGGATACTTTTGCCGTCCATGCCTTCCGCACCTCCGGCGTTCGCCGCGTTCAGCAGGGTGGGCAACACGTCACGCAATTCCACGGGTTCCGGGCGCACCTGTCCCCTCGGGGCGGAAAGCATGCTTTCCGGCCAGCGGATCAGGAACGGTATGCGCGCCGAACCTTCGTAGGCATACGTCTTGCGCCAATGGTGGTGGTCTCCCAGCATATCGCCGTGGTCGGCAATGACCATGATCAGCGTTTCTTCCAACAGATTTCTTTTCTCAAGGGCGGACAGGATACGGCCCACCTGCACGTTATGTCTATCGTTCCCAACTTCAGATTTCCTGAGCCCGTCAGAAATGCGCATGGCACTGGTAAACAAATAAAAAAGACGGAGCAAAAAGGGACTGATGACGAAATAGCCATCCGCAACGAAGAATCCACGCCTTTTCCTGCAATTGGCTATTTCGTTGTCTGTCCATTTCTTGCGGCTTATACAAAGAGGTCTTCAAAACAAGTGCCAGACGGGACTCCGAAGAATCATTGAAAAGATGTGACGGGATCAGGAAGTCTGAACTTGTAGAAGACATATCAAAAGAAATTAACCGCCCGGCTCACTATACCAGAAGGCGTCTCAAAATAAACAGCAGGCTGCTTCGTAAATGGATACCCATTTTCGGGGTTTCAGAAAGAACAATAGACTCACCGCAACTCGTTCCAAAATTGCAGTCTCCACTCCGCCCAAAGGTGGGTACTCTGACGGACGTTTTGAAGAATGACACTGAATTTCATGTATAGGCTTCCATCGGAGGATATGCCCTGCCGGGGGACGTGGACATGGAATTTCTCCACATCCTGAGCGTAAAACAACTCTATAACACCCGGCACGGACACTCCTCAGGAAGAGGGGCGGGATTCATCTGTGGACGAAACCGGACGGTTGCTTTCGTGAAGGCCGAGGGTGATCCACAATATCCTGCCTGCCGTCCGCAGAGGTAAAACGGGATTCAACAGGTGGAACCATGTTTTTCCGGATAAGGAACGGTCATGAATCAAGAAAAGATACAGGAATCCCGCCAGGGTGGTTGTAAATCCCGAAAACAGAAAACAAAGGCGAAACCCCCACATGCCGTAATGCTCAATGAGAAAGCCGGCCGCCACAGGGGTGATTCCCAGCGCCAAGGCCGTGGAAACAGTCCATAAGGCCGTGTATCCGATGCGGTCATGGTCGGGCACCTGGTTGAGCATGGCCCTGTTGACGGCGACATTGAATGCCGCATTAAACACGCAGGCCAGAATGACGGAGAACCCGGTGATATAGAACGCACCGGGCAAACCCATCCCGGCAAGCAGTATCAAGGCAGGCGCGCAGGAATGGGCGAACAGGGTTTTTGCCATGGCCAGGCCGCTTCCCCTGCTTTCCGTGAACCGAGCCCAGGCGGATACGGTGAGCAATATGCCCAGACTCCCGATGGCGGTAAGGCTCATGGTCATACTGTCCCTTACTACAAGTATGTCCCTGAGATACATCACATAGACCGCGTGAAACCACACAATACCCGAAAAGGCTAAGGTTGAAATTAAAAGAAAGGCAAGGAAGTTTCGGTCGCGGGTGGCGCGGATATACGCGCGCAGGCCGATGTGCGCATCGATTTCCTGCATCCCCGCACCGCCGGGGACTCGCTTCATCCAAATCAGGCTTATAAACCCCATAAATATGCCTATCCCGAAAATAAGCATAAACCGGGATATGCCAGGATCATCGACGGCCAGCAACCGCGCCTGCAAAAAGAGCACCGCTACGTTGATTAATTGGGTAATGGAGGTTTCCGTGCTGAAGTAGGTGGCGCGCAGGGGAACCGGCACAATTTCATGGAGCCACGGAAGCCATCCGCCGGCGCCGATAGCGCGCATGATGCAGAAGCCCAGGATGGAGACCGTCAGTACGATCCAGGCCAGCACTTTGTTATCGCTTGCCAGGGCAAGGGGCAACATGAAAATCAGGCAGGCGATTACGTTTCGCAGGCACCAGGCCCAAAGCATGATCCGTTTCGGGCCGACACGCACAATCAACGGCAGGGTAAACAGCAGCAGCAAGGATGTGAAGGGCAGAAAAGAAAGGAGCAGGCCCACCAGCGATTCCGGCATTTCGATCTTGCGCGCAAGCAGAATCATGGCCGGCCCCACAATGTTCTGCCAGGAGACAACATTGATGGCCACGTATATCAGAAACCGTTTGGGCGGGGGGCCCAGCGCTCTTAATCCGGATACTATTGGAATGTTCATGCTTGACATCGGTTCATTGGAGGTCTGCTTACAGGGACTAAAACTTGATATCGGCCACGGAATTCAACACGTGGGTCGGCTTGAAGGGGTAGGTTTTCAGGTCGCTCCGGGCGGTGACGCCGCTGAGGACCAGGATGGTGTCCATACCCGCCTGCATCCCGGCGATAACATCGGTATCCATACGGTCGCCCACCATAATCGTATTCCGGGAATGCGTTTCCAGGTAATTCATGGCATAGCGCATCATGAGCGGTGCGGGCTTGCCGATGAAGAAGGGCGCACGCCCCGTGCTTTTTTCGATTAAAGCCGCCATGGCGCCGCATGCGGGCACGATACCGCCCTCGGAAGGGCCCGAAGAGTCGGGATTGGTGGCGATAAACCGGGCGCCCGCCATGATCAGACGCACCGCCTTGGTCACCTGTTCGAGGTTGTACGTGTGTGTTTCCCCCAGCACCACGTAGGCGGGTTTATGATCCGTAATAATATAACCGATTTCATGGAGCGCGCTGGTCAGTCCGCTCTCCCCGATGACAAAGGCGGTTCCCCGCGGATGCTGCCCGTGCAGGAACGATGCCGTTGCCATCGCCGAAGTGTAAATATTTTCCCGGGGGATATCCAGACCCATGGCATGCAGGCGATAGGCCAGGTCCGCCGGGGAATAGAGCGGGTTGTTGGTGACAACGAGAAACTTCAGGGAGTTTTGTTTCAGCCGGCTGATAAAGTCCCGGGCGCCGGGAAGCGGATTGCGCCCCCGGACCAGAACACCGTCCATATCGATAAGAAAATTTTTTTTTGCCAGTTTCATTCTTCGTCTGCCTCTTCAGGGACGTCCGCCCCGAATCTAATCACGGGGTGGACAACAGCGTCCGTTTGAAGATTTCCAGGGCGACCGCTGCCGCGGCATCATCAATGTCGCGGTGAAATACCACCCGTATCCGGTCGTAGCCGTGGGGAAGCACCAGCACACCGTGCTGTTTGAGGGCAGCCGTTGCGGCGGCGGGGTCGGCTGCTTTGAGGTAAAGGATATTCGTCGGCGACGGCAGGCAGAAGTTCACGCCTTCCGCCTCGAGGGCCCGCCTGAAATCGCGCGCACGCCGGTGATCTTCATTCAGGCAGGGCAGATGATGTTCAAGCGCGTATAACCCGGCTGCGGCCAGAATGCCCGACTGGCGCATGCCGCCGCCCAGCATTTTGCGGAAGCGAAGCGCCTTGTGGAGCGTTTCCCGGTCGCCGGCGAGAATGGACCCTGCCGGGGCACCTAACCCCTTGGAAAGGCAAAAGCACAACGTATCGCAGCACCGGGCATAATGGCGCACCTCGATATTGGTGGCAACGCAGGCATTGAAGATGCGCGCGCCGTCGCAATGAAGGCGCATCCGGTGCTGCCTGCACAGCCCGGCAATGTTTTCCAGTTCGTAATACTCCCAGCAGGCGCCGCCCCCGCGGTTGGTGGTGTTTTCCACGGCCACCAGGGTCGTCGGGGAAAGATGCGGGTCGTCTTCCCGCACTATCTGAGCGGCGGCTTGTTCCGCCGTGAACTTCCCCAAGTCGTCGCTGATGGTACGGGTGAGCAGTCCGGCGACCATGGACAGGTTGGCGTTTTCGTAATGGAACGGGTGGGCGGCCTCGCTCATGATGACGGTCTCGCCCGGACGGGTTTGAGAAAGGAACGCCACGAGGTTGGCCATGGTGCCTGTCGGCAGAAACAGGGCGGTCTCTTTGCCGAGCAATTCCGCACAAAAGCCTTCAAGCCGGTTTACCGTGGGGTCTTCACCATAGACATCATCGCCCACTTCCGCTTCGGCCATGGCTTTACGCATGCCGTCGCTGGGCTTGGTCAGGGTATCGCTGCGCAGGTCTATCATAATGCGGTTCAACTGCTCTTACTTGGCCACGGTGGCGCCGTCGGGTTCCTGATACTTCTGTCCGGGAGAGAGCAAGTCGACCCGTGCATTGAAGAAGGCGTCCTGCACGGCGCCCAGTGCGCCGGGTTGCCAATGGGATGCCTTTACCAGCGACTCATACAGCGTCCAGCGGTTGGCGTTCTCGTTGATGACCACCAGCGCGTCCTGGTCTCGCTTGCGCCTGTCCGTGGCGCGTTTATATTCCCGGGTGCGGATGGTCGCGATGGTGCCCGATTTCTGCTCATAGGCGAACCCGGAATTCAACAAGTCCTGGATTAACTGTGACCGGGCGGCACGCATGCGAATGGCCTGGCGAAATTCTTCATTGTCCGTAACGATGGACGCATAGGTATCAAAGGCGGGTTCCCGCTCCCCGTCGATGACAAATTGCTCCACTTCCGCGGCAAAGGCCTTCAATTCCTCTTCCGGAACGGTGGAATAGTCGGGCTTGAGTTTGAGAAATGGATTTCCCAGGCTTACACAGCCCGAAACAAGTAACAAGACCGCTGCAACCGGCACTAATTTCAGGTGCATTTTACGAACCCTTTCTTGGAACATGTTCCATCACGAAGCCCATGATTCACGAAAGCGCTTTCCCGCGCGCAGATACCATGACCCGGTGAAAGTATAATACAATTTCCCCGCCCGCCGGCAGTCCGACCCCTTTACCAAAACAGTTTACTCAAGACGAGCAGGACACTCGGCATCAAAATGTGCCCTGCGGCGGAAGCATAACCCATGTGCAGACAACAACCTGCAGGAATGCGCTCTGCCGGAAATTATCGCGTCAGGCCCGGGGCATTGTCAAATCTCACCGGATTTTTGTCCGAAGGATGTTCAGGAAGCACCCGGTGTGCAGGCCATCTCAGCATTACCAATGTAAGGTACGACCATGAATCGCAGGACGGCAAATCGTTGCAATGCTTTCCGTTTTTTTGCTATACTGGTGACGGTATCGGGGCTGTAGCTCAGCTGGGAGAGCGCCGCGTTCGCAATGCGGAGGCCTGGAGTTCGATCCTCCACAGCTCCACCATTTCCCTTCTTTTCCCCCCTCCTACGAGCCACCGTTTTAAAATCTGTCCTTTATTTCCGGCGCAAGGGCAGGGACATTCTGTGACTCCCATTCCCAACGATGGCCCCTGCCGTTTTTCGGGCCGCCGGGAAGCGTTATCCAATCGGTCCAGCCGTCGTACGAATGTGGCGTGATCCAAGTGCGCGTCCGATATCAGGAACAACAGCCGAATGTCCCGGTGTGTGGTCTTCACGATGTTCTGCGCCAAGAAGCCGCTGTTTGTGTATCTGTAGATGAGTAACGTCAGTATACTGTGCAGGGCTCCGGGCGCTATCCGTACCCTGCGGGTTCACGTTGAATACGGGAAGATTACCAGTCCCTATGACAAAATGGACCATTTGTGCACTGGGCCCCCACTCGCGGAGACCAAGTGTTGTCCAATAGGATTACAGCATCCATTTTTATTTTTACTATAATGCATAGCGCTCCGCTTGAGAAATCTTTCCAAAAATGATGCGGTCTTGACTCGGAGTAAACAATGACAGGGACATCGAATACCGTTGACCCCCAAAAGGACGTTGCTGAAAGAAAGCAGCCGGCTTCTGAGCAAGAGCAGGGCGTAGATTCGAGTGCAACGGCCCACCTGAATGATGCATCCGTCGCCTTTGAATTCAACGTGCGGGAAACCACCGGACGGTACACGGGCGAGAAAGAGTATGCGCGTGGAGGCATGGGCCGTATTCTCATCGCGTATGATACGATTCTCGCCCGGGATATCGTCATCAAGGAATTGCTGCCCAAAACGGCATTTCATACCGAAACCGTGGAGGGACCGGCCTGTTTTCCTGACCGCACACACCCCATGATGCATCGTTTTCTCCAGGAAGCGCGCATTACCGGCAGTCTGGAACACCCCTCGATTGTGCCGGTATATGAACTGGGCTTCCGGCAACACGGGGTGCCCTACTACACCATGAAGCTCGTGCGGGGAAAAACCCTGGCTGAAACCATTGTTCATGCGTCATCGCTGCGGGAAAGGCTGCAATTGCTTACGCACTTCGTCAGCTTGTGTCAGGCCATAGCCTATGCCCACAGCCGGGGGGTCATCCATCGCGATCTCAAGCCTGCCAACGTAATGATCGGGGAATACGGGGAAACGGTCGTTTTGGACTGGGGACTCGCACGCAAACTTAATGAAGCAGCCGGGGGTGAGGAACACGGTGACAGTTTCCAGCAAGGTCCGTTGGACAACGAGCCGCAGGGCGTCACCATTGCCGGGCAGACACTGGGAACGCCCATGTACATG
>JAKJCY010000170.1 GCA_022706235.1 Candidatus Hydrogenedentota bacterium | reverse complement strand
CTTGATATTGAGGCCATGGAAGGCTGGCTGCGCGAGGTGGATGAGTCCCGCCTGGAATCGCTGTGGAAAGCCGCCGACGCGGCGCGCAAGGCGTATGTGGGCGACGAAGTGCATTTGCGCGGCCTTGTCGAAATATCCAGTTATTGTATCCGCAAGTGCGCCTATTGCGGCCTGCGCGCCGAACACCGGGACCTGCAGCGGTACCGCATGACGCGGGAAGAAATACTGGAATGCGCCCGGCAGGCGCGTGAGTACGGATACGGAACTGTAGTGTTGCAGTCCGGGGAAGATTACGGGATTACCCGGGAGTGGCTTGAGGACGTGAAAGAACAAACCGGCCTTGCCATTACGTTAAGCCTGGGAGAACGCCCCGATGAAGACCTGGTCGCCTGGCGTGCCGCCGGGGCGAACCGGTATCTTTTGCGCTTCGAGACCTCGGACCGCGCGCTCTATGACCGCATTCACCCGCCCACCCTCCGGCAGGGGCTGAGCGATCGCATCGCGTTGCTGAAACGCCTTAAACAACTGGGCTATGAAGCGGGCAGCGGCGTCATGGTGGGCATTCCGGGACAAACATACACCTCGCTTGCGCGGGATATCGCCCTCTTCCGGGAACTTGACCTTGATATGATTGGCGTGGGTCCCTTCATCGCCCATCCGGACACCCCGTTGGGCCGCGGAGAACTACCCCTGGCCGCGGAAGGGGAACAAGCCCCCAACACGGAATTTATGACCTACAAAGTGCTGGCGTTAACCCGTCTCGCCTGTCCTGAAGCCAACATACCCAGTACGACAGCCCTGGCCACCCTCAACCTGGCGCAAGGCCGTGAATTGGGTCTGATGCGCGGCGCCAATGTGGTTATGCCGAACCTGACCCCCGTCCGCTACCGTGCCCTGTATGAAATTTATCCCTCCAAGGCCTGCATCCGGGAGTCGGCCGGAGACTGCAGCGCCTGCATTCAGGCGCGCATACGCAGTATAGGCAGACTTCCGGGAACCGGACATGGTTCCCGGAAGCATAACCAGTCTGATATTCCCGGCATTCCGGCGCAGTAAGCCCGGACAGAACGGGAATGCTGTTGTCTCAATACCAGTAAATGGGCCAGAAATACTCGTATCCACCAAAGCCAGAGGACAAGATGGAAAGGAAAATGTAAACCCAAATGTAAATGAACCACTCCATTCTTACGCTCCTTTCTGCCGATGCACGGTCATCTGCTGCATCTGTTTCAACCGTTTCCTGTTCGATACTTCCTACACACTTATCATACACCATCCAGCCGGGAAAATGTTACATTTCCCATTGAGGGTGTTCATAACGACTTTCATCGGAACCGTATACCAAGATTACACCCGCCACGACAGTTTCCCTGCGCGGGGCCAAGGCCTGAATGCAACCACATGGCCTCATCTGTCTATTCAGACGAATACATGGCCCTATTTATTCAAGAATCATTTTTTTAGTAACGATCTATTTCTTCTTTCGGGATGCCGGTTTTCCCTTGTGCTGTACGTGGTTATCCGTCAGTTTATCCCGCAGGGCCTGGAGTATGCGCAGGTTGTTTTCACTTAACTGGTCTTCCAAAAGCAGGGCTTGTGTCTGTTCCCGCTTGGTGAGTGTTTCCCGGGCGCTGCGTTGGACCTGCCGCACCGAGTTAATAAAACTGTCCGCCTCCATGGTGAGTGTACCCATGCCCCGGCACTGGTCACGCAGGCTTCGGTCATTGCTGACCACGACACAGTTCATGCGGTTGGTTTGTTGATAAATCAACCGTTCAATTACGCTGTCGGCGGAGGTCTGATGGGGAGAAAAGAGGATATGAACCCCCGGCGCCTTGACTTCATGGGGCGCAATGGTACCGTTCCGATGCTGTTCCCGCCCGTCGAACACCACGGTTACCTCGTGGTCGCCCGAGAGGCAGAAACACTGCACATAATCGAGGAGCATGTCGCGTGCCCGTTCCAGGTCGAGGTGAGCAGCCGCCCGAAGCACAGTTGATTTGAGCATAACATTGTAGGCGTCGATGAAATAATGCGTTGCCATGGCAACTCCCCGGTCAGGCTTTCTCCGTCTTGTCGTGAACGTATTCCCGAAACACCCGCATGCCTATCCCTGTCAAGATATCATACGGAATAGTTCCCGCTCGTTCCGCCAGTTCTTCGGCGGTAATCTCCAATGCCCCGTCCGTGCCAATAAGGGTGGCGATGTCTCCGCAGGAAACATGGGGCAACGCCGTAACATCCACGACAATTTGGTCCATGGATACCGCGCCGAGAACAGGACAGCGCCGTCCCCGTATCAGCACATCGGCATTATTGGACAGTTGATACCGGTAGCCATCGGCATATCCCACGGGCAGGACGGCTGTTCGGATGGGGCCCCGTGCGGTGTAGGTGCACCGATAGCCGATAGTGGCATACTGCTTGAGTTGGCGTACCTGGACCACGGTGGTTTCCCAACGCAGCACCCGTCTTAGTGTGGACACGCGGGAAGCGACCCTGCACGGCCAGATGCCATAGCAGATGAGGCCAGGACGCACCGCGTCAAACAGGCTGTCCCGGTAGTTGACGATGGCGGCACTGTTGGCGGCATGGGCTATTTCATAGGGGATTCCCGCTTTTTCCATTTGTTTAATCAACTGTTTAAATGCTTTGATTTGTCCCAGGGTAAAACTGTCATCCACCACATCGGCGGAGGGGAAATGGGTGCAGACACCCTGAATGTCTATGTTGGTTACACATCTGAGGGATTGGAGCGTTTCCAGTGCTTCATCATACCCGATCCCCTGACGTCCCATGCCGGTGTCTATCTTGCAGTGTATCGGTGCCACGCGGCGGGCTTCATGGGCCATGGTGCCCAGAGCCTCGACCGAAGCCATGTCGGAGAGCATCGGGGTCAATTTGTATTCAATAAACAGGCGCAGGACTTCTCGGGGCGGAGGTGTCATAACAAGGATGGGGGTTTCGATACCGGCGTCCCGGAGACGAATCGCCTCTTCCACGGCGGCAACGCCGAGAAGATTAGCGCCACTTTTGATGGCGGTTTGTGAGATGGGTTCCAGGCCATGCCCGTAGGCATTGGCCTTTACAATCGGAATTACGCCGACGGTCCGGCCCACGATCCGTTGCACCAGCGCCAGATTGGACGCGTAGGCATCCAGGTTAACGATGGCTTTGGACGGATATCGTTGCGGCATTGCCAGCCCTTCCGGTTACAGTTGATGCAGTCTCAGTGCATTCCAATTGACCCAGGTAAACTGTATCCCGGAATAGATGGTATAGACGGCTACCAGGATAATACCGCCCAGGGATAGGTATTCCAGCCACGCACTGTAGGTAGCGGGAGCCCCGGGCAAGACGGCGCGAAGTGCGGGTACCGCGAGGATAATGCGCCAAAAGATGACGAGGGCCAAAATAATAAAGACATAGGTCATCTGAATCGCCGTCTTGGCTTTACCCCACGCGTTGGCAGGGAGGATGACGCCATCGGACGCGGCCAGGGAACGGGCGCCTGTGATCAGGTACTCCCGCGCCAGGATGGCAATGACGGCCCAACCGGGAATTTTAAGGTCCGGCACGCGCATCAGCATGACAAACCCCGCGACCATCAGGATTTTGTCCGCAACCGGATCGAGCAGCTTACCGAAGTTGGTAATCAGGTTTTGTGCACGCGCAATCTTCCCGTCATAGTAGTCGGTGATGGCAGCAGCCGCGAACAGACCATAGGCAATAATATAACACGCCACATGGTCGAACGACATGAAGAGCACGAAGAATGCCGCGAGCACGCACCGGCCTAGTGTGAGGATGTTTGGCAGGTTCATAATGCCTGTATCTTAACAAAACCAGGATAGAGAGGGCGAAAAAGCAACTCTGACCGCGACGGTCCCTTGAGCGTATCCTACGTGTTCGTAATGTTGATGTATCAAAAGACTCTGGATGGTAGGTATCTTCGGGTGGCGCCGGGCATGATTTTTTACTTGGGCGATAATTTCAGTACCACAACGAGAGCACCGGCCCTTTCAGCAGTACATCACACAAGCCGGATTATGGGTTTCAGGGGCCTACCCTGCGGTTAGGACTCCTTTTTCAATCCCTTAACATATATGTTTTCAAGGTGTTAAATCCTGTTACCAGAGGTCCGTTCCGTTTTTGCGCAGGACTATGGAAGACGCATCAGTACGTTTCTCAACCAGCAACCGCTGATTGCTTCCGGATGTTCACAGGTTGGCACTGTTCTTGCTGTCTTGAAGATACCTTTGCAGAGGTGCACTGGTGGCCCCGGGTAAATTTATCCGCCTGAAAGGAGGCAGGAATCATATATGGCGGCACAACTTTGGTGGACACCCTTTTTGTATAAACCTGACAGGGAATTCCCCTATCCTAAAAGGCCGTTCACGTTTAGAACGGCAAAGCAACAAACCGAAGGAGAAATATTTGTATGTTAAAAACTATCTTTTGTTCTACTTTGCTTTTCGCGGTGATGGTCCCCGGTGTTTATGCCGAGCTACAGAATGTGGAAATCGGCGGATCTATCCGGATACGCGGGAATTACTACAACTTTGACAGCCTTGGAGACATGAGTTGGATAGAACAACGTACCCGCCTGAATGTCAAAGCGGACTTTACCCGTGAAGTGTCCGCGTTCGTTGAATTCGATTATTACAGCGGCTGGGGCGATGATTTCCGCTCCAACTATCTGACCGGACTGGATACCCGTGCCGGAGAGGACGACAGCATTCATCTGTACCAGGCTTATATCGAAGCGCGCGACCTGTGGGGCAGTCCCCTTTCCGCGCGTATTGGTCGCCAGGAGCTCAGTTTCGGCACGGAGTGGCTGGTTGGCGTCAACAACGCCGCCGCAGTGTTTACCGGCCTCTCTTTTGACGCCCTAAGACTGACTTGGAGCAACGACGCCTTTTCGCTGGACGCCGTGGCGTCCAAGCTGGCGGAGAACCACGGCGATTTCGGCGAAGAGGACACGGACTTCTACGCCGTGTACTTTTCCTATACCGGCATTGAGGATATCACGCTGGATGCGTACTGGATGTATTTACGCGATGAGGTTCCGGCGCTGGAGGCCAATGCGTTCCTGCCCGGAGATACATTGGACCTGCATACTTTGGGCGTCAGAAGTGCGGGCGTTCTGGGCGGTTTCGATTTTGATGTGGAAGCCACGTACCAGTTTGGCGATGTGGACGGGCTGCCTTCGGCCTGCCCCTACGGCTTTGGCGAGGCTGATGTGAAATATGATGTCTTCGCCGTGAATTCCGAAATCGGATACACCTTTGAAACCGCCTGGTCCCCCCGTCCCTTCGCACGGTTCGCCTATTTTGGCGGCGGAGATACGGAGTACCTGAAAGGGTTCTCCAATGACCGCGAGCTGCCCTTCAACCGCCTGTTTTCCAACTGGGAGTACACCGAGTTTTTCGCCAACACCGATGAATCCAACCTGCTCTATTATGCCGTGGGCATTGGAACGGCTCCAACGGAAGCGGTATCGTTGCAGTTGGTATGCGCCTATTTCGAAGTGGACGAGAATGTGCCCAGCGTCGGCTGGTGGCTCGGAACGCCCGATTCAGACCGGCAGATCGGGCTTGAGGTCGGCCTGTACGGTGATTACCAGTACAGTGAAGACTTGGTGATCCGCGCGGGATATGCCCACTTTTTCGGACGCAAGGGTCTGGAGCAAAACTTCTTCATATTGAACGGGCTTGACGCGTGGGGCGGCGATGAAGACGATGACTATGACTACGTCTTTCTGGAGACGGAGCTGACGTTTTAGTCAAAGCCGCTGAAGCCTGGTCCTGTCTGTTTGAAGCCCCCGGAACTTATGAAAGTTCCGGGGGCTGAATGTTGTTTCGCACTCTATTTTCACCAAACTACTGCCTTAAAAGGGAAACCGAAGTGCACAGAAAACCAAGCCCGGGGTATGCACAACGCCCGCATTGGAAGTGCATCCAACGCGGGCGGTAATGATTCAAACGGTGGTATTCGGGCTTAGGCGGCACCGCCGAAGAGAATGCCGGACAAAAACTCGAACATGCCGTTCAGAAACAGGTCCAGGAAAAACGTTACCGTCTTGTCCACGAGTAGCGATACCAAAATGCCAAGGTCCATTATTCATTCCTTTCCATGGGGAACATCCCCGGTTAAGAGTTTTTGATAGTCCCGGTGTTCCGTTCCGAAATGCCTATCCCATTCGCGGACTGGAAACCGGCCTTCATCGCGATATTCTATTCTGAGGCGATGGCGCCCAGTACCCGGTCCCGCAGCCACCCGGCAAAAAAATCAAAGGTGACTTTAAACAATTCTTTCAGCAATTCAAGAAGCAGCATGGCAATTCTCCTCTATTCGTTGTATGGATGCCTGACAAGAACCTTGTGAAACACATCATGCGTCATCATCGGAAGGGATGACACGCATCGGGCGGCGATAACAATCCGCTTGTACCTTGCAGAGCATATTCTATGCCAACCAGAATGTTCATCCGGCACGGTGAATGGATGATCACGGAAAACCCAATCGTTCCCCTGTCAAGTGCCTGTAATAAGGCCTTCTTCCCTTCTGCCCTGTGCAATACGGCGCCCCTACCGCAAAGGCCGACTTGCTCCCCATCGCGAGAAAAAAGGCTACCAAAAAAGGGGCTTAGTATCATGAAACCTACAGCGCAGTAGGAAATCCGTTTACTAAATCCCCGACGTCTGGCGCTCAGCCATCCACTTCCAAAATAAAACTCCTCCCTTTGTATAGGCATTCTATCATCATACCGGTTCCTTGCGGGCGCTATACATCCTTACCTACTAACTTTGGCACGCATCGTGCTCATATTCCCTGTAATACTGTTTTGAAGGTTTCAACCTGGTGTGCGGGTTCCCGGCCGGTCCCGCCGCCAACAGCAAACAAAGGAGGTCCGGTGAAAAAGATAGAAGCCATTATCAAACCGTTCAAGCTCGAAGAGGTGAAGGACGCCCTGGCGCATGTGGGGATACAAGGGCTGACGGTTTCCGAGGTCCGGGGATTTGGAAGACAGAAAGGGCACAAGGAGATGTATCGCGGCGCCGAGTATGTGGTTGAATTCCTGCCCAAGATCAAACTGGAAGTCTTCACGTCAGATGACAAGTCGGCGACCGTTGTGGAAGCCATTTGCGGTGCCGCATCCACCGGGCACATCGGCGACGGCAAGGTCTTTGTGCTGCCCGTTGACGAAGCCATTCGCATCCGCACGGGCGAGACGGGAGATGCCGTGGTGACATGACTGTTTCAACCCCGTGAGTATTCAACGAAGAAAATATACCTTGATGAAATCGCTACAACCAAGAGAGGATTTAAAAGATGAATATGCGACAGGAAACTAAAATCAAAATGCCGCTGCGCGGAGTTTTCTTCTTCGCAACGCTGCTTTCCGGGCTATGCTGTGTCATGCCTTTCGCCGGTGCGGAAGAAGCGGCTTCCGAAGCGGACAGTACCCGGGTAATGCTCGATACACTGTGGGTCATGCTTGCCGGGTTCCTGGTTTTCTTTATGAACGCCGGATTCGCCCTCGTGGAAACGGGATTCTGCCGGGCCAAGAACGCCGTGAATATTTTATCGAAGAACTTCATTGTGTTTGCCCTTGCGAGCCTGTCTTTCTGGGCCGTCGGCTTTGCGCTGATGTTTGGAGACGGTAACGCCCTAGTGGGATGGTCAGGATTTTTCCTCAGCGGCGCCGATAACAGCCCGCTGACGGGCGACGCTTATGCGGGCGTCTATGCCGCGCTCAGCTGGCCCGGCGTACCTCTGGAGGCCAAGTTCTTCTTCCAACTGGTCTTCGCCGGTACCGCCGCAACGATTGTTTCCGGCGCCGTGGCGGAACGCATCAAGTTTCAGGCCTACATTCTGTTCTCCGTATTTTTGGTGGCGATTATATATCCGCTGACGGGCCACTGGATTTGGGGCGGCGGCTGGCTGAGCAATCTTATGGACACGGCCTTTCTGGATTTCGCCGGTTCCACCGTGGTGCACAGCGTGGGCGGCTGGGCGGCCCTCGCGGGCGTGTTGTTACTGGGGCCCCGCCTGGGAAAATACCGGCCGGACGGGGGCATCAATGCCATACCCGGACATAACATGGCGCTGGCCACGCTGGGCGGCCTTATCCTGTGGCTGGGCTGGTACGGGTTCAATCCCGGGAGCACCATGGCCGCAAACGGCGGCGCCATCGCCCATATCGCTGTTACCACCACCATGGCGGCGGCGGCGGGCATCGTCGCGGCAATGCTGTATGCGTGGGTGCGTTTGGGCACCCCGGACCTGAGCATGATTATCAACGGGTGCCTGGCTGGTCTGGTAGCCATTACGGCGGGCTGTGACGGCGTTACGATTGGCGGAAGCGCGATTATCGGCCTGGCCGCAGGCATCCTGGTCGTGGAGGCTGTGCTGACCTTTGACAAATTCCACCTTGATGACCCGGTGGGCGCCCTGTCCGTGCACCTGGTGAACGGCATATGGGGCACGCTTGCGGTAGGCTTGTTCAATATGGACCGCGGTCTCTTTTATGGAGGCGGACTCAAGCAGCTTCTGGTGCAGGGCATCGGCATCGCCGCGGTTGCCGCCTTTACACTGACCGCGTCTTTCCTCTTCTGGGGAATCACCAAAGCGTTGCTCGGATTACGCGTCAGCGCGGAAGAGGAATATGTGGGCCTGGACCAGAGTGAAATGGGACTCGAAGCATATCCGATAGACGCAACCACACCGGAATATAAGGCCGCCATGAGCGGGTAATCCGCAGCTTTCTATGCAAAAAACCAGCGGACCGTATTCAACATAAGTACAAGAAAGCCGGGGACATCCCCTGGTCAGGGAAAGTTCCCGGCTTCCTGACGATTCTGTGCTGAATCAAGGTTAATCCACCGACTCTGTCGGTGACAATTCGTAAGGCTCTTCCAATCCGTTGTTTTCCTTTGCTTATCAACGTGACGCGGGTCGTGTCGTGATAAGAAGAACGGCAAGGTTTTAAAAGGGATTCGATAGTTCTTTTCATCAGGCTTTGTGGGTAAGGGCCACTGTTCCATGACCATCGGTTGTGTTTTGTTGATAGTACAAGCAAAGGAGTACAATCATCCCGGTGATGATAAGGTAGACGGTGGGGTGTTGGCCGCCTGGAGTGTGTTTACCGTGGATAACCATACATCAAAAGAGGGGTGCAGTGAAGATACACCGATCAACGATGTATCCGCCGTCCCCGTCTCCAAGTGCAGGAAATGCAACCGGTCCATCGATGTGTCCGCCGTGTTTTGCCCCTGCTGTGGCGCAAGGCAAAAGACTGGTGATGCCTGGTATTATCACCCGGCTTGGATTGCTGTATTGGCCTTTGTTCTCATTGGACCTCTTGCGCTGCCGCTGGTTTGGAGGTCAACCCGTATGGGTCCGGGTCTTAAAGTTTTCATGACTGCATTGATCCTGGTTTGGACAGGATATTTGGGATATCTTTTTTACCAGGTACTGAATTTTGAAGTCAGAACGTTGAATGAACTGGATAAAGTGATGCGGCATATCAGATGATGTATGGCTTGTCGCTTGTTACGTGGCCGGCGCCGGCTTTGCCAAGTGCTATTTGATAACAGGGGGGGCCACCATGCCGTATTTAGTTGCCTACGGTTCAACCTGTGTGACTATTGTCCGGGGG